>CAMDJX010000018.1 GCA_945900735.1 Acidimicrobium ferrooxidans DSM 10331 | reverse complement strand
GGCAATGCAGGCCTGTACGCCGGCATGCAGACGTCGTGTCGAGATTTGGCCACATTGACACAACTAGTGCTCGATGAAGGTTCATATCAGGGGAAGCAAATCATTTCTCAGGCATTCGTCGCCGAGGCGATTAAACAATCGAGCACATTGAAAGACGACTATGGGTTGCTGTGGTGGCTAGACCCAAGTGGCGCTTATTACATGTCGGGGGCGTGCGGGCAGGTTGCCATGGCCTTGCCTCAATTTGATGTGGTTGCAACGCTGATGAGAACCACCGATCTCAGTTCGCCCCAAAGTTTGCTCACTTGCGGCGGAGAATCAAGTGAAGAGATTCTGCTCGAGGGCATTAGCGCCGCGTCAACCGGCGGATAGCCCGTTGCAGAAATGGCTTTCGCTTTTCCGAAAACTGCTTCGACGAGTTTTTGAACACTCCGTGCCATTCGGGAAGGTCGTCCGTGGTGGCAACGATGTGTTTCATAATTCCGGGGATGACGGTTGTGTTGGCCTGAATTTCTGCCTCATAGTCGACAACACGAACCGATTCTTGCCCAAACTGATTTCGATAGGCGGCTAGTAAAGAGTCGTAATCGGCAAGCCAAGAATCTGGTTGTATATAGGCAAACGAATTCGGGTCGTCGCTCAGCGTAAATCCATCTCGTGTCAGGTGTTCGGCCCATGATCGGAGGTAATCGCTCCGTTCCCGCAGCGTGACAACAACCGTTACCTCACGAGTTGTCAGCAACTTTGCGAGGGCCGACAATTCCGCGGGGTTGCGCAGAAATGAAAGTGTCTCGGAAGCAATAACCAGCGTCTCCGCTGGCCCTTCAACTTGTGAAAGCACATGTTGGGTGACATGGCGTTGCCAGTGCTCGGTATTCCACTCGGGGATTCGGCGCATAGTCGGGTATTGCTTCGACCCATCTGCGCACAGCAACGCAATCTCTCGGTTGTTTTGAAACAGACCCTCGTAGATATCGATGCCATGTTCGATGGCCAGCCGTTCGTGGTGGATTCGGAGCCAATGCTGGAACGAGGTGGTGCCAGTCTTGTGGGTTCCTATGTGAAGAATTGCCCTTCGGGCCACTCGGTCCATGGGAAAATAACTTACTCAAACCACTAGTTTGTAATGCAGTCAGAGACAAGGGGCGCACATGGCAAACGAAATTTGGCAAAACACCGCTACTCAGATAGCAGCCGACATTCGCAATAAGAAGGTGACAAGCCGCGAGGTGGTGGAAGCCCATCTACAACGAATTGCCGAAGTGAACCCCAAAATAAATGCGATCGTTCGTGTGCTTGCCGATGAGGCACTTGCGGGGGCCGACTTGGCTGACGCCGCGGTGCGCGCCGGTGAAAAACTAGGGCCGTTGCACGGCGTGCCGATGACCGTGAAAGAAAACATCGACATCGCTGGTTACCCAACCACGCAGGGTATTCCTGCGCTGGCCGAGGCAATCCCGCCTGCAGACGCGCCGACGGTAGAGCGCATCAAGGCCGCAGGTGCAATTGTCATTGGCCGTACCAACCTGCCCGACTTGGGTCTGCGCATTCACACCGACTCGAGCTTGTATGGCCGTACCAAAAACCCGTGGAAGTCCGATCGCACGGCGGGTGGCTCCAGTGGCGGTGAGGGGGCGGCACTTGCAAGCGGCATGTCTCCGCTTGGTTTGGGTAACGACATCGGTGGGTCGCTTCGTAACCCCGCGCATTGTTGCGGTATCGCTTCGATCAAGCCAACGCAAGGCGTAGTTCCCGACGCCAACTATTTCCCAGTTGAGGATGCGGGGCTTAGTTCGCAGTTGATGTTGATCCAGGGTGTGATGGCCCGCACAATTGCAGACGTGCGCCTAGGTTTGGGCGTTGTCGCTGGGCAACATTCGCGCGATCCAATCAGCGTGCCAGCACTGCTTGCCGACTTGAAGCACGGAGAGAAAGTTCGTGTTGCAGTGATGCCAACACCCCCAGGTGGTTCAACGCACGCTGGTGTTGCAGACGTAGTGCGTAAAACGGCAGACGCACTTTCGAATGCTGGTCACGACGTTGTTGAAGCAACCCCACCCGATTTTGAATTGGCGTGCGAAGTATGGCGCACACAGTTGTTTGGCGAGTTGGAGCTGCAGCGCGAATTACTAGAGATGGTGATGGGTGAGGGAGGGCGAAAATTCGTCGAGCTCACCACCATGAACTACGAAAAGGTTGACCTTGCCGCATGGGCGAATGCGCAAGTGCAGCGAAATGGGATCGGCCGTAGATGGGGTCAGTGGTTCGATACCTACCAAGTGTTGCTTTCGCCAACATGGACTCAGCCGCCATTTGTCTACGACTTTGACATCAATAGTGAAGCCGGTGCGTTAGCTACCGTCGAATTGATGAGGTCTGTTCTTCCAGCAAACTTGCTGGGGCTTCCTGCAGTGGTGGTGCCGGGCGGAATGGCCGACTCGCTTCCAGTGGGAGTGCAGGTGACTGGTGCTCGTTACACCGACTTGCGTTGTCTTGCTCTTGCCGAGCAGATCGAATCGGCGTGTGGTTTAAGCACGCCGATCGATCCGATCGACTAGTTATTACTGGTTGTTGTCAGACAACAACGACGTTTTGTGCTTCTTCACCCTTGCGACCTGGGGCAACGTCGAATTCAACGGCCTGGCCCTCAAACAGTGACTTATAGCCTTCGCCCTTGATGTTGGAGAAGTGAACGAATACGTCCTCTCCACCATCACGTGAGATGAAGCCATAGCCCTTCTCGGCGTTGAAAAATTTAACGGTACCTCGCATTATTTTCTCTTTTCTTAGTTTTATGGAAAAGCCCTTGTGGCAATTCCGATAGTAAGACTATGAGACATGGTGCCAAATACCACTACATTGAGCAAACTTATGAGCAACCCAGAAATCCTCGTCATCAGCGGCAGCCTACGTAAGGCCTCGTACAACAGTTTCCTTGCTGTGCATGCCGTTAAGCATGTGCCCGCGGGGTTCGAAGCCCGTGTTTACGCGGAAATGCGCGACTTGCCGCATTACGACGCCGACCTCGACAACCAAACGCCACCGGAAGTTGTTGCCAGGCTGAGGCGCGGTATTAGTGATGCCGCGGGCATTTTGTTTATTACCCCCACCTATAACTATGCGTTACCCGGCGGCTTGAAGAACCTGGTCGACTGGGCTACTCGGCCGATGGGTAGCCATTCCATGGTGGGCAAGCGCGTTGCAGTTACGGGTGCCTCTCCTGGGCCAAGTGGAAGCAAGCAGGCAGTTGAGTGGTTGCGATCAATGATCGAGCCACTTGGTGCAACGCTTGTCGGAGATGAGTATCTCATTCCTACTGTGCATGAAAAGGTAGACATCGCTTCGGGAAGTGTTGACGCTGAAGTTGATAGATATTTATCAACTGTTATGTCTCAGTTGGTGCAGTAACTATTTTCCGTTGAGCGCAGCAACTACTGGAGCAAAACTTTCCACGTCTTCCGCACCAACAATGACGTAAGAGAAACCCCAACGCTCGCGGCGTGCGAGCAAGTCTTCGATCAGTTTTGATGGTGGTCCCATGAGAGCGAAAGGTGTTTCGGCAATCATCGACGCTTCAACGCCCATTCCCTTTGACAATCTTTCGATCGCACCTTGTGCATCGTCGGTGATGTTGACGAGGAATGCTCTGATGTTCATCTCGATATCGGCAATTCGGCCACCCGAAGCCTCTCGCACGATGTCAACTTTGGCGTCAACTGCTTCTGCGGTCATCGTTGAGATGGCCTCTGGGCCAACGGCGCCTGCCGTCATCGTTGCGTTAATGCCAACGATGTCTGCTTGCTGTGCTGCATAGGTGAGGAAACGCTTGCCACCGCCACCCATCAAGATTGGAGGGCACGCGCCTTGCAGCGGCTTTGGCATGCCGTTGTAGTTGGTGATGGTGTAATGCTTTCCCGAAAACGAGAATGGGCCTTCTGCAAAACAGCCACGCATGACATCGATGCCCTCAATCATGCGATCGATACGAACGCCGGGTGAATCGTAAGGGATTCCGGATTGCTCGTAGTCGGTCTTCATCCAGCCAGCACCGATACCCAATTCGATGCGTCCTTCGGAAAGCACGTCCATCGTCGCAATCTCTTTTGCGAAAACAAGTGGGTGCTTGTAGTCGTTGTCCCATACGAGTGCGCCAAGACGCAAAGTTGATGTGACATCTGCAGCGCACATCAGTGCTGGCATCGGGGCCAACTGATCGGTGAAGTGATCGGGCAAGGTAAGCACGCTGTAGCCGTTTGCCTCAACGCGCTTGGACAGGTCGACCCACGACTTTCGGTCGGGGGCGCTATTGGCTTGAACGCCGAAACGGAAGGGTTTGCGAGGGAGCTGGCGGGAAGATGGCATTGGGGCAGAGTAGCGTTATTTGTGTCGTGAACCCCCACTTGAGGCTGAGTCTGCGCCTGCTGATCACTGCAGTTGCCGGTGCGCTGTGTATTTCAGCGCTCGTTGTTGCTATCGCCCCCCAGGCTTGGGGCATATTGAATGCACATAGCCAGGTGCCCGTGCAGCTCTCGCAATTCTCGGGTCTTGCGCAGCGCAGTGTGCTGTACGACATCAACGGTCAGCAAATCGGCGTATTTCAGATTGAAAATACGCAACGAACACCTGTCGACTCCGTACCGGAACACGTAATCGCGGCGTTACTTGCGGTTGAAGACACTGGTTTCTACGACCACAAGGGTGTCAACTTGCGCGCGTCTGTACGAGCGCTTCTCTCCAACTACCAAGCCGGTTCGTCGCGCCAGGGTGCTTCGACCATCACGCAGCAAGTTGTCAAAAACGAATTCCTTGCGGGTCTCGATCGAGATGGAAGGTACAAGGTGTTGCAGGCGCGATACGCCGCAATGTTGGAAAAGGAAGTGCCCAAACGCGAGATTCTTGAGCGTTACATCAATACGGTTTTTTTCGGTAACAACGCATACGGGCTGCAAGCTGCAGCCGAGGTGTATTTCGGTACTCCCGTCGCAGGGCTCACCGAGTTGCAGGGCGCATTCCTTGCCGGCCTAGTGCAGGCGCCATCCAGTTACGACCCCATTCGTCGCCCAGATGCGGCGCGCCAGCGTTACAAGATTGTGCTCGGCCGAATGGTTGAAACCGAATTGCTCACAGTGGATGAAGCAACAGATGCCTGCAAAGGTTGGGAGACGCCCAAGGTTCGCACGTCTCTTGATGCAGAGTGCCCGATTCCCGAAAATGCCAACAGTGTTCCAACGCAAGACATCAACCGCACGTACTTCACTGAGGAAGTTAAGGATTATCTGCTCAATCGAAGCACCGTGCTTGGTGCAACGTATCAAGAGCGTTATAACAAAATCTTTCGTGGTGGCTTGAAGATTTATACAACGCTGGACAAAGATGCGCAGGCGGCCGCCGAAGTAGCAGCACTTGAGCAGTTGCCCGTAAACAAGACCGGGATCGAAGCAGCAGTGCTATCAATCGACAATCTCACTGGTGGCGTGCGCGCGATGGTTGGTGGCGCAGGTTTCGAAGCCGCGAACAACGAGATCAACCTTGCAATGCGCAGAAGGCAAACAGGATCCAGCGTAAAGATGTTCATCCTGGCCGCGGCGTTGCAGGCTGGCATTCTTCCCGACGACGTAATTGATGGAACTTTGCCCTGCACGTTGCCGAACCCCGGCAAGCCAGAAGAACCATTCCTGATTTCGAAAGGTGTGAGTCAAAGTGTTGCCCCATTGCGCACCATGACGGCTCTTTCAATTAACTGCGCTTACGCCCGTTTGTCGCAGGTTGTTGGCTTAGAGCGAACCGTTTCGTTGATGTACAAAATGATAAATAGCGAATGGACGAACCCTGAAACGTTTGCCATCCAGCCCTATGCGTCGTTGGCAACTGGCGCCAACGAACTCAGCCCACTGGATATGGCGTCAGGAGTTCAGACCATTGCCAACGGCGGCGTTCACATGCAGCCATATTTCATTGAGCGCATCGAGGACAACGGCGTCGAGTTGTACCGTCACGAGTTGGCCCCCGAACAAGTGCTTACGCCCGATGTGGCGCTTCGTGCAGTCGACACGTTGAAGGGCGTTATCAAGTTTGGTACCGCACGGCGCACGCCGTTGGAGAACGATCGTCCGGCAGCGGGGAAGACAGGCACGCAGGACGACAACACCAACGCGTGGTTCGTAGGTTTCAGCAAGCAAATGACTACCGCTGTGTGGGTGGGCGACCCGAAGGCGTACACGCCGATGGTCAACATTCCCGAATTCGTTGCCAAAGATGGCATCACGCGGGTTCAGGGTTCGATGTACCCCGCACGTATTTGGAAACAATTTATGGATGCAGCCCACATCAATTTGCCGATAGAGGATTGGGAAGCGCCGCCAGACGCAGTGGCCACCGAAACACGCCCAGACCCGTCGCCAATGCGCATTTACTTGCCCGGCAACGAGTGTCTTGCGAAGGTCGTTTCCGGGACTGTCCCGCCAACGATTGCACCGCCGACCACAAAGCTTGGCAAACCTGCGCCAACCACCACCACCGTCCCATTTGACCCAACGAACACGGTGGTCGTCAACGTTGTCGACCCAGGAACGACCATTGCACCAACAGACACCAACCCGTTTTCTCCAACAAACACCATCAGAATCGGCGAGTATTGGGTGTATGAATGCGCTGCTCCGTTTCCTGCCTCTGTGCAAACAGTTGAAGCAGGCTAATTCATGAGCGAGTTGGCCGATCTTTACGCGGTACAACTTTCGGATATTGCAATTGCCCAATCCAAGCATCGTCTCTCTCATCTTCCTGAAATCGAATTACACACGTCTACCAAGAACGACGTTGCAACCATCAAAAAATCGTTAGACGAAACTGCTGCTCGAATTGCTGCGGCGAAAAAAGAGATAGCCGACCTAGAGGTGGCGGGCCATGCCAATGACACCGCGATTGCTCGATTGAACAAGCAATTAAAAACAGTCATTGCGCCGCGCGAGGCCGAGGCACTGCAACACGAGATCGCGACATGTACTCAGCAACGATCACAACTGGATGATCGCGAGCTGGAATTGTTGGAGTCGGTCGAACTGTGTGAGCGCGAGCAAGTGCAAATATCGTCGCAACTTGTACACGCCAAACAGCTTCATGATGCCGCCGCGGAAAAGCTTGCAGCGGCTCAGCGTGAGGAGAATGAGAATCTTGATCGATTAGTGCAGCAACGAAGTGCGCAATCGTTGGTGGTGCCCGCTTCGTTGTTGGGCACGTACGAAGCCAAGCGCAAACATCGGCCAGACGGCGCAATCGCAAAGTTGTCTGGCCCTACTTGCGGAGCCTGCCACCTCGACATAGCCCAGGGCGAAATCAGTGCGCTAAGGGCGCTGCCCGAAACCGATCGCCCAGAGTGCCCCCACTGCGGTTGCTTCATCTTTTTCGACGTTGGTTATTGATGCTGCTGTGGTTTGTGGGTACTTCGATAGCGGCAGTGTGGTTTGTCTTTCGTGACCCTCAGTTCAATTATCGACTTGTAGTGGTCGGTGCGCTGATCCCCGACGTGATCGATGGAATTGGGGGAGGTGCCGGCCCCATGCACAGCGTGGTCACGGTGATAGCGCTGCTGGCAGTGGTCATGTTGATCACCACCGGCCGGCGGCCCGTTCGCAAACCGTTGCTGGCCCTGATCATCGGTTTGTTCATGCACCTGGTTTTTGACGGCGCTTTCGCCAACACCAGCATGTTTTGGTGGCCTCTGGGTGGGTTCGCCACCTATGAGCAGGCTTTGCCGTCCATTGACCGAGGCTGGATCAACGTTGGGCTCGAGCTGGTGGGTGTCGGTCTCATCCTCTGGGTTCGGTCGCAGATTGGCCAATTGGGCAAGAAATTCCAGCAAACCCAATAAACATAAGGGTGTGACGTCAGTCGAGGGATATCATTTCCCCCTTTTCGGTGCAAGGGTTAAGTAAAATTAATTAACAACCGAAAGTGAGCCCGTATTCCGTCTCGTTTACGCCTGATCGTTGCCCCATTTTTCATAGTTGCCGCCCTTGGCCTGGGCTCGGCCACCCTGGAGATAGCCATTCCGCCCGCCGAAGCAGCGACTCGGGAGGCTGGCGGATCGGTTGAAACGACCCCCATGGCCCCGCCGTGGTCGAAGTGCCCACAGTGGTTCGATACGGCCATGCGGTTTTGGCCGGCAAGCCAGTGGCCGATAATCGATCACATTTTGCACCGCGAGTCTCGTTGCCTTGTTGACGCGTTCAACCCTAAGGACACCAACGGAAAGCCCTCGTATTCGCTGTTCCAAGTGAATGCCTTTTGGTGCAGCCCTGTGGAGTACTACGCCGTTGGCTTCTTGCAAGAGAAGCAAATACTTTCGACGTGTGACGACTTGTTCGATGTTGACAAGCAATTCGCCGCGGCACGAGCTATTTATGTCGAGGGGCTTACGCGCCACGGTTACGGCTGGCGCTCATGGGGTTTGAGGCCCACTTTCAAACCTGAAACAGTTTTGTAAAAGTGACGGTGAGTTGGCTTAGGGCCTAGGCAGTTTCTTCGAAGGGTACAACTGATTCGTAACCAAACGCTTCAAACTGCCAAGAGAGCAAACTGTCGATAAGCGACTTCGATTGGGGATCTAGAGCAAATCTCTTCAACATCAATGCCTGATTGCTTTTGAACTCACTGTGAATTCTTGTTGCTTGAAAACGCTCGCAAAGTGTATTTCCGTCGATGCCGAGTTCGTTTGAGAGGCGCATGAGATCTGTCTCGAAACTTTCATATTTGATTACAAAATCCAGGTCAATCTGCTTTTGCGGAGACTGGTCGGCTCCTGGCTCGCTCAATCGCAAGATTTGTTCGTTGCGCAAGATTCGCTCAGGGTTGCGGCGGAGCCATTCACTAATTGGAGGGAAATCATTGGGAGATAAACTGCGCCCACGCTTCATAAAGTAATCGGACACCACTCGTTCGTATGGGTTGCGAATGATTGCGACCTTCAAGCAGCGGTCCCATTCGGCTTGTCCAATCTGATCGCGTATTTGTTGTGCGGTCATGTGGTCTTTTTCGAATGAAAAGCATTCATGCCTTGAACCACGTCCGCGAAGGATGTCGGCTGGAATACATAAGGCGTCATGTCTATGTCGAAGCACCTGGGCGGCAAGCCTCGTCGGTGGGAGCCAGTGCGTATTTCGCAGTTGAATGGTCTTTGCTGCAACGCGATCTGCAACCCAACGTTCGTTGAGCGTGATGATGGCTTGCTCGGATAGGAGGGGGGTAATGGCTACTTCAAACGACGAGCCTGCAACCTTTGTAGTTTTAATGAATACAAGTCCCAATGTTGGGTCATAGATCATATGGTGAACAGTAGGTGAATTATGGCCTTAGAGTGGCCATGTTGGCACTGCGCAAAGGGGGCAAGTGACGGTGAGTTGGCCTATAAGCGGGGTTCTGTAGTCGTCGCAATTTCTCGCGCCAACCGATGACCATCCCTCTGTGCAACCTACCCGAGAGTTGCTGGCTACGAATAGCCAACGAGCGGACAGCTCATGCTCTCTGCATGGTCTTGCTTCGAATGGGGATACCAAGCCGCACAAGTTGCCTCATGCGCTGGTGCGCTCTTACCGCACCGTTTCAGCCTTGCCTGTGACGGTGGCTTTGCAGCCACTGCCCATCGGCGGTTTGTTCTCTGTTGCACCACACGTCAGGTCGCCCCAACCTGGCTCTCGCCAGCATTCTGTCCTGTGAAGCCCCGACTTTCCTCAATGAATAAGTGCAAGCACTCATTCACCGCGGTCACCCGGCCTACTCACCGTCGCGATCAGTGTACGGGGGTCAGCAGGTGACGTTGTCGTAGATCAAGCCGTTGAGGCTTGGAGTTTCCATGGTGAGGGATGGCTTGACGCCCTCGGCGTTTGCCTTGCCCAAAGAAACTTGAATGCTGGACAGCACTCCGAATGCGCCAGGCACCGAGGCAACGTTGGCTTTGCCGGTTGCTTCGTTAACCGTTGGGCCAACAGATGCGTATCCAGGGTTGAGTACTTGGGCCAAGACAACTGCGTGTCGTGCCTCGTCGTGAGCAATTCGCATTGCATCGCCGCGCAACTTGGGGCTGGTAAGTAAACCAACAACCCCCTGGTATGTCTGGGTGGCAAGGTTCTCTAGCGCGTGTGCAAGTGCAACAACATCGCGGCTTACATCTTCGTTGCCTTCGGTTGTTATCAACTTGAGTGCAGGCTGAATGTACAAGCGATCGATGCGCTCGTTGGCGCACTCGTGTGCTTTGCCACCAAGAGAAACGACGAGCGAGTTGATTGCTGCTGCGTGTGCCACGTGGTCGTCGCGGAAACGTTTCGCTGCGTCGGACAGTTTCGCAAATTCACCAGTGAGCAATCCGTCTTCAATCACCATGTTGTAGGTGTCAATTGCGTTGTACTCGAGCGATGCCGCGGTACGAAGTAAGACGATGTCGGTGATGTCGCCGCTGTTGGCAGGTTGAAGAGCTGGAACAGACCCGGCACTGGCAATGTTGGAGCTGCTCTGAACGCCGCTTTGTTTGCCACAAGATGCGAGGAATGCGGTTCCGCCGATGGAGAGCGCGCTAATGCGAAGAAGTTCGCGACGCGAAAGATTTTCGAAGTTGCTCATGGTGCCACCGTCGTTTCAGGAGTTGCTGGTGCGGACGAAGCAGGGGCAATCGAGGCCGCAGGATTATCAAGTGCGCTCGAAAGAGACAGTGTTGGAAGCGTTCCAAACACGGCTGCATGGCGTGCTTCGGCGGTGATGATCGAGGCAACAAGTTGCGCTCCATCAATTCCCTCTAAATTGCCGAGAATGTCGATGTGGGTCTTTGCGAGCGTGTTTTCAAGAGCCTGCAAAGTTGTATAGATGTTCTGCATGGTGGTGAGTTGACCAACATATGTCTGATAAATCGATTCGTTACGGCTGTTGGTTGCGTACTTTCCCAATAGTCCGTTTATTGCCTGAGCGTAAGCCTTGTGGTGTTCGGTGAACATGGACAGCATCGCAGCCTCATCGCCAGTGAACTTGGACGAAGAAACAACTGTTGCGTACAGGTCGTGCACGGCAAGTTCGGCTTCTTGAGCGAACGCAAGCAGCTGCTTGTCGTTGCTCGTTGGCTGTTTAGGTGGCGCGCTACGCGGTGCGCGTTGCTTTGCGATGGGCACGATGTAGTTCCTTTCCGAAGGTTCAACAAGTATTGCCCAAACGGGGCGTACTTAATCTAGAAGTCAAGACCCGATAACTCGGGTATCCAACCACCCGCGCGGGAGATCGCACTGGCCCATTGATCCCTGTTGAGAACCGCACTCGGGGCTATTTGTTGCGCAGGTTTCCACGTTGAAACCGCGTCTGGCAAGGTTTTCCACGTACCTACGGCAACTCCCGCCAAGAATGCTGCACCGAGCGTGGTGGCCTCGGTGACGGGAGACACTTCCACGGTTCGCTGTGTTGCGTTGGCAAGTGCTTGCACAAAGGTGGGGTTCTTACTCATGCCGCCATCAATACGGATGCGGTCGATTGTGAGACCCGAATCTGATTGCGATGCGTCCACCATGTCTGCACCTCTATGCGCGATGCCTTCCAGAACTGCACGAACGATGTGGGCGCGGCTCGTTCCGCGGGTGATACCAAGCAGCGTTCCACGAGCACCGTAATCCCACTTGGGTGTTCCGAGGCCGAGGAGTGCCGGCACATACACCACACCATCGGAGGTTTCGACTTGCGACGCCACTTCGTGGCTGTGTTCTGGCGAGTCAATAAGTTGCATGTCGGTGCACAGCCAGTCGATGTTTGTGCCGGCAGACAACATGATTGCTTCGTTGCCCCAATGAATTCCGTGAGCGTCGCTATACGCAACGATTGGAAACGTTCCGCCCTGCAGGCGGTTCGCAGATGTCGGCGCTGTGGATCCCGTGAATGTGTCGAGCATGCCACCTGTGCCAAACGTGATCTTTGTTTTTCCAGCAGTGATGCAGCCTTGACCAATAAGTGAACCCTGTTGATCTCCGATGAGAGCAGCAATTGGGGGAGCGCCTGGCAGTGCGGTGGCAGCGCCAATTATCCCGGATGAAGCAACAACGTTCGGCATCATTGCAACATCAACACCCATGATGTCGAGCGCGCGGCTCGACCATTGGTGAGTGTTCGCATCGTACAAACCCGTTACTGCAGCGTTGGAGTGGTCGGTGACGTGCAATTCACCATTGGACAAAACAAATGCAACCCAGGTATCCACAGTTCCAAAACAAACATTTGCGCTGTGTGAATAGTTCTTCAACATCCACGACGCTTTGGTCGCTGTTTGGTTTGGAGCAAGCGACATGTTGTGTTCGCTGCGAGCCATGATGCATTCCATGACCGTTCGCAAATCCTGCCAACCCAATGCTGGGCCGCAAGGTATGCCGGTGGCTTTATCCCACATGATGGTGCTTGCTCGCTGATTGGTAATGCCAACAGCGCTCACCGACCCAGCCGCTTGCAACGCGGCAGTAGAAACACGCAATACCGCATCGCGCATCAGTTGTGCATCAAACTCCACCAAACCAGGCGCAGGGGATTGTGGTGCGAATGCTTCGTAACGAAGGTGTTCAATTGCGCCTGTGTCTCGCACTACCGATGCGCGTAGGCCACTTGTGCCTACATCGATGACAAGGATGCTCATGGCCAGTTTGTACCAGCGCGCAAGGTGGCAAGGCCAAGCTTGCCTGGGTTGAAAATATCTGTTGGATCAAGTGTGTTCTTGATTGCTTGCAACACTTGTAACGACTGTCCGAGAGATTCGCTCATGAAACGAGCGCGATTGATGCCAACGCCGTGGTGATGCGAAACATTTGATCCGGATGCGATGGCGGCTCGTTGTCCGGCGTTCCAGAGCGCAATGTATGCGCTATCGATATCGTCCGTCTTGTCGCCGGCGAAAGTGAAGTAGAGACAGGCACCGTCTAGGTAGCTATGCGAGAGGTGACATGTTGCCGCGCGAGCACCCTCAACACCGAGAAATGCGGCTCGAACATCATCGAAAATGCCAACAAGTTTCGACCAGGGCGCTGCAACTTCCATCGTGTCCACGATGTAGCCCTTCGAAGTCAGTGCTTGCAGCCCACTGGTGTCATTGCGGTGGTGCAGCCACTTTTCTACTAGCTCTACATTCCCAGTGATTGCGCCGTGATTGCGAGCAGCTTCGTCGACGATGGACATCGTTGCATCAACCAAGCGCTGATCACCTTCATCAAGCACCAGAAGTGTGCACTGAGTTCCATCTGTGCCGTGGCTGCGCTTGCTTTCGCTTTCGTCGTACAAGCGAAGCACTGCAGGTGTTGCTTCCTTGCGCACCGCGTCTCGACATGCAGCAATGCCGTCTTCGAATGACGGGAAAAGATAAGCGGCACGTTTTTCATATGTTGCCTTCGGATGTGCGCGAAGCCAAACGCGGGTAATTACACCAAGCGTTCCTTCACTACCAATGAAGAGGTGGGTGATGTCGCTGCCCGTAGCTGCTGCAGGTGCGCCGCCAGTGCGAATGACTGAGCCATCGGCCAGCACAACTTCGAGCGCCACAACCATGTCTTCAATTTTCCCGTAGCGGGTGGAAAATTGGCCGGCACCACGACAGGCAACCCAACCACCAACAGTTGCAATATCAAACGACTGTGGGAAATGACCGACGGTGATTCCGTATTTGGATTGAAGCTCATTCTCCATGTCTGGGCCGAATGTTCCAGGAAGCACTTCGACAATTCCGGACACTTGGTCAACCGACACGACGCCGGCAAGTTGGGTGGTGTCGAGCACGACTCCGCCAAACATCGGTACTGCGCTTCCACAAACGCCACTGCGGCCACCGCTCGTCGTGAGCGCAATGTTGTGCTGTCTACAAATGTTGACAATGGCCACCACTTCGTCTGTGTTTTTTGGGCGACACACGGCTTGCGGTTTGCGTGGTGTCTTACCTGCTAGCGCCCAGTGCATGGCAAGGGGCCACCAGTCACGCCCATGTTCGGCGCGGTCGGCATCATCTACCGATGTTGAACAGACTGTTTTGAGCTGTTGTATTACCGACTCATCTATTGAAATTCCGCCAACAAACTGTTCGCCGACGGTGTCGGGCGAAATGCTGAATGCAATGGGTGGAGTTGGTTCGGTCATGATCAGTCAGTTCGTTTGGGACGCTAAATATTCGGCTTCGCTTACTTCGCCGGCGGCTGCTTCTTTGGCGCATGAATCAACATAGTTCGCCACTTGGCGCTCAACTTCCGCGTCATCCCAATGCAGCTCGGTTGCCATGAGTTTGGCTACAGCCCGCGCACTTGCAAGTGATGCTGGTCGGTTAATGATGCGGGCTCGGGTTCTGCGAGAGAGTACGTCGTCAAGAGTTTTTGCCATTTCAAAACGAATGGCAAAAATTGCTTCAGCCCGCAAATAGGGAAGACCGATGATGAGCGGATCAGCCAACGACGAGTCGGTCTCTATTAATTGATGGATAGTTTGTGCGTCACTACCAAAGCGTTGGTGTAGATGTAACGCTTCTCGATCGAGTTTCTTGGAAGACGTTGCGGTCGCGCCAACGAA
This sequence comes from Acidimicrobium ferrooxidans DSM 10331, assembly GCA_945900735.1. Classification (GTDB taxonomy): domain Bacteria; phylum Actinomycetota; class Acidimicrobiia; order Acidimicrobiales; family Ilumatobacteraceae; genus UBA3006. The sequence goes on along the minus strand of CAMDJX010000018.1, from coordinate 6,093 downwards.
GCGAAGGCGCTTTGTCTTGCAGGCTGCCTTTCTGCCAACTTGCTTTAACACCTCATCAACAGTGTGTTCGGCCATTTTTCGATACGTGGTGAGCTTGCCGCCCGCTATCGATACAACACCGCTATCCGATACTCGAACCTGATGTTTGCGAGACAAATCTGCGGTCTTTCCTGTCGCCGTCGTTCCGTCTTCGTTACGAACCAATGGGCGTAAACCAGACCACACCGCTGTTACGTCGTCGGCTGTGATGTTTCCGTTAACGGATTGATTGAGTGCTTCTAGAACGTATTCAATGTCATCGTGGCTCGATTGCGATTCGTTCACTCCGCCAGCAAAGTCGGTATCAGTCGTACCCACGTATGTGTATTGATAGGTGCCGTCTCCGTTGCTTACCCAAGGCACCACGAAGAGGCTGCGCTTGTCGCGACGCACTGGAATAACAACCGCTATGTCGTTGCGCACCATTTTCCATGGCACGGTGATATGGATTCCTTTGGCGGGCCGGATGCTGTGCGGGTCGGTGCCTTCGTCTGCTTTGCGAATGTTGTCGGCCCACACTCCGGCCGCATTCACGACACAGCGTGCAGAAATTGAAAATTCTTTATTCTCGACAGTGCGAACGACAGCACCATTGGCCTGACCATTGCTGTCATGCGTAATGGTTTGTACGGCGCAATAATTAGCCACCGCTGCACCGTGATCGACTGCTGTTCGTGCAATTGCAATGCACAGTCGTGAGTCGTCGGCAGCCGCGTCGTAATAGAGGTATGCGGCGGCAAGCTTCTCTTTGCTCATTGTCGGCATATGAGCGAAAGCCTGTTCGGCATTCAGACGACGATGCAATTTTCCGATTCTCCATCCACCGGTGAGGTCGTACATCCATAATGCGCTACCGAGTGCACGGGAGATCTTCTTCGAGATAACACCGTCGCGAGTCAAGATCGGAATCATGAAGGGGAGGACGCTGACGAGATGCGGAGCGTTTCGAACAAGACGTTGGCGCTCATGCAGTGCCTCGTAGACCAAACCGATCTCACCTTGTTGCAGGTAGCGCAAACCACCATGAATGAGCTTGCTGCTCTTTGAGGAGGTGCCGGAGGAGAAGTCATCCTTTTCAACGAGGCCAACGCTTAACCCACGGGAAGCGGCGTCCAGGGCGACACCGAGGCCCGTAATGCCACCGCCAACCACTAATACGTCAAACTGCTCGTTCTGCAGGCGAGCAAGGTTGCTTTCGCGCGCAAAATCCATGGGCCGAGCCTAAACGGGTCCCCGTCAAAGCGAGACATTGAACGATGATGAGGCCTAATTCACATCAAATGCTAATTCGCATGACTTGCAAATTAGTTGTTAACCAACTATCTTCAAATCCATGCAATCCCCAGCATCTCTCGCAGTCGCCTATCGGGCCAATGGCCGCAAGCTCACACCGCAGCGCCAACTCATTTTCCAACTGATGCACGAAAACGAAACCCATCCAACTGCAGAAGATCTCTTTGCGCAGGCGAGTGCACAGATGCCTGGCATTTCCTTGCGAACGGTGTATCAAACCCTGAACGAGCTTGCCGAGATGGGCGAGTTGCAGTTCATCGAGATTGGATCCGGTGCAACACGCTTCGATCCAAACGTTGGCGATCACCATCACGCTGTGTGCGACAGTTGTGGTCAAATTCGTGACGTTCATGTTCGAGGTGCAGCAACGTTGCGCCCAACAGATAGCACCGACTTCGTGATCAACGAGGTTGGGGTTGTATTCCGCGGCATTTGTTCTGCCTGCGAAACAAGTCGCCGCAAAGGTTCGTCCCAGCGCGGCGCAAAGTCTCCTGTTCAACAGGCGAAAGCAAGCAAAAAGTAATACCACACACCAAAACAAACAAAGGGAGAAATCATGGCCGGGCTCAAAGGCACGCATACACATGAGAACCTCAAGGAAGCATTTGCTGGCGAGAGCCAAGCAAACCGCCGTTACTTGTGGTTCGCACAGAAGGCAGACATCGAAGGTCTTCCAGACGTAGCTTCACTGTTCAAGAACGTTGCTGACGGCGAAACCGGTCACGCACACGGTCACCTCGAGTACCTCGCAGAAGTGGGCGACCCAGCATCGGGCGAACCAATCGGCGACTCCGAGCAGAACTTGAAGGCATCCATCGCTGGTGAAACATACGAGTACACACAGATGTACCCAGGTTTCGCCAAGACCGCCCGCGAAGAAGGCTTTGCCGAAATCGCCGAGTGGTTTGAAACTCTTGCACGCGCTGAAAAGAGCCACGCAGGTCGTTTCACAGATGGCTTGAAGAGCATCACTTCAGTATCAAATTAATTAAATATTCTGTTTGGGTCGCACCGAAAGGTGCGGCCCAAATATGAATCGATTGAAATTACTCAACGAATTAAAGAAACGAACCGGCCCCGATGACAACAATTTACGATCCGCATCACCCGCTTTACCTGGACGAGGCCGACACCCGTATAGAGCTAGAGCGCGTGTACGACTTGTGTCATGGCTGTCGTTTGTGTTTTAAGTTTTGTCCATCCTTTCCAACACTGTTTGATTACATCGACCAACACGATGATCAAGACGCGGGCAAGATGACACCCACTCAGCAGGACCACGTCGCGGACGAATGCTTCCAGTGCAAACTTTGCTATATCAATTGCCCATACATACCAAGCCTGCACGAGTGGGCATTGGATTTCCCTCGTCTTATGTTGCGCACCGACGCTATGCGTCGCGCCAATGGCCACATGTCCACTCGCAACAAAATAACCACCGCCGTAATGGGTCGCACCGACGCATTAGGCATGGTTGCCACTTCAGCAAGTGTGGTTTCCAACGTGGTGATGGGCGCGAAGCCGGGCTCGATCATCCGCAAGGTTGTCGAAAAAACCGCCGGAATCTCAAGCGTCCGCATGCTGCCACCATTTGCAAAGACTCGTTTCAGCACTTGGTTCAAGCGTCGTCCAAAAATCCGCCTCAATAACCCGAAGGCCAAAGTCGCCGTATTCCCAACATGTTTGGTGGAGTACCAGGACCCTTCAATCGGTCAGGATCTCGTCAAGGTGTACGAGCACAATGGCATCGAATGCACCATTGCCGACAACGCAGCATGCTGCGGAGCGCCATACCTGCACAGCGGCGACATGGCCACGTTCACGAAGGTTGCAGCAAAGAACGTTGCCAATCTCGCGGCCGAAGTGCGCAAAGGCAACCACATCGTGGTGCCTCAGCCCACATGTAGTTATGTGTTGAAGAAGGACTACCTGGACTACGTCGGTGGCCCCGATGCCCAACTTGTTTCTGAAAACACATTTGACGCTGCCGAATATTTGATGAAGGTTCACAAGACCGAAGGTCAGTCGCTCGAACTTGATTTCAAGGGGCATATTCCCGAGACGATTACGTATCACACACCGTGCCACTTGCGTGCGCAGAACATTGGTTTGAAGAGCCGTGACCTGATGAAGCTCACTGGCGCAAAAATCAAATTGATCCAGCAATGCTCGGGCATCGACGGCATGTGGGGGCTTCGCGCCGAGAATGCAGATCTATCGATGCCTATTGCAAAGAAGCTTGGCAAAATGATCGAAGAAGCACAAGGTGAAGTTGTTACCGGCGACTGCCACCTTGCCAACACCGCAATTAATGAACAAACAGGAAACCAACCAGTGCACCCGCTGCAAGTTTTAGCACGGGCGTACGGCATACCAGAGGAGAAAAAATAGTCATGTCAACCCCCCATAACACAGCCTCTTCACGAAAGTTGTCAATCGAAGACATCCTCGACCTTCGCGCCTACGAGCGTGTGCGCGACGAGAGCCGCGCCGAAGTCATCGAATTGAAGAAGTTACGCCGCATCGCCCTCGGCCCAGTCGTCACCTTGATGTTCGAGAATCGAGTAACGATGCGTTCCCAGATTCATGAAATGATTCGCGCCGAAAAAGTAATGCGCGACGAGCAGGTAATGGAAGAGTTGCACGCGTACAACCCGCTTATCCCAGAACCAGGCCAATTGTCAGCAACACTGTTCGTCGAATTGGTAACAGAAGACGAGATGCGCGAGTGGCTTCCAAAGCTCGTCAACATCGAGTCGTCGATCGTCATCCGTCTTAGCGATGGCTCCGAAATTCGATCCATCACCGAAGAGTCGCACGCCGAACAACTCACTCGCGATTACGTAACTGCAGCCGTGCACTACGTGCGCTTCGAACTGACCACTGATCAGATCGAGAAATTTGCTCTCAGTGGTGCCGAAATTGCAAGCGACCACCCGGCATACCAGCAGTCGGTCTCCTTGCATTCCAGCACGATTACCGAACTGTTAAGCGATCTTTGGGCGTAAGCCGAAAGCCCGTAAAACGGGCAATTTGACAACAGTTATGGGTCAATTGGCGTAGACATAGGTGCTGGTCGTACCATCACCCGCGGGGAAGTTTTTTCAGCGGTGCTGAGGGGGACTTTGTGTCGATTGCGGATATGACGTGGAGAAGCAAGGGTGCCTGCCATGGCTTGGACGCCGAGATGTTCTATCCGGACAACGAGGACCACGCGGACTTCGCTATATCAGTGTGCGAGCAGTGCCAGGTTCGCATATCGTGTTTGAACTATGCACTCGACAATCGCGAACACCAGGGCATTTGGGGTGGGGCAACCGCACGCGAGCGTCGTCGTATTTTGCGTCAACGTCGGCAAAGCGCATAGTTCCAATTCACGACTGAAGCGCGCGCTATGAGTTCAATCGAACTCGTCGGCGGTTGGTCGAGCATCATTGCGAACCTGCTGGCAGGTGAACATCTATCGTCAGCCGAAGCCGAAGTAGCAATGACCGCGATCCTTCGTGGAGAAGCACAACCCTCACAGATTGCAGCGTTCGTTGTAGCACTTCGTGCGAAGGGGGAGTCCGCAGATGAATTGCAGGGCATGCTCGCAGCTGTAATCGGCGCGTCTGGTGTAGTCGACCTTCCCGACAAAATTTCGGCGCGCGCCATTGACATTGTCGGCACGGGCGGCGACAAGTCGCATTCGGTGAACATTTCGACCATGGCTTCTCTTGTAGTTGCTGGTGCTGGTGTCCCAGTTTGTAAACACGGCAATCGGGCGGCTTCATCACAATGTGGAACTGCCGACGTGCTTGAAGCGCTCGGTGTTGCCATCGACCTCGATGGTGCAGGAGTTGCAACATGTGTTGTGCAGGCTGGAATGGGATTTTGCTTTGCGCCCACTTTCCATCCAGCGTTTCGTCATGCAGGGCCAACGCGCAAAGAACTTGGCGTGCCAACTGCGTTCAATTTGCTCGGGCCTATGGCCAATCCGGCCAAAATTTCGTACATGGTTGTTGGTGTCGGTAACCCTTCATCGGCTCACAGCATGATCGCTGCAATAAAAAGTCGAGGCGTGCAACGAGCCTGGGTAGTTCACGGCCACGGTGGCCTCGACGAGTTGTCACTCAGCGGTCCTTGTCACGTTGTCGAATTGCGCGAGGGTCTCATCAACGAATTTTCTATTGATGCAAAAGATTTGGGATTACAGCCGGCCGATGTGACTGCAGTTCGCGGTGGCGATCCTGCACATAACGCAGCGGTTGTTCGCAAAACTCTTTCTGGCGAAAAAGGTGCGGTGCGCGACATCGTGCTGCTTAATGCTGCAGCGGGCTTGGTCGTTGCTGGTCTTGCACCGAATATGGCCGAAGGGCTCGATCGAGCCGCAGGCAGCATCGACTCTGGCGCTGCATCAAATGCATTGGACAAACTGATTGCGGTCAGTTCGAGTGTGGCACGATAGTCGCCCATGAGTAATTCAGTTTTCGTGCGTGTGCCAGCAAGTTCGGCGAATTTGGGGCCAGGTTTCGACGTGTTAGGTATGGCGCTTTCGCTGTACTTCGACATGGGTTTTGACGATGGTGCTCCCATTCCGCAGCAGGCGAAGGTGTTGGACGAACATCACCCGGCAACAATTGCCTTTCGCTTAGGCGGGGGAACAGGCGGAGTATGGGCGCAATCCGAAATACCAATGGGCAGAGGGCTTGGGTTTAGCGGAGCGGCAAGGGTGGCAGGCGTTGTACTTGCTCACATTCAGCGAAATGGCGCAGATGCATC
>CAMDJX010000017.1 GCA_945900735.1 Acidimicrobium ferrooxidans DSM 10331 | reverse complement strand
CCGATGCCCTTTGCGCCTAACGGTGCCTGGGGCTCGGGTTCTTCAATCATCACTGCAACAACTGTTGGGGCATCAAGTGCGGTCGGCAACAGATAGTCGGTGAAACTGGGGTTCTTGACTTTGCCATTTTCCAACACGATCTCTTCCATTACAGCCAAGCCCAAGCCTTGTGCGATGCCACCTTCAAGCTGACCAAGCGCGCTGAGCGGGTTTAATACTTTCCCTACGTCTTGCGCCGTGGCTATTTGCACCACCTTGACAAGCCCCAATTCGCAGTCCACGTCCACAACTGCACGGTGTGCAACAAATGCGAATGCGACGTGGCAGTTACCTTGACCGTTTTCATCTAGGTCTTCTGTTTTGCGGTGATGATGCTCAAACGTTTCAGAAAATGTGACACCGTCAGTCGCGTCCGCAACGCTGATCCTGAAGTCTCCTATGGAGTCCACAACATCCGTACCATCGATGAGCAGACGAATTGGATCGATGTTGTGCAGATTGCCAACGTGTTCAAACATTCTTTCCCGCACCAGTCGGCATGCACCGTCCACTGCGCCACCGCTCATCCAGGTTTGCCGGGATGCCGATGTCGATCCGGCAGAACCAATCTGGGTGTCGGATACTTCTTGCACAACCTGATCGACGCCAAGAACGCTGCGTGCTATCTGCGGGGCGAGAGTGACAAAACCTTGGCCAACTTCGGACGTGGCAAATTTGAGTGATGCAACTCCGTTGCTGAGAGTGCAACGAGCTGTTGCATAATCATCAAAGCCTTCGCTGTACATCAGATTCTTCATCGACACGCCCCAGCCGATGCCTCGGACGATGTTTTTTCGTTCGGCGGTCAGACCACTTCCGCCTGGAAGTTCTAGGGCATTAACGAGATCTGGCATCGTAGGCGGTAGGGGAATAGCGTCTGTTTCACGAATGCATCGCTCTACTGGCGCGACGCTTTCCATTACCTGGCCGGTAATGATTTTGTCGCCAGTATGCATGGCGTTGATCAGCCGGACTTTAACTGGTGATATTCCGCAAGCTTCCGCAATTTTGTCCATTTGCCCTTCATGCGCGAAGCATGCTTGCACAACACCAAACCCGCGCATAGCCCCACACGGAGGGTTGTTGGTGCGCACCGCGTAACCGTCTACTACTGCGTTATCGCATCGGTACGGGCCCTGCGTATGTGTAATGCCGTTGATAAGCACGGCTGGCGAGGTGCTCGTGTAAGCGCCTCCATCAAAAACCATGCGAGCCTCAATCTTGACAATTTTGCCGCTCTTGTTCGCGTGGTGACGCATCCAGACGGTTGCGGGATGACGATGAACGTGCCCGAAGAAGCTTTCTTCTCGGCTGTACTGCATCTTGATTGGCCGGCCTGTACGCAAGGCGAGGAGGCAACAATGAACTTGAAGGCTGATGTCTTCGCGCGCACCAAAGGCGCCGCCAACACCACCAAGAACGAGACGAATATTGTCCTCGGGAAGGTTGAGGCACGCAGCGATTTGCCCGCGATCTTCGTGCAGCCACTGTGTTGCGATGTGCAATTCGACGCCTTGTGCCCCTGCGTCTGGGAATGCCATAGCCGCTTCTAAGCCCAGGAATGCTTGATCCTGCATGCCGATGGTGTAGTTGCCCTCGACAATGATGTCGCCCGTTGCGTTTGAATCGCCGTGAAGGATTCGCTGGTGGCGAATGAGGTTGCCATCGGGATGAATGGCTGGTGTGCTCGGAAGTATGGCGAGTTCTGCGTCGACCAACGGTGTCAGAACTTCGTACTCAACAACGATCGCTGCTAGCGCACGCCTGCAAGTCTCGGGATGATCTGCAGCCACTGCAGCGACAGGTTCGCCCATGTAGCGAACAACGTCTTTAGCAAACACTGGCTGATCGCTGGAGATAAGGCCATATGTCAATTTGCCCGGAACATCTTCCGACGTGATGACTGCATGCACTCCGGAAATAAGAAGTGCTTGCGTCGTGTCGATTGACTTAATTCGGGCGTATGGGTGAGGTGAACGGAGTGTTGAGCCCCACAGCATGTTTTCTGCCCGCATATCCGAAGAGAAGGAGAATTCTCCGGTTACTTTCGCAATACCATCGGGCCTTAGCGCGCTCGTACCAAGTACGTCCCGTGTTCTGGTGGTTGTCTGCGAAGCGTTCATTTTTGGATCTTTCCACGACTCTCGATGACAGCGTTTACCGCAGCGAATATTCGGCCGTAACCCGTGCAGCGACAGATGTTTCCCGAAATGGCTTCCTTCACTTCAATGTCGCTTGGCGACGGATTCTTGTCGAGCAGATGGTGCACCGCAACGATGAGCCCTGGTGTGCAAAATCCACATTGAACAGCACCCTCAGTCACGAATGCGGCTTGCACGTCAGAAATTGTGCGAGCAGTTTCTCCCATAACGGTGTCACTAATAAGACCCTCGACAGTGGTAATCGTTGAATCAACAGCGGTTGCAGCCATCACCAGACATGAACAAACGGCGTCGTCATCGAGGAGGACCGTACAACTTCCACATTCACCTTGTTCACATGCGCCCTTGGATCCTGGTAAATCTAGGCGTTCACGAAGCACATATAACAAACTTTCGCCAACCCAAGAATCTTTTACTTCGCGATCGGTTCCATTGACGTTCAACGTGTAAATAAGATTTTCTGCGTTCATGAGTTTGCCTTTAGTAGTAGTCGTTCAGCAAGAACTGAAATTGCGTGTCGCCGATACTCGGCGGTAGATCTATGGTCGTCGATTGGGCGCGCCTCAAGAGCGGCTCGACGACCGAACTCTTTCGCGGCCGCGTTAGAGAAAACTGAAGCCGTAACGTCAACTTGCGCCGACAGCCACTGTTCGGTGTCTCGGCAACGAATAATCGTCGGCCCTACAGCGCCTAATGCCAAGCGCACTTGTGCCGTCGCCTTATCTACAGCGAGGCAAGCCGAAGCAACGGAGATAACCATTGCATTGCGAACACCCACTTTTGAGTAGCCCTGAAATCCATTCAGAATAGGAACAGTGACGCCTGTAATGATTTCGTCGGGTTTACGCGTGTTCCTTTTCACTCCGGTCATGAAATCATGGAATAGAACGTCCCTGCTGTCATCGACGGAACGAAGATGAACAATGGCATCCAGCGCCGACAACACGGGCAGTCCATCACCGGCGGGCGAGCATGTTCCAAGATTGCCGCCAAGAGAACCGGCCGCTCTGATCTGCGGTGATCCGACGGTGCGAGATGCTTGTGCGAGGGCGGGGAGCAGAGTGAGGAACGGATCATTTTCAAGTGTCTGATACGGGACACCCGAGCCGATGAAAATCTCTCCCTTGTCTTCTTGAATTGAGAAGCTTCGCAATTCTTCAACTTTGCGCAACGCAACAATGTGTTCAGGCTTGTAGTGGTTGAAGTTGATTTCCACCATTGTGTCAGTGCCGCCCTGAAGTAGTCGGGCTTCAGGCGTTGCTCGAAGCGCCGCCAGTGCGTCGGCAAGATTGGTTGCGACGGTTACGGTCATGCGGCCCCGTCCCAGTCCGAAAACGTGTCGATCATGGCCTTGACATCGCCAAGTGGGTACAAGATGGGGCAGGTTGCACCGTTCTTGATGTAGTGCAGAACCTGCTTGCGCGCCTCCTGCGGAGTGCCTGATGCCGTCAACATTTGAACGATCTCGTCGGGAACCAACTTGGATGCCGCGGTTACTTGTTCGTGAGTGGCTGGCCATGTGAGCACTTCGCCAACTTTGTCGAGGAGCGACTGCGGAACACCGGAGGCTTTCATGATGTGCGGTTGTTGCCCGAGATATTGGGTGACCATCTCCCTCGCCATGTTCAGTGCAATTTGACGATCCTCGTGAACGCTGCACACAACTAACTGCGGCCTGTCGATATCTTCCATTTTTCGGTTTGCCTTGGCAGCACCTGCGCCAAGTGCTTCGATCGCTTGTTTGTTGTAGTCGGGTGACACCAAGTAGTTGAGAACAACGCCGTCGGCAATCTCGCCTGTCAGTTCCATCATCTGCATGCCAGTTGCCCCTATGTAAATCGGAACATCTTTTTTTCGGCGCTCCTGATACACGTAGTCCAATTCAATTCCGTCGAACTTCACAAACTCGCCATCAAATGTGACGTTCTCATTGTTGAGAAGAGCGCGGACGGCAGTAACGATCTCGCGCATTGCCTTCAGTGGCTTGGCCCTGCTGATTCCAACTTTCTGCGCAAGCGGATCCCACCATGCTCCGATACCGAGGATTACTCGCCCTGGCGCTAAGTCATCAAGGGTAGAAAATGTTGCGGCAAGTCGCGCAGGGTTACGACTCCAGCAATCCACCACACCAGACCCCACCTTGATGGTGCTGGTAACTGAAGCAAAGGCCGCCATCGGTACTGTGGCCTCACGGACCAGACGACTTTCTGCCTGCCAAACAGCTTCAAAGCCTTTGCTTTCTGCGTATTGAGTAAATTCCATACCTTCACGAATGCGATGCGCATCTTGGAGGTAGATAGCAACTCGAGCCTTGCCTGTATCTGGATTGATTGCCTGCAGAGGTAACGACATTGTTAGAGCCTTTCGTGAAGTCTTTTTGCTTGTTCAGATGCTTTTCGACGTACTTCGTGAATGTCAAATGTGGTTGGCATGCCGTTATTTATGACCGTCTTTCCGTCGACGATTACGTCGACGGGATGGACCCCTGTTGTGAATACAAGCTTCCACGGATCGTCTACGGCGTCGTAGGACCATACGACGACATCTTCGCGAGCTTCTGGAAAGTAGTGGTAACCATTTTCTAGCCAAGCCCAGACAGTCGCGGGGTTCTCCTTGATATCAAATTCGCGTAAGCGAGCGTACGCAAGTCGAAATTCTTCCAACATGTCGCTGCCTATGCCGTCGGTGCCGAGAAGCGTCGTGTTTGTTCTACGTGTAGGCGCGGAATAGCCAACGCTGTTATTCATATTCGATCGTGGATTGTGAACGATTCGGCCTTTAAGTTGGCGATCGAGGAGGACGCAATGCACCAATAGCCAATCGTCGGAAGCGATCGGTTCGAGACGTTCTCCCGCACCAGCATCGTCCAAGCCTTCGGCAACATGAATATGCACTCCCACGGTGTGCTTCTTCGCCAATTCTGTTGCTGCTTCTAGCGTCTCGTTCGAGCACGTGAAAGCTGCATGAAGCCCAACCATTCCTCGGCCGCCATCGGTGAGATAGCGATCACATTCGGCAAGAGCGCGCTTCGCGGCATTCGTCATACTTGAATGTGGTTTCACGGAGTCAACCAATTTCCCGTCATCAGTCCAGCGATCCGTCGCACCGAAGCAAGTATTGACGCGTACGCCAATGTCGGCGCAAGCCTTGGCGATGACGTCGAGCGAACCCTCAATGAAGTTGGGGGACTCGTGGTGATCAATGATCGCAGTGGTGCCGCTCATCAGAGCTTCTGCGGCACCTAGTGCGGCCGACCAATAGAGCATCTCGGCATCTAACTGGGCGTCGAGTCGCCACCACACCTGCTGCAAAGTGGAGATGAAATCGGTCGGTGCGGATGGCGGCGCAGGCATTCCGCGAGCAAGAGTCGAATACAAATGATGATGCGCGCAAACGAGGCCGGGCGTGCGGTTGGACACGACTACTCCTCGGATGCGTCTTCGTTTGCCGACCGCATTGGCAGTCGATTTCTCCATTGGCCGTCAAACTGGCGCAACGCTTCTGCAACCGCACCGGCCGTGGGTACCAAACCAATCTCGCCGACACCCTTAATGCCGTAGGGCGAGTTTGGTTGAGGTGACTCGACAAGAATGACGTCAATTTGAGGCACGTCTTTGGCGCGCAGGATACCCAACGATCGCAAGGTCATATTGGTTGGGAATCCGGTCTCGGGGTCATGTGGGAAGTCTTCGGAGAGGGCATAACCCAAGCCCATGTGAACACTTCCTTCAATCTGTCCTTCACAAAGCTGTGGGTTCACTGCACGGCCAACGTCATGGGCGGCGAGTACTCGCTCAATCTTTCCAGTTTCCGGATCGCATACAACCATCTGTGCTGCGTAACCAAACGTGGAGTGAATTATCGGATTCTCGACTCCGGGTTCGCCAAGCTTCGTGGTCCAATCAACTCGATACTCGCCACAGTGATCGACACCTATCGCGTTATTCGCAGCGCGTGCAGCTTCGCAAGCCGCTTTTACGGCGCCAGCGCCCATCAAGGTTCCTCTGGATCCAGTTGTTTGGCCTAGGCCGAGTTCTCTCGTGGTGTCGACAATGACGTCTACTTTGTCTGGGTCAATTCCTAATTCGTGTACGGCAACCTGCAGAGCAACCGTGTTGATGCCCTGGCCCATTTCGGTCCAGCCGTGGCGAACCTCAATTCGGCCGTCGTGTTTGAAATGCACAACTGCTCGCGTTATTTCTTTAAAGCCGTTGCCTAGACCGCTGTTCTTCAAACCAAGCCCAAGCCCAACTGCCTTGCCGCTTTGCACGGCGGCTTCGTAATGGGGCTTGATCGCCTTCAAGCATTCGGAGGCGCCAAGGCAGCCATCGTCCATGATTTGACCGGGACCCCACACTTGATTGGGCATGATGACGTTGCGTTGGCGAATCGTCCAACCATCAATGCCAACCTTCGTTGCGAGACGGTCCATGATGCCTTCCATCGCAAACTGAGCCTGGTTCGCACCGAAGCCGCGAAAAGCCCCGCAGACTGGGTTGTTTGTTCGAACAGCAATGGCTTCAACATCGATGTTCGGCACTTGGTAAGGGCCACTCGCATGCCCAGCCATTCGCTCCAAAACTTTCATTCCGACACTTGCGTATGCGCCGCTGTCGCCAACTGCGCGCACACGAAGCGCAACAAGTTTGCCTTCCGCATCACAGCCTGCTTTGTAATGCATACGAATTGGGTGGCGCTTCGCATGCATGAGTAAAGATTCCTCGCGAGAAAGCGTGCATTTAACTGGTTTCTTAAGCAGCCATGCACCAAGCGAAGCGTGAGCCTGATTGCTCATATCTTCCTTGCCGCCGAATGCGCCTCCGTTTGTCACTAGCTCGACCGTGACCTGATCGTTGGTGAGAGAGAGCATTCGGGCGATGTCATTCCTGTCGTCCCAAATTCCTTGACCACCGGAATACACGTGCAACCGTTGACCATCGGGTGAGGGGACAGCGAGTGTGCTTTCAGGCTCAAGAAAAGCGTGTTCTATGCGTTGCGTCGTGAAGGTTTCTTCGACGATGTGGGCGGCAGATGCAAAGGTTGCTTCGACGTTGCCGCGTTCATAACGGCTCTCACTCAAGGTGTTTGAGGTTGTTTGCCACACCGCCGGTTCTTTGCTGGCCAAAGCTACGTCGGGGTCGGTGAATGGTTTGAGCACTTCGTAACTAACGTCAATCAATGTTGCTGCCTCGCGGGCGTTCTGGCGCGTGTCGGCAATGATGATTGCTAAAACGTCGCCGGCATATGAAGTGCGCCCACCTACGGGAATCATGACTGGCCAGTCTTTGTAGATGATCCCCACCATGAGTTCGCCTGGAATGTCTGCGGCGGTATAAATCGCTTGAACGCCAGGGGCCTTACGCGCGGCTTCAACGTTGATGCCTATTACGTCAGCACGTGTATGAGAGGTGAAATGCAACGCTGCGTGAAGCAATCCGTCAACACGAATGTCGTCGACGTAGCCACGATCACCAAGTGCCAGTGCCTCGGCTTCATATTTAACACTTCGCGTTCCTACGCCACCAGTCTTTACAAGCACTGGTGTTTCATTCTGTGCAACCATCTCGATTGCATCAAGAATCTTCACGTATCCCGTGCAACGACAAAGGTGTGCTCCAAGGTGACGAGCCATGTCCTCGCGTTTAAGGGACGTGCCTTTTTTGTCAACTTGTGCTTTGGCTCTTACAACGATGCCAGGAATGCAAAAACCACATTGCAAGCCACCACAGGCGGCAAATGCTTGTGCGTACTTATCGCGTTCCTTTTGATCGATTCCTTCCAGCGTCACCACTGTTCCGCCTTCGACTTTTGCTAAAGGTGTCTGGCAACTGACAACCGCTTTGCCGTTAACCATGACAGTGCAGCAGCCGCACTGACCTGTAGGAGAACAACCATCTTTCGGTGAGGTGATGTTCAGTTCTTCGCGCAACGCGGCCAACAAATGGGGGTGGTGGGAACCAACAGTGACTGGTGAGCCATTTACCTCAAAACCCACTCGAGATGCTGTTTCACCCATGGGTTTACCATACACCTATTGGGTTTCAGTTTTACTCTTTGTAAAGGCGAAACCCTCAATCAAGAATGGTGCCGCGTTGCTGCGTGATCGGGCCGTAGACCTCAGGCCTGCGGTAACGGTCAAAATTGAACAAGGTGTCCTTGTATTGGTAACACCAATCGAGGTCGCAAGTAGCCGTGACAAGTTCATCCCCGTTTGTTTCCGTCTTGGCAAGGATCTCTCCAGAAGGGGCGATGATGCTCGAGTCGGCAAGACCCTCAACGCCTTCCTCAACCCCGCCTTTCGCGACACCTACAACGAAGGTTCCGTTTTGATAGGCACCGCTCTGCATGACCAGCGCATTATGAAAACCCTGGAGAACATCTTGCGACGGATCTGGAACATAATGCATCGGCGTGTTGTAACCACACAGAATCATTTCGACACCTTTGAGGCCCATTACGCGATAAGTCTCCGGCCAACGACGATCGTTGCAAATCATCATTCCCATTCGGCATCCGAACGCTTTCCAAACGCCGAATCCCTCGTCGCTTGGAGTGAAGTAATAGCGCTCCGCGTGTTGGAATGGCCGGTCGGGCTCGTGTTCCTCGTGGCCAGGAATGTGTACTTTGCGGTACTTCGCAACGACCGTTCCGTCACGTTCTACTAGTACCTGTGTATTGAAGCGTTCGCCGGTAGCGGTTAACTCGGCGTACCCAAGGCTGAATCCGATGCCCAATTCCTTGGCCGTGTCAAACAATGGCTTAGTGGTTAGCGAAGGCATTTCGGTCTCGTACCAGTGATCTGCAGTTTTGATGTCATCAACAAACCAACGAGGGAAGAATGTTGTGAGTGCAAGCTCTGGAAACACCACTAAATCGCATTTCTTACTGCAGGCTTGGCGTAGTAAATCGATCATGCGCCGAACGGCAGACTCGCGTGAGTCCTCTTTCTGTATGGGGCCTAATTGAGCAGCACCAACGGTGATCAATCTGGTCATCCAATAGCCCCTATCAAGAGAATGTAGCGGTGGTAAGAGACAACATGGTGTGAAGCAAAATATCGGCGCCCGCTTGTAAGTCGACAGCTTCAGTATGTTCGGCCGCGTTATGGCTGATCCCATTGACGCTTGGAACAAAAATCATTCCAGACGGACAAACACGAGCAAGCATTTGTGCATCGTGTCCTGCTCCAGATGGCATCATCTGGGCAGTATTTCCAAGTTGGGTCGCCGTTTCGTGAACTATCGATATCACTCGCTCATCGAATTGGACGGGATCAAAACGCGCGAGAGGCTTTGCAGAAATTGTTACACCTTCGCGTTCAGCAATTTCGCGCAAGAATTGCTCTACTTCCGCCTCTGCGCGCTTTAGTTCGTCATTGTCGGTGTTGCGAATGTCAAGAGTTAGGGTTGCTTTTGCAGGCACAACGTTGATGAGGTTTGGATGCACGTCAATTTTGCCTGACGTACACACTTGATGTCCGCCGAACCTGCGCGATAAATTGCGAATGAAAACCACAATCTCCGACGCAACGTACATGGGGTCATGGCGAAGATTCATGGGCGTCGTCCCCGCATGATTGGACTGTCCGATGATGGTGACTTCTTGCCAAGAAATTCCTTGTACGCCAGTAACCGAGCCGATTCGGACGCCATTTGCCTCCAATAATGGACCTTGTTCAATGTGCAATTCGACAAATGCATGCGGAGACGCACCGGGACACGGCATGGACCCCGCGTAGCCGATGCGCTCAAGTTCGTCTCCGAGCCGTGGGCCATCGATCGCTGGTATATCGAGAGCTTCCTCCAAAGGCAGACCACCTACGTAGACCAAAGAGCCGAGCATGTCTGGTGCAAACCTGGCCCCTTCCTCATCGGTAAAAATTGCTACAGAAAGTGGTCGTTGTGGTGTGAAGCCTTCGCGTTGCAGGGTCTCTACAACTTCCAAACCAGCGAGGACTCCGTAATTGCCGTCATACTTGCCACCTGTGCGCACGGTGTCAATGTGGGATCCAGTCATGACTGGTAGTCCCGAGCCGACTCGCCATGTTCCGATGACGTTGCCGATTGCGTCAATTTGAACATCCATTGAAAGGTCGCGCATCCAACTCACGACAAGATCGCGTCCAAGTTTGTCTTCGTCTGTCAAGGCAAGACGACAGTTACCGCCGCCATCGATTGGGGAAATTTCTGCCAAAGCCATTAAACGATCCATTAGCCGTGCGCCATCTATGCGAAGGCCTGCGGTTCGATTTTCGTTGACACTCAATGAAGTATTTGACGGAGTAGCGACCACGGTTTCAGTGTAGAGATTCCCACGGGCCTGTGGCGATCAGTAAGAATGTGACTATGGCAACCCAAATCGATTCGCTTCGTCTATCTGCGGCAATGGAACATGAAGAAGCTGATTTCGTAGCCAAGCATCCGAAATCGCAGAGTCTTGCGGAACAGGCGAAAGCGGGATTGCTATCTGGAGTACCAATGCCGTGGATGGTTCGCTGGCCAGGTGCCTTTCCTTTGTTTGTCGATGTGGCGAAAGGGAGTTCATTTGTCTGCGCAGATGGCCATCAGTACGTTGATTTTTGTCTCGGTGACACGGGTGCGATGACTGGCCATTCAGTCGAGGTCTTGTCGGAAGCGGTGGGGGCGCAATTGAAACGTGGGCTCACAACAATGCTTCCAACCGCAGATGCGCAATGGGTTGCAAATAACTTGACCGAAAGGTTTGGACTTCCGAAATGGCAGTTTGCGATGACTGCTACCGATGCAAATCGTTTCGTGCTTCGATTTGCACGGCATTTGACGAAGCGGCCCAAAGTAGTTGTTCACGATTGGTGTTATCACGGCACAGTGGATGAGACATTAGTTGTTCTAGATGACGATGGTCGAACGGTGAGCCGTCCGGGTGCCATAGGGCCGCAAGTAGATCCGGGTTTGACGACTGTTGCTGTGCCTTTCAACGACCTCGCTGCGATGGAAAAAGCACTAGCTACGGGTGAGATTGCGTGTGTGTTGATGGAGCCAGCATTGACCAACATCGGAATTGTTTTGCCGAACGATGGTTACGTGCAAGGTGTTCGAGCGTTGACGAGGAAATACGACGTGCTTCTGATCATCGATGAAACCCATACGATCTGTGCCGGACCGGGAGGATGTACCCGAGAGTGGAACATCGATCCAGACTTTGTCGTGATTGGAAAAACAATTGGCGGTGGAATTCCGGTAGCGGCGTATGGAATGTCCGCAGCAATCGCTCGTCGGTTAGAAGCCCTGATGGTTGGCCATGATCTTGATGTATCGGGCGTTGGCGGAACTCTGACTGGTAGCGCGCTGGCGATGTCGGCGATGAAGGCAACACTATCTACGAGCCTTTTGGAAAAAGACTATGCACAGACAATCGGTTTAGCCAAGGCTTGGGCGGAAGGTGTTATGAGCGTTTGTGAAGAGTTTGATTTGGATTGGCATGTTCAGCAGCTTGGATGCCGCGCCGAATACTGGTTTTGTCCACCTCCAGCAAACGGTGCGCAAGCTGCTGCTTCTGTAAAGCCGGAGCTCGAGGCATATCTTCACTTGGCGGCCCTCAATCGAGGTATTTTGCTCACACCATTTCACAACATGGCGCTGTTTTCGGTTTATCACGGTATCCAGGACGTAAATCTGCACACAGACGTTTTTCGCGACTGTCTTTCAGCAATCGCATCATGAACACAACCCATATTGTTTTGGTTTTACTCATTATCTTTGCAACTTCAATCGTGCAATCAGTGTCAGGTTTTGGTTTTGCATTACTTGCAGTTCCACTGATGGTCTTCGTGATTGATTTGCAATCTGCCGTAATCATTTCTTCATTTGTCGGCACATTGAGCAATCTCTTGCAGTCTTGGCAACTCAGACGCAATATAGAGAGGACAATGACAAAGAGATTTCTGCTAGCAACAATTATCGGATCACCAGTTGGTTTGCTGTTGTTTGTGTACGCCAATCAGAGCGCCTTGAAGATTGTGCTCGGTGTTTCAATCCTCTTCGGTGTGTTGGTTCTTTCCCGAGGTCTAGAGCTTCAGCATGTATCCACTTTGCTCGATTGGGCAATGGGGGTTCTCTCCGGTGTGTTACTAATGGCAACCTCTACAAACGGGCCACCACTGGTGTTTGTACTGCAGGCGAGAAAGATCGATCCGTCAACGTTTCGAGCAACCCTCAATGTGGTGTTCTTGGTCAGTGGTGCATTCGGTTTGTTGATGTTCGGCTTAGCCGGTGAGGTGCTTCGCAGCGATGTGAATATGGCCGCTGTGTCGGTCCCAGCAATGGTGCTCGGCATAACTCTGGGTGGGGCGATGCGAAAACACGTACGGCAAGAACTCTTTAAGAAGATTGTCCTCGCACTGCTTACTGTGGGCGGTGTGAGCAGCGTGTTGGGTGGTGTTTTCGGCTGAGGCTAGGCGCCGCCGAACCATTTCATCCACGCGTCTTTGGTCTTTGGTTTGAAGACGTAATTCGTGTTTCGCACTTCGCCCATTGACATGCACTTGGGAATCGAATACTGGTGTCCGGGATAGACGACTACATCATCATCGAGTTTTCCCAGTAGTTGCAAACTCTCGTACATCTGCTCGGGGTTGCTGCCCGGTAAGTCTGTTCTGCCGCAACCTTCGAGAAACAAGGTGTCGCCGGCAACCAACATCTGGTCCACGAGAAAGCATTGGCTGCCCGGTGTGTGACCCGGTGTGTGGAGCAACGTAACTTCAATTTCGCCAACAGTAACTTTGTCGCCTGAGACGTGCAGTTTTAGGCTGTCAAGAGCAACCCCGGTTGTTCGTTGAATCCATGGTGCCTCATCAGTCTGAATATGAATTGGGATATCTGCCAATTGCAGCAATTTGGCGGCTCCTTCAATGTTCAGCCCCATCATCGAGCCACCAACATGATCGGCGTGATAATGGGTCGCTAACGCGCCAACAACTTTCATGTCATCCTGCTGGGCAATTTCCAGAAGTTCCGATACGGCATAAGCGGGATCGATGACGAGAGTTTCGCGCGTGATGCGATCGCCAATGAGGTAAACGAAGTTGACCATCTGTGATGCGAGGTCGTCCGTTTTGGCAAAGTCTCTCCCGGCCAAAAGCTGCTTAAAGTAGAGTCGGTCGTCGATGTTGGTCACAGTATTCATGGCATCAGCACTGTAGCGATCTACGCTGTTGGTGTGTCAACTGCAGCCGACGATGTTCTTCGTTACGGCATCATCGGAACGGGAATGATGGGGTTGGAGCACATTCGGAACTTGCTCGAAATGCCGCATGCCGAGGTCGTCGCAATTTGCGACACCAACCAGAAAAGCCTCCGTCGAGCGGCCGAACTGTTTCCGGATCGCAATGTCCCGCAGTATTCCGACTATCGAGATGTTCTGGCGCTAGAGGAAATCGATGTTCTAGTGATAGCGACGCCCAACTTCACACATGTTGACATTGTTCTTGATGCGCTCGATACGCCTTGTCACATGCTGGTGGAAAAACCACTTTGCACAACAGTGAGCGACTGTATTCGAGTGATCGAAAAAGAGGCAAAAGTGGCTTTCGCCGATCGTGTGGTTTGGGTGGGGCTGGAGTATCGCTATATGCCGGTGACTGCGGAATTGCTCCATCGTGTTGCCTCCAAAGATGTCGGAGACATCAAGATGATCTCGATACGCGAACACCGATTTCCTTTCCTCAAGAAAGTTGAGGATTGGAATCGTTTCAACGTGAACACGGGCGGAACGTTGGTCGAGAAATGTTGCCACTTTTTCGATTTGATGTGTATTGCAGCAGATAGTGAACCCGAACGAGTTTTCGCTAGCGGTGCCCAGAGCGTTAATCATTTAAACGAGAATTACGGTGGTCTCGTTCCGGACATTTTGGATAACGCTTTTGTTGTCGTTGACTTCAAGAATGGTGTGAGAGCGCATCTGGACTTGTGCATGTTTGCCGAGGCAAGCAAGAACGAGCAGGAGATTTGTGTAGTCGGTGATCTTGGGAAAGTTGAAGCCCTTGTGTCCGAGTCTTTGATTCGCGTTGGGATACGTTCGCAAGGTATCGGCGCGTTCGACGAGTACGTTGTGTCGGACGAATCTCCTTACTCGGGTTTCCATCACGGGTCTTCTTATTTAGAGCATGTCCGTTTACAGAACGCAATTAGGTCTCGACGTAAGCCCGATGTGTCGATGCTCGATGGACTGCGCTCGGTTGCGATCGGTGTCGCTGCACAGTTGTCGATTGCCCAGAATCGCGTCGTTAGCATTTCGGAGGTGATGGGCGCATGACTTTGAAAAATGGTGATCGGATCATCATCAACGGTAAACCTGTTGTCGTAGACGACGCAATCGTCAACAATTTTGCAGATGGCGATGCGTTATTTGGACTGAGTGATGGTCAGATTTTGCATGTCAGCAAGGGGGAGTTGTCTCTCGTGGATTCCAGTGTTTCTGCGGCACAGTCGGCCTTTCGTGAATTGGGTAATTGCGACGCTGTTCAAATATCGCTGTTCTATTCAAAGTTTGCAGAGAAGTTGCTCGATCCTGAAATCCGAGACGGTTTGCTGAAAGCCAATGTGCTGGATGTCCAGTCGGCAAAGGATCGCAATCGGCAAACAACGCGCCTCGCACTTACGGAGCAGGTTCTTGATGGAATGGTGGACGCCCTGCATATGTGGCAAATGGCGTCACAGTCGACCGGACAGGTATTGGAACTCGTAGAGCACGATGGGTGGAAGGTTCAATCTGAGATTGCACCGCTTGGTGTCGTCGCGTTCGTTTTTGAGGGTCGGCCAAATGTTTTTGCCGATGCAACCGGTGTATTGCGATCAGGAAATACTTGCGTGTTCCGAATCGGTAGTGATGCGCTGTGTACGGCCCGATCGATGATGGAACTTGCCATTCGTCCATCGTTGGAAGAATCCGGTTTGCCGCTCGACGCTGTGCTTCTTCTTGATGCAGCAAGCCATTCGTCTGCATGGGCACTTTTTGCGAATAAGAATATTGCTCTTGCTGTCGCTAGAGGAAGTGGGCATGCCGTTTCCCAATTGGGCGAGATAGCTCAACAATCGGGAACTGCTGTGAGCCTGCATGGCACTGGTGGAGCTTGGATGTTGATTGGGGAGCACCCCAGCGTGGATCGGTTGTCGCAAGTGATCGAGCACTCGCTCGACCGGAAGGTGTGCAACACGCTAAATGTAATTGGCATTCCGCAAAGCCTTGCTGTCGGTCTGATTCCGGTGATTGCAGAAGCAATTTCGTCCGCAGGAGAGAGACGGCACCGCGTTCCAATCGTCCATGCTTGTGCGCGATCGTTGCCTTTGTTGAACATGTGCGAAGTGGATTTGGATTTGATTGCTTTACAAGATGGTGAACTGTCTGTGGAGTGGGAATGGGATGACACTCCAGAGTGTTCCGTGTTTGTCTTCGATGATCTGAATCAAGCCGTTCAATTTTTTAATGAGCAAGCTCCAAGTTTTATCGTTTCGCTCATTTCCGACGACAAGAATGAGTTTGAATTTGTTTGGCGAAATACTGAAGCTCCGTTTGTTGGAAACGGTTTCACACGATGGGTGGACGGGCAGTTTGCATTGAATAAGCCGGAGCTTGGCTTATCCAATTGGCAAAACGGTCGTGTGCTGGGACGTGGTTCCATCTTGTCGGGTGACTCGGTGTATTCGGTGCGATACCGCGCGGATCAGCAAGATATTAATTTGTCTCGTTAACCAATACCTGCATCCAGTAGTTGTGCAGCTCATCATCTGGCTGTTGTTCCAACCGACATTCATCATCCAATACAAAGGTGGGGCGATCGTTTGTGTTGTATTGAGGCCAATCCGGCTTGCCGTCGCGCGCAAATAGCGCAAGCGACTTTGATGCAACCGAAGAAAGCATTTTCTGTGTATCTCCAGATCCGATAATGACTTCCGCTCCGGCAATCGCGTCATTGGCGAAGAAGAAAGGTATATCCAATGCATGACAACTGCCCAGGAGGCCATCAAAGGTGGGGCTTGACCAAGTGAACCAGTAACTCCACGACAGGCACGCGTTTTCCTCTCGTTTTTTCAGAAGGTTCCATGCATGCTTTCTGAAGTTTGCATCCGAGTCGTATGCGGCAACGATTTGGCTTGGGTTGTAAGAAGGTCGAATCGACTTGTACAAATTCCAAATATCTGCTGCATCAGCGGTACGCGTTTTCAATGCTTCGATTGCACCAAGTTCATCTAACTGGTTCTCATTTGGGTCAAACATCAGCCACAATCGGGATTCGTCCTTGTTCGTGCCGATTGCAAAAGGTTTGGGATTGTTCGCGGCTACATCGAGCAAATCGAGTGGAAGAACCACGCCATCTTGAGCTGGCGCAAAAGCTGATACCGGTTCCGCGGAGAATTCAATTACCTTCTGTTGAGCTTTTAACAACGCTGAGGAACTTAAATGCCGCAAGTCCTCTTCAAAGGACACGCCAGCATGCATCAAAAGATCGTCAACTTGCTGTTTGGCGCGTTTGATGTTGCTGTACTGTCCAATCGATGGGCTCATGGCCCAAGCTTTTGCAAAATAGGGCTGAGCATCTGGAGCAGCCATTAGTGCGACGACGCTTGCTCCACCAGCCGATTCTCCGAATATGGTCACATTTTCTGGGTCGCCGCCGAAGGACTCAATGTTGCGGTTCACCCACTTCAAAGCACAGATTTGGTCTTGGAGTCCAAGGTTTTTTGTGCCGAGATAGCCGAAAACCCCAAGGCGATAGTTGATTGTCACGACGACAGCGTCCGCACTTTGCGACAAATTGGTCCCGTCGTACCAGGCTATTGAAGATGATCCATTAACAAATGCGCCTCCATATATCCAGAACAAAACTGGACGAGGCTCGGTGCGCTTATCGGCAGGAGTGTAAACATTTAAAAATAGGCAATCTTCATCGTTGTTCTCCTCGGTTAATCCAAGTAGTAACTCCAACATTCCAGGGGTTTGCATCGGCGAGGAGCCGAAATCAGCTGTTGCGATTGGCTCTCCGCTATGACGATAAGCAGAAGGGGGCTCGAAACGATTCGCTGTGGCGTAACGAATGCCCTTAAAAGCAACTACGTCTTCATCCTCTGATTTCGCTACAAAGCTTCCGTCCGCACAAACAACCGTCTTCATAAATGCATCGTAGTCGTCTAGATTTTAAAGTTATGTTCCCGGCGGCAAATTTGGCTGAACGATTAACCCACTGGTTGTGGGACCGGATGCAAATTTATGGGGCCATCGGCCCGACGACACGCAAAGGTCGAGCATTCGGTCGTTTTGGATCGGGGAGTATCATTTGCTTCCCCCAGACAACTATTTTTAACGAGCAATATATCCACATCGGAAATTCGACGATGATTGGCAGTCACATAGCGCTCTCTGCGGGGATGATGCCTGGGCAGACATGTCTGACCGACCCAGTTGTTCGTATCGGCGATAGATGCTTGATTGGTCGGGGCAGCGGAATTGTCGGTCACTTCTCCATTGACATTGGAAACGATGTTTGGACTGGCCACTACGTGTACATCACCGATCAGAATCACGGTTATGAAAACGTAAGTATTCCGATCTCTCAACAAACACAGATGGAGCGCGCTGTATCAATAGGTGACGGTTCGTGGTTGGGGGCGGGAACAGTGGTGCTGCCTGGCGCCCGGATCGGCAAGCATGTGGCCGTTGGTGCAAACTCAGTGGTGACTGGTTTTCTTCCGGACTATTGCGTCGCCGTTGGCGCTCCTGCGCGCGTCATCAAACAGTATTCGGAAGAAAGTGGATGGTTTGCTAGTAATTATTTCGAAGGGCAATCAAACTGATAAATCGCGCGGGGGTTTACAAGAAACCATGTAGTTATCGGCCGCAAACGTAGCAATTTTCTCGCTCAGTGGTAGCCCGTCGATCATCGTTTCCGCAAATGCATCGTTAATTCCGGTCCGCAGCATTTGCGAATAAGCGCTTCGGTCGGCGATGTACGTGCGATAGTCGATGATCCAAAGAGGCACCAGTTCGGCCCCTTTGGCGTCCGTTGGAGTTGATGCGGCTAAACGGCTCACCATCTCTGCCAACATCGCGGTTGCTTTATCGACAATGTCGGCTCGTTCTGAGAGCGCATCTGGGCCCATATCGGTAATCAATCGGTAATCAGCAAGGTCTTTGCGAGCAACGGCTGTTTCATTGCATATAGCTTCGGCACGCGCTTGCCAGGCCTTGTCTTCGATTTGATTGACGGATTCCTTTGAAGCAAAAAATAGCGCGTAGATCCACATCATTGTCAATAAAGAAATACAAGCACCGATAAAGACTCTGCCAAATGTCTTGTGCATAACCACATAGTAGGCGCCTTAAAAGGCCGTGCACCTTCACTAATGAGTGATGTATATCTCACGATTCTGAATGCAAACTAGACTGAGCGAGTGGTTTCGGAAATACAAATATGATCTGGCGCAGATTCACGCGGTCACTATGTCTTTGCTTATCCTTCTCTGTTCTTGGTGCTTGCGGTGTATCGGACGAGGTGGCCGCTGTTTGCAGTCGGGCGAGTGATTTCGAGTCTTCGATGGTTGCGGTCGACCAGTCCATTGAGAATTTGTCTGTAGTGGCACCGAGACAGCTACAGAGCTCGTTTGCCGTGTTCCTTGGCTCTCTTCTCACACTTAACGATATTGCGCCATACGAGATACAGGATGATTTCGAACGTGTTTCACGTTTTTACACCGAACTTTCCATAGCTTTGCAAAACGTATATTGGGATGGGAGCATCGGTGCAACGGATGTTGCTGTACAACGAGCGATCAACAATATGACTCGTGATGACAACATTCAGTCATTGGAACGCGTACGAGATTTCATCAAAGATAAATGCAGCGTGGAGTTAACCAAGAACATTAATAATGCACCGGGAGATTTGCCCGAAGCTCCTGAAGTGTCGTTAGCCGTTGAACCACAGCCTGATGTGAATACGGGATTCGATAATGAACAGACTGCGCTGCGTTCATACGGATATTTTGTCGCGGAGCAATATGGAATCGCGCTCACGCAAACTCAGGCCGAATGTGTTGGCATAGCGTTCACTGAAGATGCTCTCGAACTGATTGATGAGACCGATGAGCAATATCGATCCAGATTGCGCCGCATCTTTACGACGTGCGAGATAGACGCACAGATTCCTTAGTGTCGCCCTCAAATTTTTGAACCAACTACAATCATCGTATGGAAATCAGACTTATTCGACATGCCGAACCCGAGTGGGTTAAGGATGGCAAGAGCATTGTTAACCCACCACTATCAGAACGTGGTTTTCGACAAGCTCAGCGCTTGGGTGACAGGCTGAAAGACGAGAGTTACGATCACATTTTTGTGTCTCCGTTGCTCCGAACCAGGCAAACGGCCGCACCGCTTCTCCAACATCATCAAAGAGCAGAGGTCATAGAACTATTTCTTGAAGAGATTCGTGAACCTGCTTGGCACGGTCAGCCGTCCGAGGTGACGATTAAGAAGTATCGAGATGAATTGGCATTAAAGGCTGAGGATCGCTGGAATGGTTTAGAAGGTGGCGAACCGGTTCGTGATTTTGTCGCTCGTATCCATGCTGGCGCTACAGAGTTCCTTGGCAACCGTGGCGTGTATCGACATGAGCACCACTCATTGCCTGTGTGGAATATCGATAATCCTGACGAGAGTTTAGTTTTTGTAGCGCATGCTGGTACTAACAGCGTGCTGATCTGTCATTTGTTGGGTCTTCAAACCACTCCTTGGGAGTGGGAACGTTTCGTCATCGGGCACTCGTCAATCACCACTATCAAGGCGATGAAGCTTGGTGACGGTTATACGTTCAGTTTGGTTAACCTCAGCGATCTCGAGCATCTCGAGCATTCAGAACGTACCCGTTAAATATGACCAATTGGTTTGATGATGGTTCTCACATCGTCACCAAACCAATTGGTCCAGTTGCTTGCTTTATTGTTTGCGGGAGCAATAACAATTAGTTGCAAGCATCTACAGCTTTAACAAATGGGTACGGATTAACTGCTTCGCCACCACGTGGGTGTACTTCGAAGTGAAGGTGCGAAGAGGTTGCGCCAGTGGAGCCGTTGTAACCAATAACCTGACCGGCCGAAACTTGTGTTCCCACAGCGATACCTTCAGCAAATGCGTCGAGGTGGGCGTAATAGAAGTACGTACCGTCTGCGATGGTCAAACGGATCGCATTTCCTGAAAGTGTCTGATTGGTGAGCATTTTGGTGATGACGCCATCTTTGACTGCAACGAGGGGAAGTCCACGTGCACCGATGATGTCGACACCTTCGTGCAGACGGCCGCCTGGTCGTGGAGCGTGCCACGAATCAACGAACGAGCACTTGCCAATCATTGGAAAGGCGTCAAGCGATGGGAAGCCTTGCGATTCCAGGCTTGGGATTAACCCAAGAGCAACTGCAGTGTTTACATCAAGTGCCTTCGACTGGTTCAAGCCACGTGCTGCTTGAAAGTTTCCGATAGCGATTGTGGTCGCAACACCGAAGATCCCATCGGCACCACCCTTGACCTCGGTTGCATTTGCGATCAAAGCATTCTGCAACTGGCGTACTGCCTCACTTGTTTGACCGCGTACTGGAAGCGAATCGATCGTGATAGCGCTGCTTGTAAGTACTACGGCTGCTGGCGCAACTGGTGCAGGGGTCATTGCAGCCTGAGTTGCGTCATCCATGACTCCGGTAATCGACAAGCCACGACGTTTTTGGTATTCGGCGATAGCGGCCGAAGTGCCATTTCCGAAAATGCCATCTGCTCCACCTACTAGACCGATTCCATCGCGAATCAAAACTTCTTGGATGGTGCGTACGGACTGGCTGCGGTCGCCAACTTTTGGCAATGACGAGCTAGATGCAACTACAACATTCTTGGTTGCAACTGCAACAACAGGTGCTGCGGCTACCGCTACTGGTGCTGGAGCTACGTCGACAAGACCAAGAAATTTTGCAGTGCGCTCATCGAGTTTTCCAGTTGCCTTGAAGCCTGCGACTTTTTGCAGTGAACGCAATGCCGACTTCGTGGATGAAGTGAATGACCCGGTGATTCCGCCTTTTACGGTGAAACCGCGGGCAGCGATTGCTTGCTGCAGACGAACTACGGCTGGTCCAGATTCACCAAACAAAGGAAGCTGGGCAACTACCGCTGATGGTGTTGCGCTTGCCGCTGCGCCAGTGACTACGAAAGCCGATCCGACGATCGACATCGTTACTGATGCGGCCAAGGCGATAATTGCCTTGCGAAGAAGTTTGTGTTTCATGATGTGCTCCCTTGCGGTATTGCTGGTGTGAGTTCCGCAATAGGGATCGGCTCGCTTCGGACAAACTTGAGAGATTTCTCACAGAAAATGTTTAACCAGTCACTCAGAGTGGCGAATACGCTTAATTGACCGCCAAGAGTCACGGATTGAAGCCGCACAGGGGGCTGAAGCGCTGGAATAAGGTGGCGAGATGAGCAGATTGGGACTGTCGCTAAAGTCCTATTTGAGGGTCACTCAGGCGGCTTTTGTGGCCCTTTACGTGATCATCGTCAGTGGATCGCTCGTTCGCCTTACTGGTTCTGGCCTTGGGTGTGTGGATTGGCCTGCGTGTAACTCGTCCAAGTTTGTGGACGTTTCATCCACCCACGCGGCAATTGAGCAGATCAATCGGTTGTTTACCGGATTAGTGACTGTCGCGGTGATGGCCGCCGTGGGTATGTCACTGTTACTGAGGCCACGAATTCGGCACTTAATTCTGCTTTCGGGGGGCTTGGTAGCAGGTGTGCTTGCCCAGATAGTGATCGGTGGAGTTGTGGTCTTAACGGGCCTTAATCCCTATTCCAACATGCTCCACTTTTTAGTATCGATCGCTCTCATCACCAATGCAGTGGTACTTAATCATCGAGTTCGAATGGCAATGAACTTTGCCGAAAAGCAAAGCGAGGGTGGATTAAGCACTACAACTGTCCGCTTGAGGTGGTTGGTTTTGGTTTCCTGCGGACTGGCGATTTTCTTGGGAACCGTCGTTACTGGGGCCGGCCCCCATGCGGGCGATGAGAATGCAATCAGGCTTGGCATCGACATCGGATGGTCTGCACGGTTACACAGTGCTTCGGTTTGGATATGTCTGCTTTGTGCCTTGTGGCTTGCGTATCGAGTCAAAAAGAATGGGAAAGAATGGCAGTCGATTGGTCATTCGCTCCAGGTCTTTCTCTTTTGGTGTGTCTTCCAAGGATCACTCGGTTACCTGCAGTATTTCTCTGGTGTGCCCGTGCCTCTTGTTGCCCTGCATGTCGCAGGTTCTGTTGCGGTCTGGATCTCTGCTTTGCGCCTCAAGCTTATTTAGGGGTAGAAAATGCCCAATGCTCACCATTTTATGCTTGACTAAAGGCACACATTTCAAGGGGGCTTTAGTGCAAGAGAGGAACACTTTTCACGCAGTAATGAGTTGCGTGAAGGCTCTTGCGGTGTTGTTGGCAGCCCTGTTCAGCGTCGGCGCGTCTTCATCGCTGGTGAGTGCCGCCGAATCAGGTTTAAGCATCGATATTGCGGTGTTTGACCAAGTTGTTGTCGATGGAACTACGGAACGCCAGCCAGTACCCGGTGTGACTGTTGTGGTCAAGACTGAAGTAGGCGTTGCTATAGGCGAGTTTGTCACGGGCGTAGGAACTGGATCTGTAAGCGTTCCTGTCCCTGAAAAGGCCGGCTACACCGTCGAATTGATTCTTTCCTCACTACCCAACGGTTTGTCGCTGATTGATGAAGACAAAGCTGTTGCGGTAATCACTAAGGATGCCTTCACTACATCGAATAAGAAGGTCACCTTCTTCACGGGATCGGTAGGGGAGTCGGGCGCTTCAGCCTTCGAACGAATCGCTCAACGCTTCACCGACGGTGTGCGCTTAGGTCTCGTTATCGCACTGTGCTCGGTTGGTCTCTCGCTGATTTTTGGCACCACTGGCCTCACCAACTTTGCGCACGGCGAGATGGTTGCTTTCGGTGGCCTCACGATGTTCCTATTCAACGTCACATTGGGTATTCCACTTTTGATTGCTGCACCTTTCGTCGTTGCAATCGGTGGACTGTTTGGATTGGCAATTAATGGCTTGGTTTTTGCCAAGCTCCGCAATCGAGGAATCGGCCTGGTTTCGCAACTCGTTGTTTCCGTTGGACTTTCGATCATGTTACGAAACGTATTCCTATACCAATTCGGCGGTCGCACTAAGCCATTTGGTGATTACAGCATGCAAACAGCTAAATCGTTCGGTCCGATAAGCATCACGCCTCGCGATTTAATCACAGCAATCTTGTCGCTTATCGTTTTGGTTGCGGTAGCGCTCTTCTTGTCTCGCTCTCGCACCGGCAAAGCCGTAAGGGCGGTGTCCGATAACCCAACGTTGGCATCGTCAACGGGTATTGACACCCAAAAAATCAT
>CAMDJX010000016.1 GCA_945900735.1 Acidimicrobium ferrooxidans DSM 10331 | reverse complement strand
TCGGCGCAAGCCATTTTGAAGGGAACGCACTCTGGTGTCGATGGTGTGTACACCGCCGACCCAAAACTCGACCCGACAGCCACCAAGTACACGCACATTTCTCATCTTGATGTGATCAATAAGGGCCTCAAAGTCATGGACTCCACGGCAATCACCTTTTGCCGAGACAACAACTTGCCAATCGTTGTGTTCAACCTGCTCGAGCGAGGAAACGTCAAGTCCATACTCAGGGGCAACGAAATAGGTACGCTGGTTGGGTGATTGAAGAGACCCTGCTAGAGGCCATGGATAAAATGGCCAAAGCGTTAGAGCATGTTCAGGGCCAGTTCCTTGGTGTTCGCACCGGTCGGGCCAATTCCTCATTGGTAGACAAACTGCCTGTCGATTACTACGGGTCAGTGGTTCCTTTGCAGCAACTCGCCACATTCCAGGTTCCCGAAGCACGAATGTTGATTATCAAGCCCCACGATCGTGGCGCCATTGGCGCAATCGAAAAGGCAATTCAGGGGAGCGACTTGGGCGTTACGCCGGGCAACGATGGCGTCGTCATCAGGCTCTCGTTTCCAATGCTCACCGAGGAGCGCCGTAAGGAATACGTGAAGGTTGTGAAGAACATGGCGGAAGACGGACGTATTGCATTGCGTAACGTCCGTCGTGATGCGCGCAAGGTACTTGAAACTTCAGAGAAGGCTGGCGATATTTCAAAAGATGATCTTGAGCGCGCAGAAAAAGAACTTGAGAAGATGACCCACGAAAGTGTGGAGCAAATCGACAAGGCGTTTACCCGCAAAGAGCAAGAACTACTAGAGGTATAAGGAGAATTGCCATGAGCGATGACAACAGGCGTGGGCGTGATGACACCGGTGGGCAAGACCCCACTATCGATTTTGGTGACGAGTTTGGTTTGGTGCGTTTCGCCGAGCAAGACGACAGTGGCCCCGCACTTTCGTTTGGAGGCAATGAGACTGAGCAGTTGCCACATTGGACCGAACCACCAACCGGTGAAATTCCCCGATTCATGAAAGCCGACCGCGAAGCATCCAATGACGAAACCGACGTCTGGTCTGCGTATAACGAACCAGAACAAACCGCGTCCACGGGCGCCAAGCGTCCAGCCGTAGATCTCACTGGCGGTTCGCGCAAATTTGATCCAGGTACACCGCCGCCAGTTTCGCGACCTCGTCGCGAAGGACGCATCGTGATTGGAACCGACCCAACCGACGAACGCCGCCGCCCCGTTACTTCGCGTGACGCTTCGTCAACGCAGCCACGTCCACGGCAGAGTGCATCACGCCCAGAGCAAGTGACCCGTGCTTACCGGCCAGGCCAAGTTCGTGATCCGCGTGCCGATCGCACATCGGGTACAGGTTCGCTGTCACGTCCCGAATCTCGCGGTGGTGGTGGACGCGATCTGCCAACTGCAACTGCGGTTGGTGCATTGCTCGGCGCTGCATTCATTGGTGCGCTAATTTGGCGCCCTGCTGCAGTCATGGTGATCGTGTTGCTGGCAATTGGTCTTGCAGCATTCGAATTCTTCACTCAGGCGACTGCGGCTGGCTATCGACCACCGTTAGTGCTCGGTGTTGTCGCATGTGTTTCGGCGCCATTGAGCGCTTATTGGATCGGTGATGCGGCGCTGCCATTGGTGTTTGCGTTCGCGTTCATCGCTTCGGCAGTGATCTTTGTTGGGGGAGATGGCATCGATTCGCCGCCGCTTCCAAGCACCGCGGTAACCATGCTGGCCTTGGTCTGGATTGGGCTACTTGGTTCGTATGCGGCACTCATTCTGCGCTTCTCTACATCTGGCGAAGCATTTGCAAATGTTGGTACCGACACACTGTTCATCATCGTTGCGGGTGTAATCGCAAACGACATCGCCGCTTACTTCGTTGGCACGGCCGTGGGAAGAACACCACTTCGCGATTGGATCAGCCCACAGAAATCAATTGAAGGATTGATTGGCGGTGCCATCGGAACCTTTGCAATCGTCATCCTGGTCGGTCTGCAAAGCAGCACTTGGAATAGCTTCACCGATTGGATCGCAATTGCACTTGTGATTTGCATCATGGCTCCACTCGGAGATCTCACCGAGTCGATGTTTAAGCGGAACATGAACATCAAGGATTTCGGCACGGTACTTAGTGGCCACGGTGGCGCTCTCGATCGTTTCGACAGCCTGCTGTTCACGCTTCCTGCGGTGTATTACCTCGCCTTGGTTCTGCAGCCCTGGAATTAAGTTGTTTAGGCACGTGCATACCAATGCGCGTGTCCAACTGACAGACTGACACGATGGTTGCTGTACGCGTTGCGATTGCTGGGTCCTCGGGCTCTATTGGCACTCAGACGCTGGACGTCATTGCTCAGTCGCCCGACAAGTTCGAGGTGGTCGCTCTTGGCGTGGGCTCATCCGTCGATGTGGTCGTCGAGCAAGCCAAACGATGGAAACCGAGTGTTGTTGTTGTAACCGACGAAGGAGCCCGCAGCAAAGTGGCCGCCCTATTGCCTGGTGTCCATATTTCCTCCGACCTCGCCGACGTTGTGCAGGACGCC
Source organism: Acidimicrobium ferrooxidans DSM 10331 (assembly GCA_945900735.1). GTDB lineage: Bacteria > Actinomycetota > Acidimicrobiia > Acidimicrobiales > Ilumatobacteraceae > UBA3006. The sequence goes on along the minus strand of CAMDJX010000016.1, from coordinate 21,352 downwards.
GATGTTGTTGTTAATGGTGTTGTTGGCTTTGCCGGCCTTCCCGTGACGCTCGCGACGCTTGCCGCTGGAAAGCGGCTCGCACTTGCCAACAAAGAGAGCCTCATCGCTGCCGGCCCAGTGGTGAAGCCACTGCGCACAGTTTCCGGCGCGCTCATTGTTCCCGTAGACAGCGAGCATTGCGCAATTCATCAATGCCTGCGCTCATCAAGTAATCAACATCAAGAAGTACAACGATTGTTGCTTACTGCAAGTGGCGGGCCATTCAGGGGTCGAAGTGCCGAATCGTTGCGCACCGTAAGCATTGCAGACGCGCTGAAACATCCAACGTGGTCAATGGGCCCAAAGATCACCATCGATTCGTCAACTCTCATGAATAAGGGTCTTGAAGTGATTGAGGCACACGAATTGTTCGGTGTTGCGTACGACAAGATCGATGTCGTTGTGCATCCACAGTCGGTAGTGCATTCCATGGTCGAATTCACAGACGGTGCGGTTATCGCACAACTTTCAATGCCCGACATGCGACTCCCCATTGCGTATGCACTCGACTACCCACAGCGCGCAAGCATTCCTTTCGGCGGTATTGATTGGTCGACGCTGCATCGCCTGGATTTCGAATTGCCCGACACCGAAACGTTTCGCTGTTTGTCTTTGGCGTATCAGGCGGGTCGAATAGGTGGCACTGCGCCTGCATGGTTGAGCGCCGCCAACGAAATAGCAGTCGAAGCATTTCTAGCTGGTCGAGTTTTGTGGTCGCGGATTCCGTCGATTATTGAAGAAACTTTGCAACATCACGACGGTGCAAGCGCACATGTCGTCGATGACATTTTGGAAGCCGATAGAGCGGCGCGAATAGCAGCCGAGAAGGTAGTAGCAAGTTGAGCGATTTCTATAAGAAGTTTCGAGATGAAATTGTCGCCGGTGGAGACACCGTCGATCGGCCAGAAGGCTCGAGCAAGCGAAGCACATCTGCGTTAAGCACGGTTGTTCTGGTGGGCCTTCTTGTTTGGTTGGGAGTATCTAATCCTTGGACGTTGGTGTTCGTGGTTGGTCTCATTGTCTCTGTTTTTCTACACGAGGTAGGGCACTTCGTAACTGCACGTAAGTGCGGAATGAAAGTGACCCAGTTTTATATGGGGTTCGGCCCACGGGTCTGGAGCGCCAAGCGCGGCGAACTCGAGTACGGACTACGCGCATTTCCACTGGGAGCTTTTGTACGCATTGTCGGCATGAACAACCTCGACGAGTGCGACCCAGCCGATGAGGGACGCGCGTATCGGACGCAGTCGTACCCAAAGCGACTATTGGTGATCACCGCAGGTTCGCTGATGCATGCCGTAATTGCATTTGTCTTATTCTTCGGTGTTTATGCAACCGCAGGTCGGTATGCACAGACAGGCGAGGTGAAGATCTCGTACCCTCCCGCGGCCGACTCGCCGGCAGCATCTGCGGGCATTCAAGAGGGCGATGTCGTTCTTTCGTTTAACGGTGTCGATACAACAACCCGCGAGCAACTCGTTGAAGCAATCACCTCGCGCAGCCCAGGCGAAAATGTGCAATTAGAAATTCGTCGCGATAACGAAGTGGTCGTGCTGCAAGCAACACTTGCAGCAAACCCTGTTGATGAAAACGTTGCCTACTTCGGAGTTGGCAGCTGGTCGATGGATTACGTGCAGCAAAATCTTGTCTCGTCATTGGGCTTCGCTGCTTCCGACGTGGTCGTTGACGCTGCAAATTCGGTAAAGGGTGTGTTTACTGTTCTTAACCCAGTGAATATTGTTAGCAACGTAACTTCATCAAACGCCGACCCGATGACCCGACCAAGCACTGTTGTGGGTGCTAGCCAGATTGGTGGCGAAGTAGGTAAGCAAGAGGGTGTGAAGGGCGTCTTGATGTTGCTTGCCAGCATCAACATTTTTGTTGGCGTGTTCAACATGTTTCCGCTGCTGCCTTTCGATGGGGGTCACGCAGCAATTGCAACATACGAGCGTCTTCGCTCGCGACGCGGCAAGGAGTATCGAGCCGATGTGGCCAAGATGGTGCCCGTCGCCACATCCGTAGTCGCCCTCTTGGCGTTGTTGCTCCTTGCGGGTCTGTACCTAGATATCACGCAACCCCTTGGCTAGTGGCACACTAGAAACATGACATTCGAGCGCCGCGTAACCAAACAGATTCATGTTGGCAAGGTTCCGGTAGGCGGGCTGTCGCCAATCAGCGTTCAGTCGATGACCATTACTAAAACAGCAGATGTTGAAGGCACGCTGCAACAGATTTATGCCCTAGCGGCAGCTGGCTGCGACATTGTTCGGTGCACCTGCAACGAAGCAGAGGCTGCGGAAGGGCTTGCGCAAATTGTTCCGCGGTCACCGGTTCCGATCATCGCCGACATTCATCACCAGTACAAGATGGCGCTTGCCGCGTTGGAGGCTGGTGTTCATGGTTTGCGCCTGAACCCTGGCAACATCCGACGGCCCGAGCACATTAAGGCTGTTGCAAGCGAGGCTCGCGATCGCAAGGTACCTATTCGCATCGGCGTAAACGGCGGATCGCTCGACCCTGCGTTGTATGAAAAGCACGGTGGTCTCACGGCGGAGGCAATGGTCGAATCTGCGCTGCAAGAGATTGCATACTTTCAGGAAGTTGATTTTGATCTGATCAAGATTTCGGTCAAGGCATCCAACGTTCCGTTAATGGTCGAGGCTTATCGTCAACTCAGCGAAGTCACTGATTACCCGTTACACCTCGGTGTCACCGAGGCCGGCCCACTTCCGGGCGGCTTGTTGAAAGCGACTGCAGGTATCGGTGCATTGTTACTTGAGGGCATTGGCGACACCATTCGTTACAGCCTGACGGCCGATCCAGTGGAAGAGGCTCGTGCTGGTCGACAACTATTGGAAGCTCTCGGTCTGCGTGAACGAAAGAATGTCGATCTCATCGCATGCCCAAGTTGCGGTCGAGCCGAAATCGACGTCATCGAAGTTGCTAACCGAGCACAACTTGCGTTTGCCGACAAAAAGATTCCGTTGCAGATTGCAGTGATGGGCTGTGTTGTGAATGGCCCAGGGGAGGCACGCGAGGCCGATTTGGGCATTGCTGCCGGAAACAAACGTGGTCACTTGTTTGTCAAGGGCCGAAATGTTGCTGTAGTTCCCGAATCAGAAATGGTTGAGGCGCTGGTCGACTGGGCTACCTACATCAACGAACACGGGGTAGATGCGGCCATTGCTCGTGTAGACACTGCACTTGCCGAACGTGAAGCCACAAAAGATCGCAATGCACTGCTGCAAGAAAAGGGTGATGACGCAAATCACGCCAACGAGAAAATCGTAGAAATCAGAAAAACGATTTCGGGCAATTAGCCGGCAACGGTGGTGGTTGTCTCAACCACAGTTGTTTCGGGCACAGTTGTTGGAGGTGGGACCAAGATATTCCACAGTTCGTTTGCGGCCTGCACGTACATGGTGGCCCTTGCGCGGTAGCCAACTGGCTGCAAGTGCAACTTGTCGAATGCGAGCCACTTCGGGTTCGCGATCAGTTCTGTAGACCAATCCAAAATGGTCAGGTTCGGATATTCGGAGGTTGCAACAAGTAGCGCCTCATTGAATGTGGCCGAGCGCTTGGGGTAGATGGGCAAGTCGGTGCGGTACACGTTGACCCAGACAACAGGGCGCGGGCCGATCAATTTGAGCAATTCGCGAATCTCACGTAAGTAAAACGATGCCTTTGGCGATTGTTGCAAGTCGTTACTGCCGAGAGCAACGATGACAGCATCGGGCAATGTTCCTTTTTTGATGTAGTCCTTGTACGTCTTCACGCCGTTTCTGCTGGTGCGTGCCGGCCCACTGATATTGCGTGCATGAACGCCGTCGACAATTACTTTTTGGAACGTGCCGAGTGCATTTAGTTTCGGCACAACATTGCCGAAACCCTTATAGGCCGCACCCCACGTCAGGCTGTCGCCCAATACGAGCAAGGTGCGTGTTTCTGTTGCGGCATTGCTTCTGTGAACCTGCCCAAAGCCAATGACTAAAACGACTGCGCAGCATGCTGCAGCCAGTCGCCTTCCGATCAATGTGTGCCCCAGGTGCGAAACAGCGTTGCGTCGCCAGAGAGCGACAAGGTTTCGCCTTCGCGAAGAATGCATGCCTGCCCATGAGTAAGTGCGCCCGCATCGCCGCGTGTGCAGATAACAATTTCAGCGTGGTGCGTAGCTTTGATCAAGCGGGTTTCCGTTACTTCAATTCGCTGTGCACCAAAACGCGGTGTCGATACGGGGTATTGCCACACACCGGTTGTTGTCTCGCTCGGTGCAATAACCGGTGAGTCGATTGGAGCGATAGCGGCGACTGCGAGGAACTCGTCGACATTGACATTTTTTCGTGTAAATGCAGCGCGCACCACATTGTCCGACGCCGACATCACTTCCAGCCCTGTTCCGCCTAGGTACGCATGTGCATTGCCCGCGCCAAGGAACAGTGCTTGTCCTGGCGCAAGTTTCACGTGGTGCATCAGCAACGCCACCAATACTCCGCCGTTGCCTGGATACATCGTTGCAAGTCGGCCTGCCCATGCTGGGAGTTGTGTGGGCAATTGGTGGGGGCCTGTAGTGAGTGCCCACCGAACGCATTCGGCGAGTCCATCCTCGCGAAGATGGCTGGCAAGTTCGGTCCACCCAAAACGTGTGCAGAGTTCGAGTGTTTCGTCGAGTGGGCGAAAGCCGCATATTGCTTCAAACGGCGTGAGTGCGATGAGCAGCTCTGGTTTCGCCGACGAATCTCGATAAATGCGCAAAGGGGAGTCGAGCGAAATACCAATCTCATTTTCTTGCTGATATCCGGAAGCAGCTTGTTCATCGGTTGGGTGCGTTTGCAGCGAGAGTGGTTTCGCTGCGGCAATGATTTTGACCAAGAATGACAACTCGCCCGCATAAATAGACAGCGGTTGACTTCCCGAAGGTGTCTTCACCAGAGACGGGCCGCTGCGATGAGTGCCAAACCACAATTCGGCCCATGGTCGTGCATCGGCTTCGGTGTGCAAGAAGTTGGGGATCGCTTGTTGGTCGCCCCATTCGTAATGTTGCACTACTCCGCGCAGGAGTTGAACGCTCATTGCTGGTGGCGAAGCGCGATCACTGTGTCGGCGGCTTCGGCAATTGAAATCTCGGCTGTTGTGCCTGCAATGCGATCGCGCAATTCGAAGGTACCGGTGGCTACACCGCGGCCGGCTACGACGATGGTTGGCACGCCAATGAGCTCTGCGTCTTTGAACTTCACGCCGGGTGACACACCTTTGCGGTCATCAAGTACTGCTTTCAAGCCAGCCTTTTCAACGTCGGCACAGAGTTTTTCTGCGGCTGAGGTGATGGCTTCATCATCTTTGCCCGCAATTACAACATGCACATCGAATGGTGCGACGGCCCGCGGCCAACGTAATCCCAATTCGTCGTGGGTGGCTTCCGCAATTGCCGCAACTGCGCGCGACACACCAATTCCGTATGAACCCATCGTCACTGTTTGCTGCTTGCCGTTTGCATCAAGCACTTGTAGGCCAAGAACATCGGCGTACTTGCGGCCAAGTTGAAAAACGTGACCTATTTCGATGCCGCGCTTAATCGACAGTGCAGAACCACATTTTGGACACTTGTCGTCGTCGCGGACTTCTGCAACGTCCAAGGTTCCGTCTGCGGCAAAATCACGACCATGAACAAGATTGTGAGTGTGCTTGCCTGGCATGTCGGCGCCGGTGATCCATGCGCTTCCGATTGCAATCCGAGGGTCGAGTAGGTAGCGAATGCCTGATGTGCGGGTAGAACCCAACACGCCTGGCCCGATGTATCCCTTGACAAGCGATTTGTTGGCGGCAAAGTGCGTTTCGTCAAAGGCCTCCACCTCGGCTGGTGACACTTGCGCTTCGAGACGTTTCATATCCACTTCGCGGTCGCCGGGAACGCCTATCGCCAGTGGCTCCAGTCGGCCGTCGGGGTGGCGCAGATTAACGATCACATTTTTTAGCGTGTCGCTTGCCGTCCACTTGCGGTCGGTGCGTTGCAAGTCGGCGCGGCCGTTGAATAAATCAACGAGGGTTTGAATCGTCGGCGTATTCGGGGTGTCAGCAACTGTTGCTGGTGGTGTTGCCGAGCAATTCACTTCGGTTGCTACACCAACACGCACTGCTTCGGTGTTGGCCGAGTACGAGCACGCAGTGCATTGCACAAAAGTATCTTCGCCAATGTCGCAGGGAAACAAGAACTCTTCCGATGCCGACCCACCCATTGCTCCGGACATTGCCGAAACAATTGCGAAGGGCAAACCAAGGCGGTCAAAAATTCGGACGTATGCATCTCGGTGCGCGTCGTAACTTCGCTGTAGGCCTTCATCGTCGATATCAAACGAATACGAATCTTTCATTGCAAATTCGCGTCCACGCAATAGCCCGCCACGCGGGCGTGCTTCGTCTCGGAACTTGTTTTGAATTTGATATAGCCAAACAGGCAAGTCTTTGTAGCTGCTATACAAATCCTTCACCAGCAACGTGAACATTTCTTCATGCGTTGGCGCTAGGAGGAAGTCGGTTTGTCGGCGATCTTGCAGGCGGAACAGGTTTGCCCCGTAGTCCGTCCATCGACCAGTGGCTTCGTATGGCACGCGTGGAAGCATGGCGGGGAAGTGCACTTCTTGGGCGCCCATTGCATCCATCTCGTCGCGGATGATCGAGGCGACATGTTGGTACGTTCGCCACCCAAGTGGCAACCAGGTGTACCCGCCAGGGGCCGCCCTTCGTATGTATCCGGCACGCACTAAGAGGCGGTGGCTAGGTACTTCTGCATCAACTGGATTGTCGCGCAAAGTGCGTACGAACAGGCTTGAGAGGCGATTGACCACGTGCGAACCTTAGTTCGCGGGGCTATAATTTCCGTGTCCTTTGAAGTTCGTCGAACTGGAGGCGTGGGTTTCGACCCACGCTTTTTGTTCTTTATAGGGTCTTATTTTGCGGGCAATCTAGCCGCAAAGTGGGGTCGTGGAGAGGAAGTCCAACATGTCGGTTACACGCGTCTCGTCACAGACGAGCCCTGTCGTCGATCGTGTGACCTCTCTCGTTGCCCCAATCGTGACCGACCTAGGCCTCGACCTCTACGACATCGAATACACCGGGGGCATCGTCCGCATTGTGGTCGACACCCAGCCCGGCGGCCCAACCGGTGTCAGCCTCGAAAACATCGCTCTCATCACGCGCCTTGTCTCGCGCGAATTCGACCACTCCGACCCAATTCCTGGTCGTTACACCCTCGAAGTAACAAGCCCAGGCCTCGAGCGCACATTGCGCCTGCCGCGTCATTTTGTGCGCGAGGTTGGCAAAACCATCGCCGTTCGGTTGTCTTCGGCGCTCGATGGCCAGCGCCGCATTCAAGGCGACTTGGTCTCAGCTTCGGAAGACACCATCGTGGTCCGTCTTGCCGACAACGCAATGACCGAAGTAACCATTCCTCTTTCCATTGTCGAGCGAGCAAAAACAGTTTTTCAATGGGGTCCAACGCCAAAGCCTGGTTCGACAGGTGCGGCAACAAAGTCGAAGAAATCAACATCACGTCCGACGAACGAAGCGTCCGACGACGATGACACCGATACCGATATGGAGGTCGATGCATTATGAGCAACCTTGACATGACAGAAGCAATCCGCATGTTGGCAGGAGATCGCGGCATCTCCGTAGATTCGCTGCTCCAAGTGCTGGTAGAAGCACTGGCAACCGCATACAAAAAGCGTCAGGGCGCAGCCGAGGAAGTAATCGTCGGCATCAACCCCGAGAACATGGACATCACGTTCACGGCGTACGACGTCGATGACGACGGCAACTGGATCAACGAGCGCGACGACACGCCGAAGAAGGACGAGTTGGGTCGCATTGCTGCGCAAACTTTCCGCCAAGTGATGAGCCAACGCATTCGCGAAGTAGAACGCGATCGCAAGTTCGAGGAGTACGCAAACCGCGAAGGCGACATCGTTTCTGGAATCGTGCAAAAGACAGACACCAAGTACACCTTGCTCGACCTCGGTCGTGTCGAGGCCTTGCTGCCACAAGCCGAACAGGTGCAAGGCGAAGTGCGCGAGCCCAATGCTCGTCTGAAGGCATACATCGTTGAGGTGCGCAAGACACCTAAGGGCCCACAGATCGTGGTCAGCCGTACGCATCCTGGTTTGATCAAGCGTTTGTTCGAGCTTGAAGTGCCTGAAATCGCCGATGGAGTCGTCGAAATTAAGGCCTGCTCGCGCGAACCGGGGCAACGCACAAAGATTGCGGTTTGGTCCAACGACCACAACGTCGACCCAGTGGGCGCCTGCGTGGGTGCTCGCGGTGGTCGCGTGCGCATGGTGGTTACCGAATTGCGTGGCGAGAAGGTGGACATCATTCCATTCAGCGACGACACTCGCGATTTCATTTCCAAAGCAATGTCGCCAGCCAAAGTCACCGACGTTCGCCTCAGCGAAGACGGCACACAGGCCGATGTCATCGTTCCCGACTTCCAGTTGTCGCTTGCCATTGGCAAGATGGGTGTCAACGCCAACTTGGCTGCACGCCTCACCGGTGTTCGTCTCGACGTAAAAAGCGAAACTCAGGCTGCAGAAGAAGCAGCTGGCGGTTATGTAGCACCAGTGACAGAGTCGGCCCCTGCAGCAAATTATGCAGAAGGCGAATGGGTAACTAACGAAGCCACCGGCGCAATGGAATGGCACGCGGCCGACGGTTCGGTTGTCAGCCAAGAACAGTGGGCAAGTGCAAGCGAAACAGGCGAGACCGCCCCGAACGAATCAGAGGCGTAACACTTGGCCAAGATCCTGCGCGTTCATGAGCTTGCCAAAGAGCTCGGCATGTCCAATCAAGAGACCCTTGATTTGTGCAGCAAGCTCGGCATTGGTGTAAAAACTCAGTCGTCTACGATCATCGAACAACAAGCCGACCGCGTTCGTTCGAAAGCAGAGCGTGAAGGTCTCGTTCGCGAACAGCAACCAGAAGAGCCAAAGCTAGTAAAAAAGGCAACTAAAAAAGCCGCTCCGAAAAAAGCTGATGATGAAGAAGAGAAGCCCGTCAAGAAGGCAGCAAAGAAAGCTGTTGCCAAGAAAGCGCCTGCTAAAAAAGCTGCTGCGAAGAAAACATCAACTGATGAAACTGTAGATGCGCCCAAAAAAGTTGCAGAAACCCCCAATGTCCAACCGCCGGCACCGGTTGCACCAATTGTTTCCGCCCCAGTTATTTCGTCTGCTCGCCCAATTACCAGCGCCGCCCCTGTTGCGAAGCCCGCTGCGATGCGCCCTGCAGCACCAGTCGCGCCTGCAGCACCAGTGGCACCAGCAGCAGCACCTGCTGCACCAGTGGCACCCGCAGCAATTACGTCTTCACCAATTGCACCTGCTGCTGCACCAACTGCACCGCGCATCGCGCCAAGCGGTCGTCCAATTCCACCGCCTCCAGGTAGCGGTCGTCCAATTCCGCCACCACCAGGCAGTTCCCGACCAAGCGGCCCTGTAACTGGTCGTCCGCCAATGGCCCCACGCCCAGGTGGTCCCGGCGCTGGTCGTCCAAGCGGTGGTGCCGGCGCACGCACCGGCCGTCTTCCTGCAAGTGCCCTCGGTCGCGGCCCAGTTGGCACTGGTGGCCCAATGCGTCCAAGTGCTCCTGGCGCTGGTCGTCCAAGCGGTGGCCCTGGCGCTGGTCGCCCAAGTGGCCCAAGTCGTAGTTTCGGTGGTCCTGGTGCCGGTCGTCCAAGCGGTGGCCCGGGTGGTCCTGGTGCTGGTCGTCCTGGCGGTGGCCCTGGTGGCCCAGGCGGCGGTCGTCCTGGTCCGGGTGGTCGTGGCAATGGCCAACGCCGTTCACCGAAGAAGAAGTCACGCGCACGTCGTCGTCAAGATTTCGACGAAATGTTGCCGCAGTCAACGATGGGCTACACCGCTAGCAACGCGCCAGTCCCAGAAGGCATCGTCGTTATCGAACGCGGTTCCTCTGCCCAAGAGTTTGCACCGAAGCTCAATCGCACATCTGCCGACGTCGTTCGCTTCTTGATGGAGCACGGCGAAATGGTGACAGCAACCATGACGCTTGCCGACGAACAGATGGAGTTGTTTGCCATCGAAGTTGGCGCAGAGATGTTGCTTGTCGACCCGGGTCAGCAAGAAGAGATGGAGTTGCAGGCGCTATTCGACGACTCCGACGACGACGATCCAGAACAGCAAATGCTTCGTTCGCCGGTGATCACCGTCATGGGTCATGTCGACCACGGTAAAACCACATTGCTCGACCGCATTCGTTCCACCAGCGTTGTCACTGGTGAAGCAGGCGGCATTACGCAACACATCGGTGCATACCAAGTAGAAAAGAACGGCAAGTCGATTACCTTCATCGACACACCAGGTCACGCTGCATTCACCAAAATGCGCGCGCGTGGTGCACAAGTCACCGACGTCGTTGTGCTGATGGTCGCCGCCGACGACGGCGTGATGCCTCAAACGATTGAAGCAATCAGTCACGCACGTGCGGCCGAAGTGCCGATTGTTGTTGCAATTAACAAAATCGATAAAGACAATGCCGATGTGCCACGCGTGATGGCACAGCTGGCCGAGCAGGGCCTTACTCCCGAGTCGTGGGGCGGCGACACCATCGTTGTCGAGATGGCGGCGCAAAGTGGCCTAGGCGTCGACGACTTGCTCGAGCAACTCAATGTTGTTTCCGAAATTGAAGAACTTACGGCTAACCCAACGGGCCGCGCCAAGGGCATCGTGCTCGAAGCGCAGCTTGATATTGGTCGCGGTCCAGTTGCCACAGTGCTGGTCGACAAGGGAACACTGAAAGTTGGCGACCCAATGGTTGCCGGTGCGGCGTGGGGCAAAGTTCGCGCAATTATCAATGACAAGGGTCAGCAGATCAAAGAAGCCGGCCCGTCTTCGCCAGTGCAAATTCTGGGCTTGAGTGCAGTGCCAAATGCTGGCGACGAATTCCGCGCCGCACCAAACGAAAAGACAGCGCGCACAGTTGCCGAATCGCGCGAACAGCGTTTCCGCACCATTAACCAACGCGGTGATGCCCGTGTGCAACGCGGCGTAAAGCTCGAAGATATCTTCAGTCAAATTCAGGCTGGCGAAGTTGCCACACTCAACGTCATCATCAAGTCCGATGTGCATGGTTCGCTCGAGGCCGTAACAGAGAGCCTCCGCAAGCTGGAGAGCGAAGAAGTGCGTGCAGCCTTTGTGCACCGCGCAGTTGGTGCTATCACCGAAAATGACATTGCGCTCGCTGCTGCCACTAATGCAACGCTCATTGGCTTCAACGTACGTCCCGATCGAAAAGTACGCGATTTGGCCGAGGCCGAAGGTGTCGAGATTCGCACCTACGAAATCATCTACAAACTCATCGAAGACATCGAAAAAGCGATGAAGGGCATGCTCGCACCCGAGTTTGAAGAAGTTGTCACCGGTGAAGCCGAAGTACGAGAAGTGTTTAAGACGCCAAAGGTTGGCGCCATCGCAGGTTGCTCGGTACGCACCGGTGTTATTACACGCGGCTCCAAAGTTCGATTCTTGCGCGATGGCACCATCATTTGGAAGGGTGCCATCAATTCGTTGCGCCGCTTCAAGGACGATGTGCGTGAAGTTCGTGAAGGTTTCGAATGCGGAATTGGACTCTCCGACTTCCAAGATCTCAAACCAGGCGACCTCATCGAAACCTTTGAGTTGCGCGAGATTGCCCGCGACTAAGTAAAGTCGGGTCATGAACGCCGACTTAGATTTCTTTTTTGATCCTGTTTGCCCATGGGCCTGGATCACATCTCGCTGGGTGACCGAAGTTCAGTCGCAACGCAGCTACGACGTTTCCTGGAAGTTCATCAGTTTGCGCATGGTCAATGCCGAACGCGGATATGCCAACGATTCGCACCACGAGGTCACCCATAACGGAGGACTGCAAGCATTGCGTGTTGCTAGCGCCGCAAGGTCGATAGAGGGCAATGCTGGGGTGGCAGCCTTTTACACCGCGTTAGGTACTGCAATCCATCACGATGGTCGTCGCGACTTGTATGAAAGTCCGCATGCCTTTTTGTCCGAGATTGCTACCAGCGCTTCACTTCCAAAAACAATTGCCGATGCCTATACCGACGAGACTCACGACGAAGTAATTCGTTTCGAAACCGAGATTGCTCTGGGGCGCACTGGCAAAGACGTCGGTACGCCGATCCTTACGTTCAATCCCAAGGCAGTTAACGAAGCCAGTCTTTTCGGCCCCGTCATTTCAAAGATTCCTCGTGGTGATGAGGCAACCAAGTTGTGGGATGCAGTGCAAACAATTGCCGAGTCGGGCGTTGCCGAAATCAAGCGTTCGCTGCGTGCCGCACCCCAGTTTGACTAGGGATCAAAAATGAAGGTTGTTTACACCGACGCCCATCTTGGCCATAACCCGCAACAAGAAATCGCCGAATCTGGTTCGCACTCTCCACACGAACACACGGCCAGGGCCGAAAACATTCGTGAAACATTGCAGGCCGATGCGACAATGCAATTACTGCCACCTACGCAGTGGGGCGTCGATCCGATAAATGCAGTGCATAACCCGGGGCTAAACAACTTTCTCACTACGGCATGGAACGACTACCAGCGAGAAGTGCGCCCAAGCCGCGAAGTAGTCCCCGATTTCTTCTATCGCCCATCACTTCGTGACGAGATGTCGCAATTGGCCGAGCCAACGGCAGCAAACGCTCGGCTTGGCTGGTGGTGTTTCGAAACAACCACCCCAATTACCGAAGGCTCGTATATTGCAGCGCGTGGCGCTGTCGACACAGCGCTCACGGCAACGCAGCTGGTTCTCGGGGGCGAAAAGTTTGCATATGGTTTGTGTCGACCACCGGGGCATCATGCGACGACCGACTTGTATGGCGGTTATTGCTTCTTCAACAACGCAGCAATTGCCGCACATCACGTGGCAGCCACTACGGGCACAAGGGTGACGGTGCTCGATGTTGATTACCACCATGGCAATGGCACTCAACAGATCTTTTACGGCAGGGGAGACGTGCAATACGTTTCGCTTCATGGCGACCCACGGCGCGCGTACCCATATATCACTGGTTTTGCCGACGAATTGGGCGAGGGCAAAGGACGGGGCTCGAACACCAACATTCCGCTCGCTGCAAAAACCGATGATGATCGTTTCCTTGACGCACTCGATAAGGCTTGTGAGGCAGTGCAATCGTTCGGTCCTTCGCTGCTCATTGTTTCACTCGGTCTCGACACGTTTATCACCGATCCAATCTGCGATTTAGCCGTTACGCGAGACGGATTCACCAGAAGTGGTGCCCGAGTACGAGGTTTGGGTTTACCAACGGTGGTCTTGCAAGAGGGTGGCTACGACCTGGCAAATCTTGGTCTCAATGTGCAGGCGTGGTTGCACGGCTTAGAGATCTCATAACCGCAAGACGGTACTCCTTCGGATTTACTTCCGTTAGGCAGATTTAATATCAGAGATTACTTGCGCCCATCGATTGTGATCGCTTGCGTATGGTGCATAGAAACTGAGTCGCTGGATGATGTCGCCGTAACGTTTCGTTAATTCAGGTGCAATGTGTTCTGGTTCTCCAACAACTGCAAAGGTGTTGAGGATCTCATCCGTGATGAGGTCGCCCATTTCTATCCATTTGCCCTGTTTGGAAAGTGCATTGAGTTGGGGTTGTAAGTCGTGCCAGTCATGCAGCTCGAGCACGCCAGAGTAGGCAGGTGTCGAGCCGTAAAAGGCAATTTGTTGGCGCGTGCCCGCAGCAGCCCGCTGCATTTCCGATGCGTTGTTCCCGGTTACGACGAAGCTTGGGCCAACTATTTCGAAGCCATCCATTGTTTTGCCGGCTTTGGCGCGGCCACGAATGAGGGCTGGCATTGTTACTTCACGCAGGTATTTTTCAGTGGTAAAGCCGTGGCAGATGAAACCGTCGCATACCTCTCCAGCCACCTCGGTCATCAATTCGCCAACACCGGCAAGAAAGATTTTGGGCACCCCGAAGTCGCCTAAATCCTTCTTGTCTGGCGTAAAGAACGGTGTCATCAGCGTGTGCGTATAAAACTCACCGCGAAACTCGAGGGGTGCGCCCGTGATCCAAGTGTCCCAAATGGCTCGAATCGCAAGGATCATTTCGCGCATGCGAGGTGCAGGGTGGCTCCATTCCATACTGAAGCGTTTGGTGATGTGGGGTTTGATTTGGCTTCCTAGGCCAAGAACGAAGCGACCCTTGGAGTAAGACTGCAAGTCCCACGCGGTATTGGCAAGCGTCATTGGGTTGCGAGCAAATGCAACTGCGATTGAAGTACCTATTTCAAGTGTGCTGGTGTGTTCGGCGGCAAGCAACAAGGGCAGGAACGGGTCGTGTGATGTTTCGGCTGTCCATCCGCCGGTGTAGCCGGCCTGTTCTAGTTCTTGCGCGCTCTTGGCGGCATGCTGAAGGTTCGAGGCAATGCCTCCGTCAAGCTTCATTGGCGTAGCTGTAGGGGATAGGACGCAGGGACGGTGTTTGCCAGTGAGGCAATATCAACATTTGGTATTGATGCGAAATGTTCCCAATCTTTGGAGATGGAAGCCGCAGTCTCAAGTAATCGTGGAAGGAATTGGTTTTGCAGTTGTTCAACCGTCGCAGAATCCGAATGAGTTGCAATGCCTAGCGAAGAATGCACCTTGCCATCGTTTGTACGAACGGGCACTGCAACTGCGCGTATGCCGTATGTGAGCCGCTCGTCGCTTATCGAATAACCGTTCTGCCGAGTGAAGTTGATTTGTTCAAACAGCTGATCTCTTGTGTGGTGCTGCGTCGGAATAAATGTAGAGAGTGATGGGGTCCGAACAACCTCTTCAATTTTTTCATCGGTCAACTCGGCCAATAACACATCGCCCATTGCTGTTCCGAATGCTGGCAGTCTTCCGCCGACGCTTACCGCTAAGCGAATGATTTTCGGCACTGTGATGCGGGCAACATACACAACATCGCTGCCATCCAGTTGCGTAAGCGAGCATGTTTGATCAAGTTCGCGTGCCAAGTTCTTCATGTGGGGTTGTGCAAGTTTGAAGATGTTGTTTGACGAGACGTATGCCATTCCAAGATCCACGATTTTGGGTGTGAGCATGTAGCCGGCTGGGGTGGAGCGCACGTAGCCAAGTTCTTCTAGCGTGAGCAAAAACCGATGAGCCGTAGGCCTGGCAAGGTTCGCTCGTTCTGCTACTTCAGAAATACCTAGTACGGGATGCATCTCATCGAATGCTTTGATTACCTCTAGGCCCCTTGCGAACGCTTCAACAAAATCCTTGCGCGCCGCTTGCTTCATCGAATCCCCCCGGACGATTAACTGAGGGAGAAATTACCACGAACAACGCTATTTCAGGAATCCGAGCGGTGTTCTCGCAAGAATTGTTCCAGTTCGGCTGCTAATTCATCACCGCTTGGCAGAGGTACGCCTCCGAATCCGGTGGTTAATTGGCCGTTGCCGCTGTGTGCCTCATCAAACACTTGTTCCAGCTGTGTCAACATGGCCGCATGTTCGGGGTTGTTGCGAACAAGGCTGTCGAGGCGCTCACGTTGAATCGTGGCCTGCTCTAAAAGCCCGCTGACATCGATTTCGATGTCGCCCGAGTCGGACACGGCACCAAGCAGCGCTGCAGCGGCAGCGGGGTATGCCATAGATGCCACATAGTGGGGTACTTGAGCCCATAAGCCCAGCGAAGGTATGCCCACCGAGTGCATTGCATGTTCCAGTGCTGCCTCCATGCCTGCAGGAACGTCAAGCGAACTCTTCAAATAAGGAAGCGTTGCCACAAGTTCCGAGTTTGGCGAAGTGCACGAAAGTTGTACGGCCCTGGTGTGCGGAGTAGCAACGGGATACGCGCCAAGACCAAGCATGCGGCGCACGCCAAGCTGCTGGGCAAGCGAACCGACTGTCGCCGCAAAGTGCTGCCAGCGCGAGTCGGGCTCTGGGCCAGTAAGCAGTACGACCGATTTTCCATTCTTGTCCTTGCCGAGAAACAGCTTCGGCACAGACCATTCAAGTTTTGTGTTGACACCATCGCGCAATTCCATCATTGGTCTTCTTGCTCGGTAGTCAACGAATGTGTCGGCGTCAAACTCGAGCAGTTGGGTCGCTCCAGTTTCAGAAACTAATGCTTCCATTGCCGTTGCGGCCGCGCTGCTGGCGTCTATCCAACCTTGCAACATCACCACCATAAGTGGGGATTCAAGTTGGGGCAGCGTGTTATTGAAATCTGGCGAAATGATGTAAGCGCTACTCATTGTGTTCTTTAGTGTAGGCGCGCCAACAAGCTCTCGGCCTTGGCGGCCGCCGTTTCTACTTGCACTCTGAAGGCGTCAAACGATTGCGGGTCGTGTTCGCCCATGGCGCCAGAAATGTAACGGGCATACACGCCTTCGATGATGCAGGCCAACTTCCAGAACGCAAAAGAAACATAAAAATCGAGGTGCGAAATGTCACGACCGGAAACTTGCGCATAATGGGTTGCCAATTGGCTGCGGTTAAAGAAACCTTCAGCGGTGGTGGTTGCAAAACTGTTTGCGGCTGGCTCGTCATCGGGGCCAGTCCAATACACCATTAACAATCCAAGGTCGGCCAACGGGTCGCCAAGTGTGCATAACTCCCAGTCGAGCACTGCAGCAATGTCTCCCGCTTCGCTGATCATGCAGTTATCAAGGCGGTAGTCGCCATGCACGATTGTTGCTGGGCCCTGATGAGGAATTCGTTTCAGTAGTTCATCATGCACGCGATCGATGGCTGGCAGTTCGCGAGTCTTTGAAGCGTTCCACTGCCCGTACCAGCGTTTCAATTGTCGCTCGATGTACCCCTCGTGTCGGCCTAGTTCGCCAAGACCAACATCTGCTGGCACTACCGAATGGATTGCAGCCATCGTCTCGACGAGCGAAGTGCTTGCGCGCCGCCGCGACGCGGGAGTCATTTTGCTCATGGCGGTTTCTTGGTCGCGCACAATTAATCCGTCCACAAAGCCCATGACGTAGAACGGGGCATCGTTGACTGCAACATCGGTGCACAAGCCAAGCGCTGGGGCCACTGGCACAGGGGAGTCTTGCAGTGCGGATATAACTCGAAATTCGCGGCCCATATCGTGTGCGCTTGCAAGTGCATGACTAAGGGGTGGTCGTCGAAGAACAAACTTGGTGTTGTTTGCATCGGTTACAAGAAATGTGAGATTGGAGTGACCGCCTGCAATGAGCGAATATGTGAACGGCGCGCGCGCGCCAGCAATGTTTGCTGAGAGCCAGTTGCTTACCTGGGGTTCGTTAATGCCTGCTGGTACTCCTGATTGCTCAATCATCAGTTAGCAAACTACTCGCGCATAGGGCTTGCTCACACACTGGGAGGTAGCGTCTTGGCAATGATTCTTGATGTTTCCGACGCGTCGTTTCAGGCCGAAGTCCTCGACCGTTCGGCGACAGTGCCCGTCATTGTCGACTTGTGGGCCCCGTGGTGCGAGCCCTGCAAAACCATTGGACCAATTCTTGAGAAACTCACGAAGGCCGCTAACGGCAAAGTCGTGTTGGCGAAAGTCAATGTGGATCAAAATCCAGCTATCGCTGCAGCATTCAAGGCACAATCCATCCCGGCTGTCTATGCAATGAAAGATGGCGCAGTGCTCGATGGTTTCGTTGGTGCATATCCGGAGCATGTCATCGAAGAATTCGTCCGCGGTCTCGTTCCGGGCGAGGCGTTGGTTTCGGTCGAATCGCTTCTTGCGCTAGGTGACGAAACAAGCCTAGGTGCCGCATTCATGCTCGAGCCAACGAACGAATTGGTTGTGGTCGCGTTGGCCAAATTGCTGATCAGTCGAAGCGATATTCCGGCAGCACTTGCACTGCTCACCAGCATTCCTTCTACGCCACAAATACAGCTACTCGTCGATGAAGCAAAATTGGCGTTTGCACCCACCGACGACTTTGATGATCAATTGTCCAATTTGCTGCCCAAAGTGAAGCTCGACGATGACGCTCGCGCTGCGTATCTCGCAATCTTGGAAACTATGGGTGTGAATGATCCAAGAACTGCGGGTCATCGCAAGAAATTCACTGCACAACTGTTCTAGGTTCGTACACATGTAAGTCGTGTATGCACGACTGCGCCAATTGGTCCAGTGGTGGGGCATCAGCCGCATAGTGAGTACAGCGGGTGGCGTGTTCTGCGTGGCTTTGGGCGCATGGTGGGTTCTGCGGGTTCCGCCGCCACCGCCAGAGTCGGCAATTGTCTTTGCAACCACGTCCGTGGTGGCTCCTGCCGGGCCAAATAATCTAGGAGTGACGACAAATCCCGTATTCATTCGAGTGCATGTAGCTGGGGAAGTGTTGAGGCCAGGTGTTTACCAGCTTCCTGGAACAGCGCGAGTTGTGGATGCGGTCGATGCCGCGGGTGGGCCCACTGCATTCGCCGATGTCGACGTCATCAATCTTGCAGCTGCTCTTTTTGATACTGCTCAAATATTTGTTCCCCGTCGGGGCTCAGTCATTTCTCGCGCACCGATTCCCCGGCCGCTGCCTGGCGTGAACGCTCCGCCATCACCAAACGTCAACACGCCCGAAGGGGCAAGCAGCACCCGAATCAATATCAACACAGCATCTATGTCCGATCTCGACACGTTGTCTGGTGTGGGCCCTTCAACAGCGAAAGCAATTATTGATTATCGAACTAAAAATGGCCCATTCGGTTCTATCGAGGACTTGCTCAATGTGCGTGGGATCGGGCCCGCAAAACTCGACGCTATGCGTGAGCAAGTAACCGTGTGATTGCGGTGTTACAGGGCACCAAGAACAATGGCACTTACGCCAAGCGCAAGCAGTGCACCGATCCAAATTCCGATTGCAAGCGGTCGGTACTCGCGAAACCACTCGGGCCAACTGGCAATCGCTCGGCGTGTTGCTCTCCTCGACGAAAGGTGGCCAACCGCAAACCACAAGGCACAACTGGCAACAGTTGCCAAGACATAACTAGATGCGGCAGAAACGGCTGGTACACCAACAATGGGCAGCACCGGAAGCGCCGCAACGAGCAGCAGAAAACCAATCAAGCCAGTCAGTGGGCCGGGTAGTGCAACGAGTGCTAGGCCAATTAGCGCGAGCAGCAATGAAGCAACAACTGCAACGGCTCCACCGCGGTGACGCAGCATGGTTCGGTGGGCAATGATCCCATCGGGCACCACTCGTGGCGAGCGTGCCAGCCTTACTTCTTCACGTTCGACCACGTCTCAATCGTACGCAACGCAACATCTCTCCAATGGTTTCATCTATATATCTGTCATTGCTTTGATTGTGGGCACGCGCGCATCGGTATTCGCTGTTGTCCCAAGCGGCGTTGCGGTTTTGCTCCGAGTGATTGCGGTTGGCGCAGCTATGTGTGCGCTGTACGGACGGTTTCGCCGGTGGTTGTTTATTTGCCTTTTGATTGTGGGTATTACTGGCGGAGCGAGCTCATTGCATCGCGTGCAAACTCCTCAAATTGGTGCGTATCAAGGTGCTGCAAAAATAATGGAAGATCCGCAGTGGAGAAGCGGTGCGGTGCAATGTGTATTGAGCCTCGAAGGGCAACGTTTCATTGTCTATGCGTATGGTTTGGAAGGACGCCGATTAAATGGGCGACAAGTGGGCGAGGTGGTCGAGGTGAGCGCGTTACGACAACGACTCGACCCGGGAAAGCAGTCGCGCTATCGGTCGCGCCACATTGTTGGCGTGGCAACGCTTATCAGTGTGAGCGAAACGGCGGGCGCTGGTGCACCGCTGTACCGCAGCGCCAATCGGTTGCGCGGGGTGTTGCAGAAGTCCACGCGGTTTATGCCCTATGAGGAGGCATCCCTATATATGGGTCTACTCATTGGCGACGATCGTGAGCAAACGAAAGAAATGATCGCAGCATTTCGTGGCTCTGGGCTATCTCACCTCACTGCCGTGTCCGGACAAAACGTTGCCTTCTTACTTGCTGTCGCGGCGCCACTCCTGGTTCGAGCAAAGTCACGTTGGCGTCTCATTGCAACCATGTTTTTGTTGGGTTGGTTTGTTGTGCTCACACGCGCTGAACCCAGCGTCATCCGCGCTACGACTATGGCGGCATTAAGCGCCTATGGCATCGCCCGCGGCCGCGATGTTCCACCCATGCGCATATTGGCAATTGCGCTTGGTGCGCTGTTGCTGATTGATCCACTCATTGCTTGGTCCGTTGGTTTTTGGATGTCGAGTTTTGCGACGGCGGGGCTCATTGTGCTGACGCCAATAATTGCCGATTTTCTGCGAGGGCCACCGTGGCTTTCGGGAGCGCTATCCACAACACTTGGTGCGCAATTGGGGGTTATGCCCATCACGTTGTTTGTATTCGGCTCTGCTCCAATCGTTGCCGTTGCAACCAATCTGTTGGCGGTACCAATCGCTGGTGCTGTCATGTTGGTGGGATTACCAATGGGCTTAGTGGTAGGCGTACTTTCCGAATTCAGCCTGTTGTCGCCTGTGTGCAGCTTGCTGATGCTGCCAATTACATTCGCGGTGCGCTGGGTGTGGTGGGTGGCCGTTGTTGGCGAGGCCGTGCAACCTGGTGGCATCGTCAATGCGGCGCTGTGGCTAATCGTGGTTTGTTTAGCAATTTGTTGGTATTTTTTCCTTGCGCGCCGCACCCATCTGACAGAGTAGGGAAGTGACGATTTACGTGATTACGGGCGAGGATCCCCGAACGGTCTCGGCGAAACTCACCGACCTCACGTCGCAACTTGTTGGCGATGGCGACCGAAACACCATGTACGAAAGCCACGATCTCGAGAACGGCAGCATCGACGAGCGCGAATCGGCAATCGCAAATGCAGTGATGGGTGCGCAAACGTCTTCGCTTTTTGGCGACGAACGAGTTGTTGTGCTTCGCGGAATCCACGAAGCAACCGTCGATCAACTTCGTCCCTTGCTCGAATATTTGCTCGAGCCAATTGAAACAAATCATTTGGTTCTTACGGCGTCGGGCAAGTTGGCAAAGTCCACCACCGATGCGCTGAAGAAGGCGGGTGCCACCACATTCTCCACGTCACCCCCACGCCAAAAGAACGACGTGGTCACTTGGTTCCAGGAGCACCTCACGGAAGCAGGCCTCAAACTCGACCCTGGGGCACTCAGCATTGCGGTCGCATGGCTAGGTCAAGACCAGGCGCGGCTGCCTTCGCTTATTGAAGTGCTGATGTCTACGTATGGCACCAGCAAGAAATTAACTGCGGAAGATATCGAGCCCTTCTTGGGTGTGCGCGGCAATGTGCCCATTTGGGATCTCACCGATGCAATCAGCGCATCAAACCCTGC
>CAMDJX010000015.1 GCA_945900735.1 Acidimicrobium ferrooxidans DSM 10331 | reverse complement strand
GACCAACGGTTGTCTTGCCAGACCCGGATTCACCAACAAGTGCCAACACCTTTCCGGGCTCGATGGCAAATTGCACCTCATCAACAATGTCATCACCGCTTACGGAAACATTCAGCCGAAGATTACTCACACGAAGGCCCTTAGTCATTACGGCCTCGATCGATGCCAGCAGATACACGAGAGAAAGCGTCGCCAATTAGGCCAGTTCCAATAGTGAGAAGCGCAATTGCGATTACGGGAAGAACAACCCCCCATGGCTGCAAAATAATCGCGCTGCTGTTCTCCTGCACCATCGTTCCCCAGTTGGCACCAGTTGGGTCTGAAGTGAAACCAAGGAAGGCCAGCGAGGCGATCCCACCAATTGAATACGTGAAACGCAAGTTGGTCTCTACAAGCAAGGTAGAAGTGACGTTAGGCAGAACTTCGCGGAACACAATTCGAATGCGCGACTCGCCGATTGCTGTTGCGGCCGAAACGAAGTCTTTCTCTACGACTGCGACCGCCGCGCCGTAGATAATCCGACCCACTCGCGGAACAGTGGAAATAACTGTTGCCAAGATGATCAATAAGCTGCTGCTACCAAGCATAGAAACAAGCAATAGGGCCCACAAGATGCCCGGGAAAGCAATGATGATGTCGAATGTGCGCATGATCACCGAATTGAGCGATCCTTTGATATAGGCAGCAATTACGCCGAGCATTGCTCCAGCCAACACGCCGATGATCGTTGACATCGCACCAAGAAACAAAATGGATCTGCCGCCCAGTAGGAACCGTGACCACACATCCTGCCCAAGGAAGTCGGTTCCGAATAGCGTTCCGGGAACTTCGGCAGTATTTGGCATATCCACGAACTCTGTGGCAGTAAAAGGTGCGAAAAATGGGCCTGCCAGCGCGAACGCTAGAACAATGATCGTGATCGCGACACCAATTTTGGCACGATGCATTTTCCAAGCGGATGCTACAAAACTTGTCTTCTTCGATACTCCCTCGACTTCGGTTGTCATTTGAGGGTCGTCCGCAATCTGGGTGTAACCAAAACAGTGGCCACATCTGCCACGAGGTTTGTCAAGACGTACACGCCACCAATGAGCAGCGAAAGGAACTGAATGACGGGAAGATCCCGTACACGAATGGCGTCTGTCAACGCGCTTCCCACACCCGGATAGTTGAACAGCCGCTCAACGATCACGGCTCCGCCAACGAGATATGCGATGTTTAGTGCACTTACCTGAAACACGGGGCCAAGTGCATTCGGGAATGCGTGTCGCAGCAACACATTGCGCTCAGAAACGCCCTTTAAGCGCGCCATTTCGATGTAGTCGCTCTCGAGCACCTCCACCATTGATGCCCGCATCGTCCTCGAGACATACGGAATGCAACCAAGCACGAGCGTGGTGATCGGCAACACGACACCCATTGGATTGGTCCAAGGCGCGGCACCTTCTTCCAAAAACACCACCGCGGGAAACCACTGAAAGACGGTTGTTGCAAAGATAACGATCAAGCCGGTTCCCATAACAAACTCGGGAAGTGCGGCGAATACCAGTGTTGTAAAGGAACTGCTGGTATCAAATAATGAATCTCGTTTCAGTGCCATATAGCCACCAAGGATTAACGAAATCGGGATAGAGAGAATCGTCCCGACCAACATGATGAAGAGTGAATTACCGAATCTTGGCCCGAGGTAGGTGCTCACCGACATCTGAGTGGTAAATGACGTTCCAAAATCGCCCCGCACAACGTCGGCAAGCCAACCAAAATACTGCGAAAGAAGCGGCCGATCCAGGCCCAACACCGCGCGCAATGCTTCCAAGTTTTCGGGTGTCGCATCACGACCGAGGATAGTTTTAGCAGGGTCGGCCGGAAGACCTTGCGTCACAAAAAAGATTGCTGCTGAAATTGCGATGAGTGCGCCTAGCCCGAAGGCTAGGCGCCTCAACACAAACTTGAAGATACCCATCTAAATATTGAGGTGTATTTCAATAAATCTGAATGTGTTGGCTACTACGCCAGCCACACATTCTTGAAGTGCCTGCCGAACGTATCAAGGTTCAACGAGGCAGGTCGTTGTACGAGACCCTGCACCTTGGTGGAATGGGCATCAATGACGTTCAAGAAGAACGGAATGATATACCCACCATTTTCGTTGTGGTACGCCTGCATCTTTTTGACTAGTTCACGACGCTTTGCAGCATCCGGTTCTGCAATTGCTTGCTCGTACCACTTGCGGTAAGGGTTATTGGTTCCCTTTGGTGCGAGGTGAGTCTCGTCGTAAACGTCGAGCATCTGCCCAGCCTGAACCAAGTATGGCTTCGGGTTCCAATATGTGGTGTATGCACCAACATTCTTAGCCATGTACTTGGTGTCCCAAAAGTCGGCAGGAATTCCGACTTCGATTTTGGCAACTCCACCCGAAAGTGAATTGACCTGCTCGGCAAAGGATTTTGCCACTTCTGGGAAGTTGTCACTACCCGTCCACAGTGTGAACTTAAGTGGCTTCTCCTTTGAATAGCCAGCAGCCTTCAGCAATGCAAGCGCACCTTTCACGTCTTGTTTTGCGACATATCCGTTTGCGTTGTAGTTCGGGTCGATCGGACTGAAGTCGTCGTTAGAAACGGTTCCCTGTCCGCTGAGTGCCTGCTTGATGATCTTCTTGCGATCGATGATCATACGCAGTGCCTGGCGCACGCGCTTGTCATTGAATGGAGCCTCGTCAATCGGCAACACGATTGGTGCAATCTTTCCGGCTGAGGTTGAAAGAACATTTAATTTCTTGTTTTTCTTCACGACTGGCACTAGTGAAGCCGGTACACCAATTGCCGCATCAACCTGACCAGCCACCAAAGCGTTTACCAACGCGTCTGTGCTGCTGAAGTTAATGACGCGGACGCCGTCCAAGTAGGGCTTTCCCGAATCCCAATAGTTGGCGTGACGAACGTGAGTGCTTTCCACTCCCGGCGTAAAGCTCTTCAACTTGTATGGGCCAGTACCCACTTGTGGGCCAGTTCGCGTGTATCCCACAGGAACCACTGTGCATGCGTACTGCGATAGCGTGGTGAGCCAGTCGGCATTGGGCTGCAGAAGATTCATCTCAACGGTATTGGCATCAATCTTCTTCACACCTGTTGGGCTGAGATATTGCGCCAATGCCTTCGTGCCCGGAAGTGCTGGGTCGACCATACGCTGCCAGGAATAGATGACATCGTCCATGTTCATCGTCTTTCCGTTATGGAACTCGACGCCCTTCTTCATTTTGATCACGTATTTGGTGAGGCTCTTTACCTCTACCGATTCGGCGAGGCCATGCTCGGTTGATGGCTTGAATTTGTCGTCGTAGTTCATCAAGGCTTCCCAGCCGATGTTGAGACGTAGAACGTCAGCAAGCTTGAAAAGATACTGAGCATCAATAATGTCGTCAGTTCCGCCGACGATGCCAACTTTGAGCGTTCCGCCTTTTTTAGGCGCCATTGGTGCAGCGTACGCACCAACCGAGCTAAAACCCGCTAAGCCAAGACCGGCCGCTAATGCTCCGGTACCTTTGACGAAATTTCTGCGCGAAACTTCGACGATGAAATCATCTTGTTCTTCCATTGATACACCCCAGTCGTTAAAGCAGACCTAAGTCCGAGAACGTCCCCCGACGCCTGTGCGGAATTTACTTGATTAACGGGAGATAAACAAGTTCAGTTATTCAGCTTTATTGCGGCGTCGGCGGGCATCTCGCTCGGACGTATCCGCCTGACCTGGCACCGAGTTTGTCAGTGGCCCAATTTTCTCGATGATCTCAGCGGTGGTCGGTGCCGGAGCGGGCACACGATCGTCAAGCGACTGACGCATCGCCGCCAGGTGCTCGGGCGAAGTGCCGCAGCACCCACCCACAATGCGGGCGCCTGCATCGGCCGCCATCGCCGCATAGGTGTGCATCAGTTCTGGCGTGCCCGAATATTTGATGGTGGTCCCCTCGAATTTTGGAATGCCGCAGTTGCCCTTGGACACCACGGGTGTTGCGAAGGCTTTCATTTGCGAGATGGAAACCAAAATGTCGGATGCACCGACGCCGCAGTTTGCACCGATCGCAAGTGGCTGCGGATCAAGACCTTCAAAGATTGCCTCGAGAGCATCCGGCATGATTCCCATCATGGTGCGCCCCGCGGTATCAAACGACATAGTTGCGGCATAAGGCATTCCCACAAGAATGGCTGCTTTGGCAGCTGCGCGAATTTCTTCGGGTGCCGACATTGTCTCGATCCAGACCACGTCTGCCCCGCCGTCTTGTAGCCCACGAATCTGCTCGGCAAACGAGTCGATGGCGTCGGCCTCAGTGAGAGCGCCAAGCGGTTCGAACAACTCACCTGTAGGGCCGACTGAACCGGCGACTACTACTGGCCTTGCTGATGCATCGGCAACTCGGCGCGCCAAACGGGCTGCCCCACTCGCCAACTCGTGCACGCGCGATTGAGCATTATGCAGTTTCAGACGATGCCGGTTGCAGCCAAAGGTGTTGGTGAGAATGATGTCGGCACCCGCATCGACGAATTGCTGATGGAGCAATGTGACGCGCTCCGGGTGATCGGTAATCCAAAATTCTGGCGGCTCGCCCGAGGTGAGACCCATTTTGAAATAATTGGTGCCGGTAGCACCATCCGCCAAGAGCACCGAAGATGTTGCAAGCATTTGCTGCAGCGTTGTTCGCATGCGTGAAAGGTTAGCCCATCACGTTTCCGGCAGTAACCGCCTGTGTGCGAAGTCGGGAGAATGCCGAAAGGTTGATGGCGTTTCCAGTGTTCTCGCCAACGAACTCAACTGGAGTTACGTCGTGATCGATGCCCTGTTCTTGTGCCTCGATAAGTGCGCGCATGAACTTGCCAACGAGTGGCGCATTCTTGAATTGGTTACCGCTGGTACCACACGCCATAAAGAAACCATTCAGGCTCGACTTGTCGTACAACGGGATCCAGTCGTCGGTTACGTCGTACAGAGCACCGATACCCAACAACTTCAGTGGAATACCAAAATCTGGCAAACGCCGCGCCAAACGCAACATCACTCGCTCGAAGAACTCGACCGTTACCGAGTCGTTCCAATCGTCTGCGTCATCGATGAAATGCAGTTCGTCGCATGCTGGCTCGGTGGTGCCGACGTTGAGCAAGTCGCCCATGTGCGGGCGGAAGTACTGGCCGAGGTCGAGGTCGGCAACGATTGGGGCGTTGTCCTCAAGCCGGAAACCAACTGGTGCTGGCGGCGAAAACACTTCTTGACGAAGTGGCTGATGATGCACCTTCATTTCGTCGTATACGCCGGCCATCTTGTTGATCTTTGCGGCGTGAGGGCCTGCAGCATTAATCACCACTGGAGCATTGAACACCTCACCACTTGCCAACGTCACGCCGGTAACGGCGCCACCCGAAGTGTTGATTTGCGCTACTTCCTTATTGAAGTGAAACACCGCACCAAAAGACTTCGCGGCGTTGGCAAGGTTGTGTGTTGCCAACATTGGGTCGTCCATAAAACCACTGAGTGGGTCGAACAATGCAGACAGTTGGTCGTATGGGTCGTCGGCAAAGGCTGGGTCTTCGATGTTCTTGGGTGGATAAAATTTGCCAGTCTCGAAGGCAGGCCAACGCTTACGCACTTCCTCGGGGTTCAGCACTTCGTAAGGAATGCCAAATTGATCCCACAGCTCACGCTGACGCACACCGTCGTAGCCTTCGGTGAGGAACACCAAATAACCCGTCTTGACGAACTTGGCCATGCCGTCCGGGTCATCCACTCCAACAAATTCGCTCCAGTTGTACCAATACTGAGCGGACTCCCACGCCATCAAGATGGTGTTGAAGTTGGAATACGTGAAGCGAATGATGGCCGAGGATGCACTAGTGGAACCGGCGCCAGGAGCGCCGCCCTTGTCGATGACTACAACACTGCGGCCCGCTTTAGATAGTTCGAGTGCGATTGATGCACCCATGACGCCGCCGCCGATAATGACGACGTCGCTCTGAGTGGCTGTACTCATACTGCTTGCTCCAAAATTGCATTGGCCCACTTTGCTGTGTCTGCCGTGGAGTTAAAGGTGAAAGAGTGAATGCCACTGACGTTCAATTCATCGGCTTTGGCCGCAATGTCATTGAGAAGCTTCGTTGGGTCGTAACCGCCTGGGGCAAACATCAATGTCAGCGACGCCTTGTTCTTCTTCAAATAACGAAGCGACTGGCCAACGCCTGTCCTTACGCCTACGGACATCAACCTTGTGCGGTCGACAACACCCGGAATGCCGAGGTTGATCGGAGTGGTGAAACCCGCAGCACGCAAACCCTTGAGCCACGAAATGATGAGCGGTGCATCGAAACACATTTGTGTCGATGCAAGACCCTTGACGCCATACTTTTTCAGCAGCGCTTCTTTTTCGATGACCGCGTTGTGCAGATCGGAATTGCTGATGGTGGAGTGCCCGTCCGGATAGGCACCGAAACCGATCGTTTCGACACCAGGGTTGGCCGCTAAGAAGTCGTTCATGAATGGAAGCGCGTATTGGTAATGAGGTGGCACCTCGGCGTCGCCGCCGATGATGAACACCTCTTTGATCCCCTTCTCGCGCACCCATGTTGCGAGTTGCTTCGCATGCTCTGGGCCGTCAACCAACCGTGCTGCGAAGTGCGGAACAACGTTGTGCCCCTTTGCCAACAATTTCTCGCACAGCTCCTGAGTTACCGCTATGCCCTTCGCGGGCGAACAGGTAACGGAGACTGCCGCGCCCTGTGGCAAGTCGGCGATTGCTTGGTCGAGTGACTTCAGAGGAACGAGCTCGTAACGCATATTGCGAACAAGCCGTTGTGCACTAGGCGAAGTTTTTCCGCCTCGTTTTCCCGAACCGAGGAGGGTTGAAATTATGCTCATTGATGCTCCATTGAATTGTTTATTGATAGAGGGTTTTCAGCCGAAAGTATCTGGGAGTTCAGCCTTGCGCTTGGCGATGTACTCCTGCAACTCCAAGTCGATTGCATCATCCAGATTTGGCGGGACGTATGACGCAAGTCTCTCTTTCCAGATGCGGTTCGCGCGTTGCGCGGCGTCGAGGCTGCCGTCTTCCACCCATTGCTCGTAGCTGTTGTTGTCGGCGGTATCAGAACGATAAAACGCAGTCTCAAAGTTGGCCAAGGTGTGAGCGGTGCCCAAAAAGTGCTGCCCCGGTGTGTTTTCGCGAAGCGCACTCAGTGCTTGACCGTTCTCGGTCATGTCGAGGCCTTTGCCGAGCGTCATCATCATGCCCAGTTGGTCGCAATCGAGCACAAACTTTTCGTAGCCGATCGCCAAACCACCTTCGAGCCAACCAGCGGAGTGCAACACAAAGTTTGTTCCGGCCATGATCGTGGGAATAAGTGTGGATGCGCTTTCGTAAGCGGCCTGTGCATCGGGAAGCTTTGAAGCACACAGCGAACCACCGCTACGGAACGGAACGCCCAATCGACGAGCAAGCGCAGCAACTGTGTACAACACAATTGCAGGTTCGGGCGTACCGAAGGTCGGAGCACCGGTGAGCATCGACATGGAGCTAGCGAACGAACCGAACACCACCGGCGCACCAGGGCGAACCAATTGCGTGAACGCCATACCAACGAGCGACTCGGCAAGCGTTTGGGAGATAACACCGGCAGAAGTAGTTGGTGCCATGGCACCAGCGAGGATGAACGGCGTGATGATGCAGGCTTGATTGTTTGATGCGTACACCTCCGCTGCATCCAACATTGTTGCGTCCCACACCAGCGGCGAAGACGCGTTAATCAAGCTGGTCATCACCGTGCGGTCTTGCAGATCTCCGCCGAAGCCAATGCGCGCCATGTTGACGCTGTCCTGCGCACGCTCACCCAACGTGACGGAGCCCATGAAACCTTTGTCGCTGTACTTGATGTGTGCGTACACCATGTCGAGGTGACGTTTACTCACAGGAATGTCGACCGGTTCGCATACCGTGCCGCCCGAATGGTGAATATACGGCGACATGTACGAAAGTTTTACGAAATTCTGGAAATCGGCAATAGTTGCATAACGACGGCCGTTGTCTAGGTCGTGTACAAACGGCGAGCCGTAGTTGGGTGCAAATACGGTTGCGTTGCCGCCGATCTGAACATTGTTTAGTGGATTTCGAGCGTGCTGCGTATATTCGCGAGGCGCCGAGGCCTGAATAATCGACCTGCACATTCCTTTTGGAAACCGCACCCGGGTTCCATCGACTATTGCCCCTGCCTTTTTAAACCGCTCGATTGCACTTGGGTAGTCGCGAATCTCGACACCGATCTCTTCCAGAATGGTGTCGGCGTTGAGCTCGAGCAACTCGAGGTCTTCATCAGACACCAATTCGTAAGGTTTGATCGAACGAGTGAGATATGCATCTCGTTGGGCATTAGAGGTGTTACGAGTGACTTGTCGCGCAGCACGACCACCCCCGCGACGATGATGAACTTCTTCGCTCATACCCCAACCTTTCGAACTAAAAAACTATGCCCTGCGCCTACGGCGCTGACCGCCGCCAGAACCATCGGCACCACCCTCGGCCCGTGGAGGAAGTGTAATGATCTCGGCGAGATAAGGGGTTGGTGCGCTTGCATGGGGAAACGCCATGGCGGCGACAAAGAGATCTTGGAAACGCGGTTCGGTTGCCGTTTCGATCTTTACGACCTTTCGCACTGCCACTTCCATTTCTTTACGCTGCGAATTGGACAACAGTGCTTTCACCGCGCCCGCACCAGCAGCATTGCCAACAGAGCGAACTCCTGGAAGTGGGCAATCGGGAACCAGGCCCAACACCATTGCATAAGTTGGGTCGATGTGTGCGCCGAAGGCACCAGCCAAGCGAATGTCGGTTACTTGTGGCGACCCGGCGTGCTCGACAAGCAAGTCGATGCCTGCGCGTAGGGCTGCCTTAGCCAACTGGATTGCGCGAATATCGTTCTGCGTGATGAGCAAGCGAATATCGCCGTGCTCGTAGAGGACATACGAGAATGTGCGGTCGTCGCCGATGATGCGAGGTGAGGCGCCCACAAGAGAACCCTGAACTACTCCGTCTTGAGAAATAATGCCGGACAAATACATTTCGGCAATAACTTCGATAATTCCCGAGCCGCATACTCCCGTAATCGGTGTCTCTTCAGCAGCTTCAGCAAACCCCTGCTCGTCCGACCACTGCTCGATGCCTATCGCCTTGAAGCGCGGCTCCAACGTTGCTCGGTCGATTCGAACCTTCTCGATGGCTCCGGCAGTCGCTCGTTGTCCGCAACTAAGTTGAGCGCCTTCGAATGCAGGGCCGGTTGGTGACGACGCGGCGAACTGGCGCGTATTGTCGCCAAGAACGATTTCCGCGTTGGTGCCAACGTCAATGAGCAGCTGCATGTCGGTGCCACGATGTGGGCCTTCCGACAAAATTGCACCTGCAGTATCGGCACCCACGTGACCAGCGATGCAAGGACCAACATAGAACCGAGCGTTAGGAAGCTTGATGTCGAGTTCGATCGCTTCGCCGCTGGTTGCCTCGTCGGTTGCAAGAACGAATGGTGCAGCACCAAGTGGTGTTGGGTCGATACCCAGCAAGATGTGGTGCATGATGGGGTTACCGACCATGACAATTTCGAGAATCTTGTCGGCGGAAACATTTGCCTTCTCGGCTAGTTCGATTACTAACAAGTTGAGCGCATTGCGAATTGCAGAAGTTAATTCCTTTTCGCCACCCTTATTCATCATCACGTAGGAAACGCGGCTCATCAAGTCCTCGCCAAAACGAATCTGGGGGTTCATCACGCCTGCACTGCTGAGCACTTCCCCGCTGGTGAGATCGCAGAGGTGGCCCGCAACCGTTGTTGAACCAATGTCGACAGCAATTCCATACATGGCGCCAACAAAACCTGGCCACGCCGCAACGATGCAACCCGGCTCCGACGCCGAAGCACTGTGCCTCACGGCCACCGTTGCACCACCATCACCCTTGTCGATTGCGAGGTTGACTTGTTGCAGCGCGTGTGTGGTGATTGCAGGTACCGCGATGTTGTGTTGTTGTGCAACTGCATTGCGCAACTCGCGGGATGCAGTGACGTCTTCACCCAATAACGATGGGGAAACCCCTACGTAATACAAGCTAAACAACGGGTCGACAACAATTGCACCGAGGTCGAGATCTTTGCGAACAATCTGCCTGTGCACTTGGCTTGTCGCAGGAATGTCGATAACTGCGTCGCCGCAAATTTTGGCCGTGCAACCGAGACGATTGCCTTCGACCAACGGCCTATTTCCGTGATAGTCGATCTCGACTTCGCCAGGCGCGCTGAGCGCTTCCTGTTTAGCGTCGATACCCCACTTGGAAAAGTTGCCGATGCTGGGTGTGATTTGGCAGCGCCCGCAAATTCCGCGGCCACCACACACCGAGTCGATGTCTACACCAAGTTTTCGCGCGGCATCCAATACCGTCGTGCCGTCTTCGAAGTTTCCGTCGAGACCACTTGGTGTAAATACAACGCGATTCATTGAGTGCCTAATCCCCTAGTGCTATTCGGCCGGACGGCGACGACGACCTTCGCGGTCGCCTCGTCCACCAGTTGGTGCGTTTGGATCGCGGTTGGCCTTGATCCATGCTGCACAATCTTTGTCATTTCCAGTGAGCACGTCGGCGGCCATGATTGCCGCCTTTACTTCGGCGTGCAGTGGGCTCATAATTGCTGATGTCATGCCCGAAGCAATTGCCATCGACAGAAATGTTCCTGTTACTTGTTGACGGTTTGGCAAGCCGAAGCTGACGTTGGACGCGCCACAGGTGGTGTTTACCTTCAACTCCTCGCGCAATCGACGAATGAGCGTGAACGCCTGCTGCCCTGCTTGGCCCAATGCACCAATTGGCATCACCAACGGGTCGACGATGACGTCGCTGTAATGAATGCCGTGATCTGCTGCGCGTTCAACGATTTTCTTGGCGACAGCAAAGCGAACGTCCGGGTCCATACTGATGCCGGTTTCGTCGTTGGAGATGGCAACCACTGCTGCGCCGTACTTTTTGACCAATGGCAGAACTCGCTCGAGTGACTCGTCTTCGCCAGTTACCGAGTTGACCAGCGCTTTGCCTTTGTAAACAGAAAGGCCTCGCTCGAGTGCGTCCATGATGGACGAGTCGATCGAAAGTGGCACGTCGGTGATTGCCTGCACCAATTGCACCGCACGTGCAAGCAGCGCTGGCTCGTCGGCAAGTGGGATACCGGCGTTGACGTCGAGCATCTGAGCGCCCGCAGCAACCTGCGCAAGGGCGTCGGCCTCCACACGGCTGAAATCGCCATTCTTCATTTCCTCGGCAAGCAACTTGCGGCCTGTCGGGTTGATGCGCTCACCGATCATGACGAATGGGCGGTCGAAGCCGATGACGACTTCTCGTGTTGGTGAACTCAGGATGGTATGGGTCATGTTTTTTCTTTCTTGTTGAAAATTACTGTTCTTCGTCTTCTTCGAGCTCTTCAAGTGCTGCCAAATCCTTAGCCGCGACTGTCAGTTGTTCGACATCTTTTTCAAAGCCACCAGCGAATGCCAGCACTCCCAAACGTTGGCGGCTGTACTCGGCCTCGAGTCGGTCAGCAACTGCTTGTGCTGCTTCCTGGAGAGTTCCCTCTAATGGAAGCGACTCACGAGTCCATTGCGCTACGTCTTCCTCGGCCGTGTAGATGTGGGCTTTGCGCTTTGCGCGGTCTATTGCGCGTTGAAATTTTGCCGTAAGCACAACCTGGTGTCGTTCGCGGCCCACTTGTGCATTCACCTGGGCGGGTATGTCGCGCCACTTGATAATGATTACTGCGTTTCCACCTCGTGCCACAACTACACACTCGCTTTCGTTATCTCGCCACGGCCGAATGTGACCGGAATCGAATTTGCTAAACCCTTGACGCCAACATGGCGGTGTTCAAACGTTAAACCCAATTGCGATGCAGCTTGCTTTGCCACTTCAAGCACCGAATCGCTTTCTGTCTGCGACAACAACACCACTCGGGTGTAATTTCCAAAATAGGTATCACGCAATTCTGGGTGCTTGTCTAGACCGAGCCCTTCCCACACCAGTGCATTGAAATGTTTTGCTAAAAAGTCGGTGAGATAGAACGTGCCAGGCTGATCGTCATGCAGTTCATTGAACAGTTCACTTCCGGCAAAAAACTCGTAACAGTGAGCGCCCGCAATGCGTTGCACCCCTGGATAATCGATGAGCATGGCATCTATTAACCCGCCCGTGCCACAGTCGGCATAGCCAACGAATGTCTGACGCGATTCGCGTTTGTCGAGGTGTTCGCGAAGTGCAGGAACAATTCCTTCCGGACGGTTGTGCAAGTTGGCAGGCAAGTACCGAACTTCTACGACATCAGTGAGATGATTTGCTTCAAGCACCGATCGCAGCTCGGAAACCAAAGCACCACAGGCGATGATCAGAGGGCGAGCATCGACTGACATTGGTGGCGTGCTGCGTGAGCGTCAGTTGACGGACGGGCCAGGAGGCTCGGCGGTGCGTGTGCGACGTGCAGTCACCATCGATTTTGCCATCTCGGACGCAACTGCCGCATCGCGGCAATACGCATCTGCACCAACTGCTTCGCCAAATTCTTCGTTAAGCGGCGCGCCACCAACCAAGATGATGTACTTGTCGCGAATTCCACGCTCTTTCATGGTGTCGACAACAACCTTCATGTACGGCATGGTGGTGGTCAACAATGCGCTCATTCCCAAAATGTCTGGCTGATGCTCTTCTAGTGCAGCAATGAACTTGTCGGCGTCGGTATTAATTCCCAAGTCGATGACCTCGAAACCAGCGCCCTCCAACATCATGGCAACCAAGTTTTTACCAATGTCGTGAATGTCGCCCTTTACGGTGCCGACAACGACTTTGCCAACCGACTCTGCGCCGGTTTCGGCAAGCAGCGGACGCAAGATGTTCATTCCGGCTTTCATTGCGTTTGCAGCAAGAAGCACTTCGGGCACGAACAAGATGCCATCACGGAAGTCGACGCCAACGATGCGCATGCCTTCTACGAGTGCTTGTTGCAATACCTTGTCTGGGCTCCACTTGCGGTCGAGCAAAATAGTGGTGCCTTCGACAATCTCTTCGCCAAGACCGTCATACAAGTCGTCGTACATCTGTGCCACTAAGTCGTCATCAGACAGGCTGGCCAGGTCGATCTCGTCGAAATCACTCATGTGTTCTCCCCTATATATACGGACCCAACAGGGACAAGGCCCGTCAGATATATCACTGGAGAAAAGGTTATCAGGGCGACCCGAGCCGCGCCATATTTACCCTATGAGTGTTGGAAAAATTCGATCTGCTCGGCGGCAAGGGGCTGTTTGCCCAAGATCAGGTCGGCTGCCTTTTCCGCCACCATCATGACGGGCGCGTAGATATTGCCATTGGTTACGTAGGGCATCACCGACGCATCGACGACCCGAACTCCCTGCATGCCGTGCACGCGCATTGTCTTTGGGTCGACCACGGCCATTTCGTCGGTTCCCATCTTGCACGTGCAAGATGGATGGTAAGCGGTCTCGCCGTCTTTACGCACCCAGTCGAGAACCTGTTGGTCGGAGGCAACATCCGACCCAGGAGAAATTTCGCCGCCACTGAATGCGGTGAATGCGGGTTGATTCAGAATTTTTCGAGCCGAAGCAATTGCTTCAACCCACTCCTGCTTGTCTTCCTCGGTCGACAAATAATTAAACGTGAAAGCCGGATGATCTCGAACATCTCCCGATGTCACCTTGAGACTTCCGCGCGAGTTTGAGTACATCGGTCCGATATGCACCTGGTAGCCATGCCCGCCTGCGGGCGCAGTGCCGTCGTAACGGACTGCGATTGGCAGAAAATGGAACATCAAATTTGGATACTTCACTTGTTCGTTGCTGCGAATGAAACCGCCAGCCTCGAAATGGTTGGACGCGCCAGGGCCTTTTCGAAACAGCCACGCAAAACCAATAAACGGGCGCTTCCAGAATTTCATTGTTGGGTTTAAGGAAATTGGCTGGGTACACAGATGTTGCACGTACACCTCTAAGTGATCTTGCAGGTTCTCACCGACGCCGGGAAGATGATGCACCGGAGTGATTCCAACTTTACGCAAATCATCTTGGTTGCCGATGCCGGAAACCTGCAACAACTGCGGCGAATTAAAGGCACCACCACACAAAATCACTTCTTTGGCAAGAGCAGTTTTCTTTTTCCCAAACGGAAGCGCGTACTCCACACCCACGACAGTCTTGCCTTCGGTAACCAATTTCGTTGCAAGGGCCCTGCATTGCACTGTCAGGTTCTTTCTATGCTTCACAGGATGTATGTATGCGCGAGCGGCACTGAATCGACGACCGCGCTTAACGTTTCGATCAAATGCTGCAAAACCTTCTTGCTTGAAACCATTCACGTCGGACGTAAGCGGATGGCCAGCCTCTTGCACTGCCTTGAAAAACGCACCGAACAGGGGGTTCTTGACTGCACCACGCTCCATATGTAGCGGGCCACTCTTGCCACGAAACTCGTCGTTGGGTTTGGCGGCGATGCATGACTCCATCTTTTTGAAATACGGCAAGCAATGTGCATAGTCCCACTCGCCCATGCCTGGGTCGGCGCCCCAACGTTCAAAATCGAGCGGGTTGCCGCGCTGAAAGATCATGCCATTGATGCTGCTTGAACCGCCAAGAATCTTGCCGCGACCGTGCGAAACCCTGCGCCCATTCATGTGGGGTTCGGGCTGAGATGAGTACATCCAGTCGTAGAACTTGCTGCCAATCGGAAACATCAATGCAGCAGGCATATGGATGAACACATCGAACCAATAGTCGGGACGACCGGCCTCAAGAACAAGCACCTTGTTATTCGGGTCGGTGCTGAGACGATTTGCCAATGCGCATCCTGCAGAGCCGCCACCAACAATGACGTAGTCATATGGTTCATTGTTCACGCATTCATTCTGCCACGGAAACGCAAAAGTGGCGGGGCTTGCGCCCCGCCACTTTCAAAATTGATTTACGACTGTATTTAGTTAAACCAAGCCGACCACGTTGCCTCGTTGGCAGCGATCCAGTCGGCAGCAGCAACTGCTGGGTCGACTTTGTCGATGTCTACAGGCCCAAGGAATGAAAGCTGATCGTCTGTTGACAATGCGAAGTTCTTGAAGAACGAAAACACTTTTGCGTCTTTCGCTTCAAGTTTTGCAGAGGCAATCTTGAACAACTTGTCGACTGGGTAGTCGCCGTCGCACTTGTCGCCCTCGGCGGCACAATCAACACTTGGCTCTGGCAATGCAACATTCTTCAAGTTGTATTTGCCTACGGCGCCAGATGGCGACCAGTAGTACACAACTACTGGCTTCTTCTCAGCCGAAAGAGCTGCGATTTCTGCCTGTGTTGCTGCTTCAGAACCAGAGAACTGTACTTCGAATGGAAGTGCGAGGTTCTTGATGATTGCCTCGTCGTACTGGGAGAACGATGGGTCCATTCCCAAGAAACGACCCTTTGAACCAGTGGCTGCTGTTGCGAATGCTTCAGCTACTGCTGGATCCTTCAGACCTTCCCATGTTGCAAGCTGAGGGAACTGCTCGAGTGCGTAATCGGAAACGAACCAACCGATTTTACCTTCTGCACCAAGATCGCCCATGTTGACAACCGAACCATCATCGATGAATGCCTGCTCTTCTGGCACAACACCAGATGGCCACACCTCTACGTTGACGTCGACGTCGCCCGACGACATACCTGCGAACATCGCATTTTCGTCAATGTCGAGAATTTCGACTGGGTTGCAAAGATTCTTCTCAATCAATTGCTTAACGATTTCAACTTCGACGGCAGATGCCGACCAGTTGTTGCGTGCAATCTTGATCGTTTCCGTGCCGGAGCAATCCCCTGCAGCGGCTGTTGTGTCTGATGCTGTGTCATCGCTACCGCCGCACGCTGCTCCGAGCAGCGAACCAACCGTAATCAAACCAGCAACGAGCAATTTCTTGCTTGAAAGCATGTTCTCCCCTTGTGTTGTTATGTGCACTAAACAGTGCGCCTCAAGCGTAGCGAGGGCTTGTGCGCTTGTATAGGTGCTGAACTATGGTGAAAGGGTGCCCGGGGAAGCATCACCAGCAATAGAAGTACGCAACATATGGAAGGTGTTCGGGTCTGGGGCGGCGGCGCAAGCCATTGCATTGGCCGAAGGGGGCGCCAGCCGGTCTCAAATCTTGCAACAGACCGATCAAACAGTTGCCGTCCGTGATGTCTCGTTCAGCGTTGGTCGCGGAGAGACATTTGTTGTCATGGGCCTTTCCGGCAGTGGCAAGAGCACACTTATCCGTTGCCTATCTCGGCTTATCGAACCGAGCAAGGGCGAAGTATTGCTAGAAGGAAAAGATCTCTTGGCAATGGGCGACGAGGAATTGCGCGGCGTGCGTCGCGGGCAAATGTCGATGGTGTTTCAACACTTCGGCTTGTTCCCACATCGCCGCGTTATCGACAACATTGCATACGGACTTGAAGTGCAGGGAGTTGATAAATCGACACGACTCGATCGCGCCAACGAGGTACTTGAGATAGTTGGGCTTTCGGGATGGGCCGACCACTACCCCCAGCAGCTTTCGGGCGGCATGCAACAGCGCGTTGGTTTAGCTCGCGCGCTTGCGGTCGACCCACAGATTTTGTTGTTTGACGAGCCATTCTCTGCACTGGATCCACTTATTCGCAAAGAGATGCAGGACGAACTCATTCGACTGCAGAAAACGATGCAGCGAACAATTGTTTTCATCACGCACGACTTTGCGGAAGCACTGCGATTGGGTGACCGCATTGCCATTATGAAAGACGGCTCGTTCGACCAAGTAGGCACCCCCGAAGAAATCATCACCCAACCAGCCACCGATTATGTTCGCGAATTCACCAACGACATACCACGCGCCAAAGTGTTAAGTGTGCGGTCGGTTGCGGTTGCAGGCAACCCCGTCAGTGGCGGCAGAACCGTTCTGGCCAGCGCACGTATTGAAACTGTGATTCCAATGTTGCTTGATCGTGACGAAGCCATTTCCATCATTGATGAATCGGGCAAAGCAATTGGCGTTGTCAATCGCCAGAGTGTCGCATCGATGTTGCAAGCCGAACAGCAATGAGCATCGCCCTCTCCTCTGCTCCTAGTCGAAAGCAATTGAGACGTTTGCCTGCAGCTGCCGGGTTCATTGCATTACTGGCTCTCGCACAGATTCTCGGGCAGCGTGGTTTTCCAGAATCGTGGAACATCAATTTGGCGAACCCAGTCAATGACTTGCAGGGATGGGTGCGCGATAACCGTGGGCAACATTGGCTGTTCACATTCGTATTTGAACCATTCACATGGATCGTTGATTTTGGGCTTGAACGAACCTCCGGATTCATCGGTTGGTTGCCGTGGTTTATCCCCCCAACAATCGTCTTTCTTGTCATCGCACGAAGTGGCAAGTACTGGACCGCCGGGTTTGCAGCATTCGCCGTTATCTACCCAGGCATTGTTGGCGTATGGGAACAAAGCATTGACACTGTTTCATTGATGGCGGTTTCTGTTGCTCTCAGCATCGCAATCGGGATTCCTATTGGCATCTGGACGGCCCTCAACAAGCGCGCCGAATCGGCATTGCGTCCGATGCTTGATGCTATGCAAACCGTTCCAGCAACGGTGTACCTAATTCCCGTAGTTCTGATTTTTGGAATCGGGCAAGTTCCGGCAGCGATTGCAACCATTATTTATGCCCTGCCCCCGATCATCCGCCTCACCGCACTTGGTATTCAGCAAGTACCCGCATCGGCTGTTGAGGCTGCAAAAATGTTTGGAGCAACAAAGCGACAGACATTGATGAAGGTGCAATTGCCATTGGCTGTGCCTTCCATCATTGCGGGCATTAACCAAACAGTGATGATGGCCTTAGGGATTGTTGTTATCGCCACGCTTGTAGGCGCCGCAGGTTTGGGGCAGGAGATCATGCAAACCGTGCGCATGCTGAGCCCGGGGCGTGGTCTTGTTGTTGGTATGGCCGTTGTTGCGGTTGCGTTTGTTCTTGATCGTGTCAGCCTTGCAGTAGTTGTGGCCCCTGGCGAGCAGCGGCGCGCCCTACCACGTCGGAAGCTTGCCCTGATTTTGTCTGCATTGTTCGTTGGTGCGATTTTTGGACGAGCAATCGGAATACACGAATTTCCGTTCTCGTGGGGCACCTCATTTGCCGACCCGGTTGATACTGCCGTCAATTGGTTTCGCGACACGTTTGATGTGGTGACACGCCCGTTTAACGATTTCCTCGTACGTGATGTTCTCATTAGGGCGCGACGATTATTGAACGAGACGCTTTCTTGGCAGTTGATTGTTATCGCTGCGACAACGCTTGCGTTTCATGTTTCGGGCTGGAAGATGGCGATTACTACCTCCCT
The DNA here is from genome assembly GCA_945900735.1 of Acidimicrobium ferrooxidans DSM 10331. Lineage (GTDB taxonomy): Bacteria > Actinomycetota > Acidimicrobiia > Acidimicrobiales > Ilumatobacteraceae > UBA3006. The sequence goes on along the minus strand of CAMDJX010000015.1, from coordinate 6,814 downwards.
CGGATTGGTGTTTATCGGTGTTACCGGCATGTGGCCCGATGCGAGCAAAACGTTGTCGCAAACTGTGGTAGCTGTTTTGTTCTCGATTTTGATTGCGCTTCCCATTGGAATTTGGCTTGGTCGTCGCCCGCGAGCTGAGGCGGCACTTTCTCCGGTGCTTGATTCGCTGCAAACAATCCCTCCCCTGATTTACGCGATCCCCTTTGTCATGATCTTCACCGTTGGCCCAGTGCCTGGCATTGTTGCCGCAGTCGTTTACGCCATTCCGCCGGGTATCAGGCTTACCTCGCTTGGTATTCGACAAGTGAATAAAGAATCGATTGAGGCGGCTACAACGTTTGGCGCAACGCAACGGCAAGTGTTGTGGGGAGTGCGTATCCCTCTTGCGATGCCGAGCATCATTTTGGCAATCAACCAGATGGTGATGATGGTGTTGGCAATGGCGATCATTGCCGGAATGGTTGGCGGAGAGGGTTTGGGTTACCGCTCTGTTGAGGCCCTCACTCGATCCAACTCTGGGTTGGGTGCCGAGGTTGGTATTGCAATTGTTTTGATGGCAACAATTTTGGACAGATTGCTGCAAGCCCTTGCTAAAAGAATGCAGGCGCCAGCGGCGCTATAGGCAAACTATTTTGTTGGAAATGCTCCAAGCATTTTGGCTGCAGACAACGTGTTCTCTAACAAGCATCCAATTGTCATTGGGCCTGTACCGCCTGGCATTGGTGTAATTGCACCCGCTACTGCCTGCACTTCGTCGAAGTCCACGTCTCCAACAATCTTGTTGTCGATGCGAGTAACACCGACATCGATCACTGTGGCGCCTGGCTTGACGAAATCGGCCTTGATCATGCGAGCAATGCCAACGCAGGAAACAATGATGTCTGCCTCTCGGCACATTGCCTTGAGATCTTCTGGCGGCGTCATCGAGTGCGCGCAAGTTGTGGTGGCGTCGCCACCTTTGCGGATGAACAGAATTACTTGCGGCAAGCCCGTCAAGAACGAGCGCCCGATAACAACAACTTTCTTGCCCTTCGACGAGATGTTGTATCGCTCGAGTAAACGCATGACACCAAGTGGGGTGCAAGGTGCATGGCCTGGAAGGCTGCGCATCAGTCGTCCCATCGAACGCTCGGTCAAACCATCGACATCTTTCTCGGGTGGAAGCAATGCAAGCACTGGCTCGGAGTTGAGATGTTTTGGTAGTGGAAGTTGCACCAAGATGCCGTGCACTGAAGGGTCGGCGGCAAGTTTGCGAACCTCTGCCTCTACTTGCTCTTGTGTTGCGTCCTCTTCAAGATGCACGCCGACCGAAACCATTCCGGCCTCTTGCGCTTTTTTATGCTTGCTAGTTACGTAGATATGACTAGGGGCATCGCCGCCAACAAGCACGGTGGCAAGACACACTTTGGGCGAACCCGCAGCTTCAATTTCCTTACGCAAGCGTGCAACAGTTTCGTCGCGCAGTCCGTTGCCGTCCATCAAAATGGCGCCGCCGGGCGTGCGTTTGAATTCGGTGCTCATGACAATCCGACGATTTCGCCGTTCTCATCAAAGTCGATGATTGCTGCGGCAGGCTTTGTACCCAGGCCTGGCAAAGTACGCATGTCGCCACAGATTGGATACACGAAGCCGGCACCAACGGATGCGCGAACTTCGCGAACATTCAATGTGTGGCCTTTCGGTGCGCCCTTCAACGAAGCATCGCCCGAGATGGACAAGTGCGTCTTGGCAATACAAACCGGCAGATTACCGAATCCGTTATCGGTGTAGTTCTTCAATTGCTTGTTGGCAAGAGCCGAATACGTAACATTTGCTGCGCCGTAGATGGTCTTGGCAACGGTCTCAATCTTTTCCTTCAACGATGCGTCATCGGTGTACAACATGTGGAAGTTGTTTGGTTCGTTGCAAGCCTCCTCCACTGCCCTCGCCAAGTCGACCGCACCCGCACCACCATCGGCAAAGTGCGTGCACACTGCAACGCGTGCGCCAGCCGATTCGGCAATCTTGCGAATGGCATCATGTTCTGATTTGTGGTCGGTTGGGAAGGAGTTGATAGCAACCACTGGCACTACACCGTGTGCTTTCACGTTTTCAATCTGTGCTTTCAGGTTTTCGCCACCGGCTTCGACATCGGATGGGTTCTCGGCCAATAGCTCTGGTGGCAATGCCTTGCCGGCAACAATCTTGTACTTACCGGAGTGAGCCTTCAATGCACGCACTGTTGTTACCAACACAGCAGCATCTGGCTTCAAGCCCGAGTAGCGGCACTTGATGTTGAAGAATCGCTCTGCACCCATGTCGGCGCCGAAGCCTGCCTCGGTGATGAGGTAATCGCCACCATGAATACCGACCATGTCGCCAATGATTGACGAGTTGCCGTGCGCGATGTTTCCGAATGGGCCGGCATGAACAATGACCGGTGTGTTCTCGAGTGTTTGCAGCAAGTTTGGCTTGATGGCATCACGCATGATGACGGCCATGGAGCCTGCACCACTGAGCTGCTCTGCAGTCACTGGCGTTCCCTTGGAGTTGTACCCAACAACGATTCGCGAGAATCGCTTGCGCATGTCTTCGAGCGAGGTTGAAAGAGCAAGAATTGCCATTACTTCGGAGGCTGCGGTGATGTCGAAACCAGTCTGACGCGTAACGCCGTCTTCCTTTGTTCCTAGACCGACGATGATGTTGCGAAGCGAACGATCATTAACGTCGATCACTCGGCGCCACGTGATGTTGTCCATATCGAGATCAAGTTCGTTGCCCTGATGCAGATGGTTGTCCACCATTGCCGACAACAGGTTGTGTGCTGCAGTAACTGCGTGGAAGTCTCCTGTGAGGTGCAAGTTGAGCAGCTCCATTGGAATGACTTGGCTGTAACCACCACCGGCAGCGCCACCTTTGATTCCAAATGTTGGACCCATGGATGGCTGACGAAGGCTGATGACTGCGTTCTTGCCAATGTGCTTAAAGGCCTGACCAAGACCAACAGTTGTGGTGGTCTTTCCCTCGCCGAGTGGCGTTGGGGTGATTGCGGTGACTACTACATACTTCGCCTTTGGTCGACCCTTAAGTTCGTCGATTGCGTCCAGGCTGATCTTTGCAAGGCTCTTGCCGTAAGGCTCCAACAGGTGCTCGCCGATACCCATCATGGCGGCAATCTCGGTAAGCGGCTTCGCAACGCCCTTGCGAGCAATTTCCAGATCTGATGGGAACGACATGATGTACTCCTTATATATGGCACGGTTACTCGGGTTGAGCACCAACAGCCGAACCACTATATAGGCAGTTACGCCGCTGATATATGACAAAACCCTGGGCTACGGTAAGCCCATGGCAGTGTCGCTCCCGATTATTGATATATCGGAAATCCGAACATCCGCGATCAACTCCAGCGAATACTCGGTCGCAGCCAAAGGCCTGTTCCAAGCATTTAGCGACATCGGGTTTGCCATCGTCACCGGCCATGGGGTTGCAACTAGAACAGTCACCAACATGCGTGCTGCGGTTCGTGAACTATTCGCTACCCCGCGAGAAGTGTTGTTGGCAGACATGGTTGAGAAAGGCAACTATCGAGGTTTCGTGCCCCTTGGATATTTCACACCAAATTCGGGAAAGGGAACGGCCGATCAATACGAAGCGTGGAAACTGCACAATGAAACCGACCCGAATGATCCAATCTGCTCGCAGTCGCCTTTATACGGCACTAACAAGTGGCCCGCGATTTCTTTTGACGTGAAGACACCCGTGCTGACTTATTGGAATGCCCTCGAGGGCGTAACCAACGACATCGTTATTGCCCTCTGCTCCGCGCTGCAGATTGACGCGAGTTTTGTGATGTCGTGCATGACGCAAGGGCTGACCAACATGACGCTGCTCAACTACCCGCCCATGGCCGCTGATGTAGATGGCTGGGGAATTCATCCGCATAAAGATTTCAATGTGATCACCGCGTTGGCACACGACCCAATTGGCGGCCTCGAGGTTCGTGCACGCAGTGGCGAATGGATTGATGCAACATGTCCTGAAGACGCTTTTGTATTGAACGTTGGAGACATGCTGGAACTATGGAGCGGTGGTCGATTGATTTCGACGCCGCACAGAGTGATCAATAGAACCGGCGAGGCTCGGCAGTCGTTCCCCTTTTTCGCCAAACCACGTTACGACGTGATCATCGAACCACTCATTGCACCTATTGATGGTTTCGAACGCTTGCCACTGCACGTTGGTACTTCGGCTGCGGACATTTGGTATTCCAATTGGCCGGATGCCGCCTCTACCGACCCAGCCCAGGAGCTTGGCTCGTACCAGTAGTTCACGTCTTTGGCGGACGCATCATTCGCCTACGGTATACACATGGCCGAAAAGGTTCGACGCAACAAGAGTTTTGAGTCCAATGCGCGACTAACCGAAACGCTCCCCAACGGTCAGGTTGCACACCGCGACCACATCGCACATTCGAAAGTTCTTGCAAAAAGCTTCTATCAAGTGGCGCCAGGCGTGTGGACTTTCGTAGGCAATGGGCTTTCGAACCAATCGTTTATCGACGCACCAGACGGAATCATTGCCATTGATACCGGTGAGTCGGTTGAGGAAATGCGCAACGCGCTTACCGAGCTTGAGAAGCACACGTCTCGCCCGGTTGTTGCCGTGTTGTACACGCACTTTCACTATGTGGGTGGCACGCAGGCAGTATTTGAAAAATACGGCGAGGTGCCTGTCTGGGGCCACGCAGACATTTCGTTCAATAGAGAACGCACGGCTACCGAGATTGCGCCTGCCTACAGCCGAGGGCTGGTCGAACAATTCGCCGTCACGTTGACCGACACCGACGAGGACGGCCTCGTCAACGTGGGTTTAGGAAATTTCTATCGAGACCCATCGCACGCGCCGCACACCGTCAGTTTCATTGCACCGACAAACACGTTTGCAGAACAATGCACCATCAACGTTGCCGGCCTCGCCATCGACGTAACACCCGCACCAAGTGATGCCGAGGATTCGGTGACGTACTGGTTCCCAACTATTCGGACGGCCGTGAACAACCTTGTTTGGCCAGTGTTGTTTAATGTTTTTGCCATTCGCGGCGAAGAGTATCGCGACCCGCAAGTGATGCTGCGAGGGCTCGACCATCTGTTGTCACTTCAGTCGGAGCACTTGGTTGGTGTTCACGGTCCACCGATTTCAGGCCAGGGTGAAATTGTTCGACGGGTGACCCGCTACCGCGATTCCCTCCAGTTTTTGTGGGATCAAACCGTGCGGCACACCAATCGCGGAGCTTCATCCCGAGACTTGGCGCACCTCATCCAACTTCCCTCTTACTATGACGACGACTACCTCACATCCGAGTATTACGGAGTCGCCGAACATCATGTGCGCCAGATACGAAGTGGACTCTTTGGTTTTTTTGATGGCGAAGAGTCGAACCTATTTCCGCTCCCCACTTCGGATCGGGCCGATCGTTTGATTGCAGGTTTTGGCGGAGTTGAAGTTGTGCGGAGCACGGTGGCAACCGCCCTGCGCGAAGATGATGTTCGATGGGCGCTCGAGTGCGGCTCGTGGCTCATTCATCACTCCGGCTCTACCGATGACGACAAACGACTGTATGCATCTGTGCTGCGCACAGTTGCACAACGCACTCCCTCTGCGAACATTCGCAACTGGTGCCTTGCCCGAGCACGACACCTGGACGGCACATTTGATCTTTCACGCTTTTCAACCCATCGTCTCTCTAAGAGACAGATCCTCTCTTCTCCCGCAGAGACAACCATCCGACTCATGCGCGTGTTGCTTGTGCCAGAGCGCGCCCATAATCTAGACACGCTCATTCGTTGGCAGTTTCAAGATGGACAAACCGCTTCCCTCCACATTCGAAATGCGGTTGCGGTACCAGTGAACAACACAACGTCGCCAAACATTGTGAAGTGCTCGCTTGATACGTGGGCAAACATCGTCGACGGGTCTCTCGCGCTGAGCGCCAGCATCTTGCAAGGAGACCTAGTAATTGAAGGCGACGCACAATCGGTGGTTGGCGCCTTGAAAGCGTTCGACATTGCAGGGCTGTGCGCGTGACGGCTGGAAATATCCCGTTACCTACTCCACCATTCGAGGGTGAAATTTCGCGGATCATCACTGACTCGAAACCTCGCAAGCTACAGCAACAAACCGCACCCGATGGTGCGCCGAACATCGTGATGATCATGCTCGATGATGTTGGCTTCGGTTCGTTTGCAACATTCGGCGGGCCTGTGAACACGCCGGGCCTCGACCGCGTTGCGAAAAATGGACTTCGATATAACCAATTCCATACAACGGCACTGTGTTCGCCAACGCGTGCGGCGCTGCTCACCGGCCGCAACCATCACTCCGTGCACATGGGCGGCATTACAGAAATCGCCAATTCGTTTCCCGGCTACGACAGCGCGATACCGCCCGAGTCGGCGACCACTGCTCAAGTACTGAAAATGAATGGCTACAGCACTGCGTGCTTTGGCAAATGGCACCTCGCACCCTCTTGGGAACAAAGCCCGTCTGGTCCGTTCGATCGGTGGCCGACTGGTCTTGGTTTTGATCGCTTCTACGGAATCATGGGGGCCGAATCATCGCAGTGGGAACCGCCCGTCTACGACCAGACGACACCAATTGCTCCGCATGTTGGCCGCGATGACTATCACCTCACTGAAGATCTTGCGGATCAGGCAATCACTTGGATGCAACGGCAACACGCAAGCACGCCAAACAGACCATTCTTTATGTACTTCTCCACGCCTGCGGTGCACGCGCCACACCATGTGCCTCGACAATGGATTGAAAAATACAA
>CAMDJX010000014.1 GCA_945900735.1 Acidimicrobium ferrooxidans DSM 10331 | reverse complement strand
GTAGGTAGAGGTGTTCCGGGTGTTGTGCACGGTATGCGTTCTTATCTAATGCAAGATGAGCATGGTCAGGTGCAAGAAGCGCACTCCATCAGCGCGGGCCTCGACTATCCAGGTGTTGGGCCAGAGCATTCATACCTTGCATCGATTGGCCGCGCCGAGTATCCGAGCGTTACAGATGCAGAAGTCATTGAGGGTTTCCAATTGCTTGCCAAGACCGAGGGAATCATTCCTGCTCTCGAGTGTGCGCACGTCGTTGCTTGGATTTCGAGAGAAGCAAAGAATATGCAGGGCCAGACAGTTCTCATGAATTTGTCGGGTCGTGGCGATAAAGACGTTGCTCAGATGATGGAAATACTGGGCTAGGCACACCAGTGGCCAACTTGGGTTCTCTAGAAACCGAGCTTCGTGCAAAACGCGATGCAGGTAAGAAGCTGCTTGTTCCATACATCACTGGCGGGCTAGAAGGTTGGCTAGAGGCGATTAGGGCCGCGGCCGCCAATGGCGCCGATGCGATCGAAATCGGTATTCCGTTTTCCGATCCTGTTATGGATGGGCCGATCATTCAATTGGCTTCACAAAAAGCACTTGATGCAGGCGCAACACCGATGTCCATTTTGAACGATCTTCGCCAAGTTGATGTAAGTATCCCGTTGGCGGTGATGTGTTATTACAACACCATTCACAATGCAGGTCACGAACGATTCGCTAATGCATTGGCTGAGGCAGGTGTGTGTGCAGCAATCGTTCCCGATCTACCACTGGAGGAGTCGGGTCCTTGGTGCAAGGCGGCCGACGCCGCAGGAATTGAAACGGTGATGCTGGCTGCCCCTACTGCGCCAGACGAACGGTTGCCCCGAATCCTCGATCGCGTAAGGGGCTTTGTGTATGCAGTTGGCTTGCTTGGCGTCACGGGTGAGCGCGACGAACTTGCTTCCACAGCGTTGTTATTGGCGCGTCGCCTCAAGCAACTTACGTCCATACCTATTCTGATTGGCGTAGGCGTTTCCAATGCCGAGCAAGCTGCAGAAGCTGTCACTGTTGCGGACGGAGTCGTTCAGGGAGCTTCCGTTATGCGTCGCCTACTAGAGGACGGGCCTGATGCGGTAGGCGAGTATGTGGCCGAGGTGCGCGAAGCAATTGATCGCGTGCCAGTCGCTTAACGCTAAGTTTATTGCATGTTGAAGCCGGGTGTTCAGTCTCCAGCGATCGAGCTGTTTGATCAGTTCGAAAAGAAGTTCTCATTAAAGAAATTTGAGAAGCGAAAAGTGTTGGTCTATTTCTACCCGAAAGCCGATACACCGGGCTGCACGCAGCAGTCGTGTGGTTTGCGCGACATTGCATCCACTATCGGCAAGACAGCAATCGTTGGCGTTAGTCCAGACAAACCCGCAAAATTGCTGAAGTTTGATGAAAAGTTTGAACTTGGCTTCACCTTGCTATCCGACATCGATCATGTCGTAGCAAAGGCATTCAAGGTTTGGAAGAAAAAGTCCATGTATGGGCGCGAGTACATGGGCATCGAACGATCAGCGTTTCTGATCGATAAAGGTGTCATAACGCATGCGTGGTACAAAGTTTCTCCGAAAGATACGCCGTTGCGATTACTTGAGGCGTTAGGCAAATGAGCACTTTCCCCGAACCCTCTTCATTGATTGCACACCGTGCACCATTTCTTTTTGTAGACGAAATTACAGAGCTCACTCCCGGTAAGTCGGCAAGTGCAATCTGGCGTTTGACAGGGGAGGAATGGTTTTTCGCTGGTCATTTTCCTGGTCGTCCTACATTGCCGGGCGTGTTGATGTGCGAAGCAATTGCACAAACGGGAGCCTTGGCAATCGTGAGTGATCCACAGTTTGCGGGCAAGTTGCCGTTATTCGGTGGTTTAGATGCTGCGCGTTTTCGCCGGCAGGTTGTACCAGGAGACACGCTTCAGCTTGAAGCATCGATTGGGAGAATGTCTGCCAGGGCAGGAAAAGGAATGGGACGAGCCTTGGTTAACGGCGAGTTGGCTTGCGAATGCGAATTGTTATTCGTCGTTGTTGACGCGTAGTCCTACTGTTTATACGGAGCGATAATTACCGATCCGTTGTGCCCGCCAAAACCAAAGTTGTTTGAAATAGTTGGACCGGGCGTCCAGCTGCGTGGCTCGCCAAGGACAACATCAATGTTCATCTCTGGGTCAATCACTGTCGTTCCAGCAGTTGGCGGAATGAGGCTCTTCTCAAAGCTGAGTAGAACAGCAGCAGCTTCTAGTGCTCCTGCGGCACCAAGCGGGTGGCCCGTGACGCCTTTAATGGAAACAACAGGTACGGATCGATCTCCAAAAACCGCAGCGATTGCTTGTGCCTCGGCAGAGTCGTTGAGGGGCGTACTCGTTCCGTGGGCATTGATTTGCTTAATGTCCGACGCTTGGAGGCCCGCATCCTCAAGGGCGAGTTGCATACAACGCGTGGCACCTACACCCCCTGGCGACGGTGCAGTGATGTGATGCGCATCGGCGTTGCTGGCAGCACCAACGATTTCGGCGATGATGTGAGCGCCACGAGCAATAGCCATATCCAAACGTTCCAGAACGAAAACCGCTGCGCCTTCGCCCATGATGAAACCATCACGAGTGGCATCAAATGGTTTGCTCACAAGCGTTGAAGAAAGGGCGGTCATATTTGCGAAGCCCGCCAGTGCTGTGATTGTCGCTGCAGATTCGCTTCCGCCAGTAACGACCGCGTCGCATCGTCCCCAGGCAATAAGACGTGCAGCGTTGCCAATGGCATGAGTGGATGCGGCGCACGCAGTGCACACTGTTTCCGCTGGGCCTTGGAAGCCATAGCGCATGGAAATCGCAGCTCCAGATGCATTGGACATCATCATCGGTACGAGAAATGGCGAAACTCGACGTTCTCCCTTTTCGAAGCGGACAATCACTTGTTCCTCAAGTGTGCGTAGTCCACCGATACCAGTTCCGAATATGGTCCCGATGCGAGATGAGTCGTACGGCAATGTTCCCGACTGAGCGAGTGCTTCACCTGCGGCGGCTAACGCAAACTGCTCACACCTATCGGAGCGTCTGGCATCTTTCGGCGAATCAAAATAGGGAAGTGGATCCCAATCTTGCAGTTCGATCGAACGCAAACCAGTAAATCCTGGGCCGATGAGGCCATTCCAAAATGCTTCCTTGCCAATACCGCAAGGCGCGACAACTCCGTAACCAGTTATAGCAATGCGATGTCCGGCACCTTGCATGGCAAACCCAGCCGAATTAAGAGGCTATTTAACTTTTGATGTGACGAGGGCGAAGGCTTTGCCGACCGTGTCGACACCTTCGAGGTCGGATTCTGGGACTTCGATACCGAATTCCTCTTCGAGCGCCATCACCAATTCGACCAAGTCGAGGCTGTCTGCGTCAAGATCGTCGCCAAAGGATGCCTCTACCTTAATTTTGCTTGCATCAACCGAAAGAACATCAACTGCGCACTTTACAAAACGATCGAACAGTTCTTGACTCACGTGGGTCTCCTCATTTGTCTGTGTGATATTGCATTTTCTACAACGCGAATACTTTACTCCATGGGCTCAACAAATTGCTGTTAGTGGCCCATCCCAAGGCCACCATCCACGGGAATTACTGCGCCTGTGATGTACGCCGCAGTTGGGCTAGCGAGGAAAGTTACAACTCCTGCAATTTCGTCCACCGAAGCAGTACGCCCGAGGGGAACGGCGGCGGTGAGTGCGGCGAGCCGTTCTTCGCTGAGGGCAGCAGTCATATCGGTGTCTACCGGGCCTGGCGCCACAACATTCACAGTGATGTTGCGCGACCCAAGTTCTCGCGCCAGTGAACGAGCAAGGCCTATAAGACCAGATTTGGATGCCGCGTAGTTGGCCTGTCCTGGGGAACCCAACATCGCTACAACGGACGACATCAAGATGATTCGCCCGCTCTTTGCGCGGAGCATTCCCTGCGTTGCTCGTTTGCATACGCGATAGGCGGCGGTGAGGTTGGCGTTTACAACATCGGCAAAATCAGCCTCGCTCATTCTTAAAAGCAACGTGTCTCTGGTGATACCTGCATTCGAAACGAGAACCTGAACCGGACCAAAGTGTGCTTCGACTGCGCTGAATGCCGCGTCTACTTGCGCGGAGTCAGTGACGTCGCACTTCACGCCGAAAAATTCGGATGGAGGCGGGGACGAGTTGTAGGTGACGGCAACATGGTCGCCGAGTTGAGCGAAATGTCGCGCGCAGGCTAAACCGATACCGCGAGAGCCGCCAGTGATCAGTACAACGCGCGGTGTGTGTTGCGTATTAGTCATTGAAGTCCCTTCCCGTTCCAACGAATGATCGAACTCGCAGCCGTCATTCCAGCACCGAAACCGACCATCAACACAAGATCGCCTCGTTGCAGACGACCTGCGTCTACAGCATCAAACAGCGCAAGTGGAATAGATGCGGATGAAGTATTGCCAGTGCGGTGAAGAACAATTGCGGTTTTGTCGAGTGGTGCGCCCAGTCGTTCGCATGCGGCTTTGATAATTCGGGTGTTTGCTTGATGAGGAACGACGAGAGAAATGTCGTCAATACTCAAACCCGCGTTGTTGAGAGATTTCTGCGCAGAGTCGACCATTATCCGAACAGCGCGCCTAAACACCTCTTTGCCGTCCATGTGCAGGAAACCGCCAATCTCGGCGTACAACAATGGCTCAGCGCTGCCGTCTGCGGCAATGTCCCAGGCCAACATCTCACCCGGCCCCTCAACGGCCTCGATGACCGCAGCTCCACTGCCATCAGCAAACAAGATTGCGGTATTCCTGTCGGTCCAGTCGGTGATCCGCGAAAGTGTGTCGGTGCCGATGAGAAGAACTTTGTTCGCTCCCATGGCAATGAGGCCGTGAGCAGTTGCCAAACCGTAGACAAATCCAGAACATGCAGCATTGATGTCAAATGCACCGCAAGAAAGACCAAGTTCGTGCTGAACGCGTGCGGAAGTAGCAGGAACGGCCCGGTCTGGTGTGGTTGTTGACAATATGAGCGCATCGATGGCGAGGGGATCGACTCCGGCCATCTCTATTGCACGCCTTCCACTTTCAACGGAAAGACTCGCGGTTGACCCACCCACATGGCGTTGATGAATTCCAGTTCGTTCGCGAATCCATTCGTCGCTGGTGTCCATCATCTTGGACAGGTCGTCGTTGGTCAGAATCTTTTCTGGCAACGCAGTTCCCCAACCAGTGATGACTCCGCCGCGTGCTGACGTAGGAATGATCGGCATTACTCTTACCTTACTTCGGCTTTAATAGCGAAGTGTTTAATGGGATCTAAGCCATGCAATTGGCTGATGAGCGGTCACACGCTCGCCGTCCACTGCAATAAAGCTTTGCAGAATGCCAGCAAACGGTGATCTCACTTCTGAATCGCCGACATGCCCGATGACGTGTCCAACTTCGATCAATGATTTATTCATAACAGATTTTACTTTTGTGAATACTCCTGCGCCGGGGGAGACAACCATGCGCTCGACCGCAAAGAGGTGTTCGCCCTCGTGCTGTACTTTGGGAATTTCTGCAGTCGCTGGAACAAAATTACCGAACCACTCAATAAGTTTGTCTAAGTCATCAGGTGTGGCAACACTGATTTGGCTCGCACTCTCGACAGTTCTTTTCACCATTCCTGTCAAAACGCCACCAGGACCTAATTCAACAAAACCCTTCACACCCAATTCGGAAAGAGCCAGAAGGCTGTGTTTCCATCGAACAGGTGAGGAAAGTTGTGCCGAGAGAAGTGAAGACCACTCACTGCCGCTGTTGTGAGCGAGCGCGTCGACGTTCGAAACTACGGGTACCTCGGTATCTCGAGGGTTTGCGGCGGCGATCGCATCACGCAGTCGATCGCGGGCAGTGGTCATGAACGGCGTATGGAATGCGCCAGAGACGGGGAGCGCCATGACTTTCTTCGCACCCAACGCTTTGGCATGTTCGGTTGCTGCCGCTACGCCAATAATAGACCCGGCGATTACTACCTGTCCTGGCGCGTTGTAGTTGGCAACCCACACATCGCTGTCCGCTCTGCGGCATGCGATTTCAACATCCTCGTCGTCTAGGCCAAGCACAGCAGACATCGTTCCCGGCGATTCGTTTCCGGCTTCATGCATTGCAGCTGCGCGCTCAATTACCAAACGAACACCGTCGTCAAACCCGAGTGCACCAGTGGCTGCAAGTGCGGTGTATTCACCGAGGCTGTGCCCGGCACAGAAACTTGGTTCGATGCCAAGACGCTCAACTGCGTCGAGGACCATCAGGGAAGATACGAAAGTCGTGAGTTGAGCATTGCGCGTGTCTTTGAGTACCTCTGCGTCGGCATCGAGCAGCAACGCCGCAATATCTCGTCCTGCAATTTCGGACGCTTCACCTACAAGTTCCCAGCTCTCGTGGTCTACCCACGGCCTACCCATGCCTGGGCGCTGAGATCCCTGTCCGGGGAAGGTAAATGCAAGCATGCGAAACAACAGCGTAGAACTTGTTGGCGGTCGGTACCATGTTCCCCCGCGGTAATACTGCTGCAGTACCAAGCAACTCAAGCCCGAGTGGCGGAATGGCAGACGCGACGGACTCAAAATCCGTTGTCCGAAAGGGCGTGTGGGTTCGACTCCCACCTCGGGCACTCACATGGACACCAATACACTCAGCGAGATGGGCTCCAATTCGTTTGGTAACAGACTGATCGAACGGAAGCTGCAACGAGGTGTACTCAGTGTTGCTCGACTTAAAGATGAACTTCAAGTTGTTCAAGACCAGCTTGATGCCATGTCCGATGAAATTCATGATTTGGAAATACGTTCTCTTGTTGCGGAAACTCCGCTAGCGCTTCACGAGTTGAGCGATGCTCGGCGACACGTACATGCGATGCAAAAACAAAAGAATTTTTTGTTGAACGCAATAGCGGAAACTTTGACTCGGCAAGACGAACTTCTCGACAGGCTTGGTCGTTGATGTCGCCCGATAAAAAAGTCACTCGTATTGTGATTGCCGAAGATGAGGCGATTATTCGTCTCGATCTACGAGAGACACTAGAAGAAGAGGGCTATGAGGTAGTCGCCGATACCGGACGCGGCGACACCGCGATTGATTTGGTGCGTGAGCATCGACCAGATGTTGCGATTTTTGATATCAAGATGCCAGGTATGGATGGGCTTGACGCGGCAAGAGTGGTGTCCGCAGAAAAAATCTGCCCTGTGGTGATGCTGACCGCCTTCAGCCAGCGCGAAGTTATTGAGCAAGCACGCGATGCAGGTGCGCTTGCATATTTGGTTAAACCATTTCAAAAGACTGATCTTGTTCCAGCGATTGAACTTGCGATCGGCAGATTCTTGGAACTGAAGTCATTGAGTGGCGAGCGTGATGCCCTCGATGAGCAACTGGAACTTCGAAAGGTGCTCGACCGGGCAAAGGGGCTACTGATCGATCAGCACTCACTCACGGAGCAGGCGGCCTTTGATTTCATTCAAAAGATGGCGATGTCTAAGAGAATGAGGATGCTCGACGTCGCGAAAGCAATTCTTTCGGGAGAAATCAAGCCATAGCCCGCAACCCGTAACCTGCTTTACTGGTGGGCACGATGAAACTGATGGTGTTAGACGGCAACTCGCTGGCATACCGGGCCTTCTTTGCTTTGCCGACCGATATGGCTACGGCCAGTGGTCAGGTAACCAACTCGGTTTATGGCTTTTGCACAATGCTGCTCAGTTTGTTGAAAGAGCAGAAGCCAGAGGGTGTCGTTGTGGTCTTCGATCGGAAGGAGCCCACTTTTCGACATTTGGCAGCTCCGGAATATAAGGCACAGCGTGAGGCCCAACCAGACATTTTGTATCAGCAGATGGACATCATCAAGGAAGTTCTTGGTGCAATGGGCATAAAGGCCATCGACGCAGCAGGTTTTGAAGGCGATGACTTGATCGCCACGGTCGCACAAATGGCCGAGCGAGATCAACACGACTTGTTAATTGTGACCGGTGATCGCGACAGTTACCAGCTCGTAAAAGACCCGCACATCCGTGTTTTGTACAACAAGCGGGGCGTTAGTGATTACGCCTTATATAACGAGTCGGGAATATTTGAAAAAACTGGTGTTACTCCACAGCAGTATCCCGACTACGCGGCGCTTCGTGGTGACTCGAGCGACAACCTTGATGGTGTGCCTGGCGTGGGAGAGAAGACCGCAGCCAAATTGATCAGCAAGTACAAAACTCTCGAGGCTGTGTTCGATGCCGCCGACGAACAGACCCCTAAGTTGCGTCAGTCGTTGCACGAAAATCGCGATCGTGTGGTTCGAAACGCCGAATTGATGGTTCTACGAAGAGATGCTCCCGTAGCCATCGAATTAACCGAGACTGCTCCGAAGCCGAACCTTAAGCAAATACAGCAGATGTTCGAAACGCTTGAATTCAAGAACATGTTTGCGCGGGCGAAAACGATTTTCTCAGACTTTGTTGGTGACAGTGCTGAAACTGTTGCAACCGAGGCTCAAAGCGAGAATTCGTCTGGCGAATACAACCCTCTTGATCCGATAGTTGTTGCATGTTCAACCATGGCAGAAACACTCGCCGCGATCGACGGATTCATTTCGCAAGGTTCTGCTTCGATGGCAGGGGGCTGGCTAGGCGAAGCGGGAAGAAGTGATCTCGATGGGGTCGCTATGACTTCATCTGATGGTGTCGGTTCGGTTGCATGGATTCCATTATCGATGCTGGAGAGGCCCGAAGTCTTAGATCGGATAACAAAAATACCAGGGCTCTACATGCATCACGCCAAACCGCTTTTGCGTTGGTTCCTTGCTCGTGGAGTAGATATCCCTGATCTCAAGTTGGATACAGCAATTGCTGCCTACTTACTCGACCCATCTGATAATCGGTTTGTAATCGACGAAGTGCTTGGCAGATACACCAACTTGGTGTTTCCTGCATCGCAAGGCGTGCAAACCGACCAACTCGACTTTGGTGGTGATACAAACGACGTTTCTCGCCGGAGTGCATGCGATGCATTGGCAATAAACGCACTTCGGACGCCGCTGAACGAAGCAATGGCCCAGCAGGGGGTCGGTGCGTTGTATTTTGACGTTGAACTGCCGTTGGTTCGCGTACTAGCCAAAATGGAGCATGTTGGTATTGCTGTCAACAAGAAGGCTTTGACATCGATTAACGACCACTTAATCAAGGAAGTGCAGAAACTTACTGCTGTGCTGCATGGTCTAGCCGGACGAGAATTCAACCTCAATTCTCCAACCCAATTGCGAGAAGTGTTGTTTGAAGAGCGCAAGCTGCAACCGGGTAAAAAAACAAAGACAGGCTTCAGCACCGACGCCGCAACACTCGAAAAGATTCGGGACCAATGGCCAGAATTTATCGACCCGTTGATGCGTTATCGCGAGTTTGAGAAACTTCGTTCCACCTACGGGGAAGGCCTGATTCAATCTGTTGCGAAAGATGGTCGAATTCATGCAACCTTCAATCAAATGGTCGCCCGGACTGGACGACTCAGTAGCGATCAGCCGAACTTGCACAACATTCCAGTTCGTTCAGACGAAGGGAAGGTATTTCGAACAGCATTTGTGCCATCCGTAGGCAATACATTCATGGTCGCCGATTACAACCAAATTGAACTTCGTTGTATCGCTCACCTAGCTAACGACCCCGGGCTAATTGAGGCTTTCACCAATTCTGTAGACGTGCATGCTGTGACCGCGGCAAGAGTGTTTTCTATTGAAACCAAAGATGTGACATCCGCAATGCGCTCGCAAGCGAAAATGGTTTCATACGGCCTTGCTTATGGGATGGAAGCTTTCGGTCTCAGCCAACGGTTAGCAATTGGTGTCGATGAGGCAACGAAGATTCTCGACGCTTATTTCGTCGCGTTTCCAAATGTGCGCCGTTACATGGATGAGACGGTTTCAGAAGCGCGTAAACGTGGCTACACCGTCACCTTGTTTGGTCGACGTCGACCAATACCAGAATTGAACAATCCAAATTTTCGAATCCGTCAGTCGGGCGAGCGTCAAGCCATGAATGCAGGTATTCAAGGCTTGGCCGCAGACATCTTCAAGGTTGCGTTAGTGCGTATTGACGAACAGCTATCCGAAGCCGACATGAAGAGCCGAGTCATTCTTCAGGTGCACGATGAAGTGATTATCGAGGCGCCTGCAAACGAACGGGAGCAGGTCAACGAGATGGTGTTGACGGCGATGAAGAACGCGGCTTCACTCTCGGTTCCTCTCGAAGTGAATGCAGCGTGGGGTGACACCTGGGCTGATGCTAAGGCGTAGCTGGTGACGCAGAAAGATGCACATTGGTTCGAATCGGTGGCTCGTTACCTTGGTGATTCGTACTTGAAATATTCCTTCACCAAAGGCACTCAGCAGGAAATTGACTTCCTCACCGACGAACTGCAATTGAGTAAAGGCGATCGCGTGATTGATATCGGCTGCGGTCCTGGTCGTCATTGCAATGAGCTTGCTCGTCGTGGTCACAGTTCATTTGGAATTGATATCAGCACAACGTTTATCGAACAAGCAATCGCCTCGGCCACGGAGGGTGCTTCATTTCGCAGGCTCGATGCACGAAACCTTAAAGACGAGACGAATCTCCATGGTCAATTTGATGTAGCTATTTGTCTTTGTCAGGGCGCGTTCGGTGTGATGTTGGACGATTCGGATGACCTTGATGTACTGCGCGGTGCTGCTGCAGTGTTACGTCCAGGAGGGTTGCTGGCTCTAAGCGCCTTCAATTCATATTTCTCAATCCGCCACCACACCGAAGCGCTCTTTGATGTTCGGCGCGGAGTGAGCCACGAGCGAACCGTGCTTCGCAACCCAGCAGGAGAATCGATGGAAACCGATCTTTGGACGGGCTGTTACACGCCACGGGAGTTACGAATGGCGTGTTCGACGGTTGGCCTTGAGGTCGTTTCGATATACGGAGTGGAACCGGGGAAATATGGCCGTCAAGAGCCCAGCGTCGATCTACCTGAGTTTTTGCTGATTGCCAGAAAACCCCAGTAATTAGGTGGGCTAGGGCAGAAGATCTGGCCTTACTGGTAGCGTTCACACCCTGTCCTACCGTTGGTAGGGCCGCAGTCAGCAATGGTTGTGCCCATCTCTCCTATCCACCGAAAGAGTTTTATGTCTGATCTACAAACACTGCAATCCCCGCCAATGGGCACCTTCGACGCAGAGGGAAATTACACCCCACGTCAAGTAACAGAGCGCGATCTTGGGCAATCATTTGCCGACGCGATTAACGGAACCCTCGTAGAACTAAAAGATGGTCAGCTCGTCACTGGAACAGTTGTCCGAATTACCCGCGACGAAGTACTTGTTGAAATTGGCTACAAAACAGAAGGCGTGATCCTTTCTCGTGAGTTGTCGATTCGTAATGACGTGGACCCAAACGAAATCGTCAAGCTGGGCGAAAAGATCGAGACTCTTGTCATCACACTTGAGGACAAAGAGGGTCGCTTACTGCTTTCCAAGAAGCGCGCGCAGTACGAGCGTGCTTGGGGAGATATCGAGAAGGTTAAGGCAGTCGACGGAACGGTCGAAGGCCTTGTTATCGAAGTCGTCAAGGGTGGCTTGATTGTCGATATCGGTCTCCGTGGATTCTTGCCAGCGTCGCTTGTCGAACTTCGTCGGGTTCGCGATTTGGCTCCTTACATTGGTCAGCGCATCACAGCAAAGATTCTTGAACTCGACCGCAACAGAAACAATGTTGTGCTTTCGCGACGTACGTTGCTCGAGCAGAATCAGCGTGGAGCGCGCGACGAATTCCTCACCAACTTGAAGGTTGGCGAAGTTCGCAGCGGCCGAATTTCAAGCGTTGTCGCATTTGGTGCGTTCGTTGACCTTGGTGGCATGGACGGTTTGATCCACGTTTCCGAGTTGTCATGGAAGCATGTTGATAACCCAAGTGCTGTGGTAGCCATCGGTGACGAAGTGACAGTGAAGGTGCTTGAAGTTGATCTTGATCGTGAGCGCATCAGCCTGTCGTTGAAGGCAACGCAGCAAGACCCATGGCAAGAGTTCGCCAATGGTCACCAAGTTGGACAGCTTGTGTACGGCCGCGTAACCAAGTTGGTTCCGTTTGGTGGTTTCGTGCAGGTTGGCGACGGAATCGAAGGCTTGGTGCACATCTCCGAGATGTCCGCACATCATGTTGAAGCCCCAGAGCAGGTAGTGACGCCGGGCGAAGAGTTGTGGGTCAAGATCATCGATCTCGATCTCGCTCGCCGTCGAATCAGCCTTTCGATCAAGCAAGCCGCAGAAGGTGGCGAGTTGGCCGAGGAGTATCGCGGACAGTTCCAAGTTGACGATCAGGGCAACTGGGTCGGCGGCGACGACAGCGCGCGTGAGGCTGCATGGGCTGAATATTTCGATGCTTCGGCAACGACAGAAGCGCCAGCAGCCCCAGCCGACGACGCCCCAGCAGCAGACGCACCAGCGTCCGAGTAGTCGGGTCGTACGCGTCGCGCGTGTCGCGGCGATACTAGTCAGATCATGATTCTTCTTGGGCTTACAGGTGGCATAGGTTCCGGCAAATCGTCGGTGGCTCAGTACCTCTCTGCACGTGGGGCAATCGTCATTGATAGTGACGCCATTGCTCGAGAGCTGCAGGCTGCGGGTTCACCTTTGCTTGCAAAGTTGACGGAAAGTTTTGGTGATGTCCTCAATGAGGATGGAAGCTTGAACCGCGCGAAGTTGGCAGCAATAGTGTTTCCATCTCCCGAAAACGTTAAGGCTCTGAATGCAGTAATGCATCCAGCTATCGGCAAGGAGATGACTCGAAGGTTGGAGGAGCAACGAAAAACGAACAACATCGTCGTTCTAGACATTCCCCTCCTGGTTGAGAACCCGCGTAAAGGCCTTTCTGGGGTCATCGTCGTCGATGTCGACACAGAATTGGCCGTGCAGCGCGTGGTTGAGCATCGTGGAATGAATGCAGATGATGTTCGAGCGCGCATCAGCCGGCAATCCACTCGCGACGAACGCCGCGCAATCGCCGACCGCATCATCGATAACTCTGGCTCACTAAAGGATTTGGAACAACAGGTGGATGAGGTATGGCAGTGGGCTCAACAATTGCCAGCAGCCGAGCCTGATGCCGGGTCAATACAGTGACCAGTGACAGTAAAGCTCCACGCTTTGAAGTTGTTGCAGAGTATTCGCCCGCGGGCGATCAGCCGCGCGCTATCGCACAGTTGTCCGCTGGTATCGAACGTGGCGATCGTTTCCAGACCTTGCTTGGCATTACTGGTTCGGGAAAGTCGGCGACCATTGCTTGGACGATTGAAGCAATTCAACGTCCCACGTTGATTCTTGCGCCGAACAAGAGCCTCGCTGCTCAATTGGCACAGGAAATGAAAGAGTTCTTTCCAAAGAACAGAGTTGAGTACTTCGTCAGTTATTACGACTACTACCAGCCGGAAGCGTACATTCCGTCAAGTGACACCTTCATTGAAAAAGACTCATCGGTGAATGACGAAATAGACAGACTTCGGCATTCTGCAACAGCTGCCTTGCTTACTCGTCGCGACACGATTGTCGTCGCGTCTGTCAGTTGCATTTATGGAATGGGAAACCCGGAAGAATATCGGGGCAATCTGCTCGAGTTGCACGTGGGCGTTGATTATGACCAGCGCAGCATTCTTAAGCGCCTGGTGGATTTGCAATACGACCGTAACGACATCGAATTGGGTCGGGGCAACTTCAGGGTTCGGGGTGACACCATCGAAGTTCAGCCGGCTTATGACGAAACCGTAACTCGAATCGAAATGTTTGGCGACACAGTTGAACGCATAACAGTTGTCGACCAACTAACTGGCGAAACTATTCAAACATTGAACGAAGTCCTGATCTTTCCAGCAACTCACTATGTCGCTGGTGACGAACGGATGCGTAAAGCGATTGTGGGGATAGAGCATGAATTGCAATTGCAACTTAAGCAATTCGAGCTAGAGGGGAAGCTACTTGAGGCGCAACGGATTAGGCAACGAACCCAATACGACTTGGAAATGATGGGCGAGGTTGGCTATTGCAACGGCATTGAGAATTATTCGATGCACATCGACGGCCGCAAGCCAGGGGAGCCACCGTTCACTCTGCTCGACTATTTCCCGGATGACTACCTTCTTGTGATGGACGAGTCGCATGTGTCTATTCCTCAATTGCACGGACAGTATGCAGGCGACAGAAGCCGGAAGCAGACACTTATTGAGCATGGTTTCCGACTTCCCTCTGCGGCGGATAATCGACCGTTGCGCTTCGAAGAGACAATGGAGCGCCTCAACCAATGCATTTTCCTGTCGGCAACACCAGCGCCATTCGAATTGCAAACAAGTCAACAAGTAGTGGAGCAGATCGTTCGCCCGACGGGCCTTGTCGACCCCGAAGTGATTGTGCGCCCTACAAAGGGGCAGATCGACGACATCATTTCGATGGTGCATGAAAAGATCGCAATTGGAGATCGCATTCTGATCACCACGCTTACTAAAAAGATGGCTGAGGACTTGAGCGAATACCTCATCGAACAGGGTTTAAAGGTTCGGTATTTGCACTCCAATGTTGACACCATTCAGCGCATTGAGATATTGCGCGATCTTCGCCTTGGTGAATTTGACGTTTTGGTGGGCATCAACTTGTTGAGAGAAGGTCTCGACTTGCCCGAAGTGTCTCTTGTAGCGATTCTTGATGCAGACAAGGAAGGCTTCCTTCGTAGTCAAACCTCGCTTATTCAGATGATCGGACGAGCGGCTAGAAACGTCAACGGCCAAGTGGTGATGTACGCCGATAAGCGAACTGCCGCCATGGATAAGGCCATCGGCGAAACTCAACGCCGGCGAGAAAAACAGATTGCCTACAACCAAGAGCACGGCATCGATCCAAAGACCATCCGTAAGGCCGTTGGCAACATTCTGTCGGTTCTTCGGCCCTCGGAAGGCATGAAAGCGCCTGGGCGTCAGGATCGTCGCGATAGAGAAAGAGCAAAGGTTGTCAGTGAGTTACGCACATTGCCTCAACAGGAGTTGGCTCGATTGATTCAAACCCTCGAGGAAGAGATGAATCTTGCAGCGACCGAATTGAAATTTGAATATGCGGCTCGATTGCGAGATGAAGTAAAAGATTTGCGCCGCGAATTACGCGATGCCCAATAGCCAATCACTAGTGTTCCCTCCATGGCTGTAGCGAAAAAGACCATCAAAAAGGTAACTCCGGTTGCAGCCAACACGATTTCGGTGCGTGGGGCTCGCGAGCACAACCTCAAGAACATCTCGGTCGAGATTCCCCGTGACAAGCTCATCGCACTTACCGGGCTTTCAGGGTCTGGAAAGAGCAGCCTGGCATTCGACACGATTTACGCAGAAGGCCAACGCCGGTACGTCGAGTCGCTGAGTTCGTATGCCAGACAATTTCTTGGGCAGATGGATAAACCCGATGTAGACGTTATTGAGGGTCTTTCGCCCGCAATCTCCATCGATCAAAAGACGGCTTCGAAGAACCCCCGATCAACAGTCGGAACGATCACAGAGGTGTACGACTACCTGCGGTTGCTATGGGCGAGAATCGGCATTCAGCATTGTTGGAAAGATGGTGCGCAGTTGCAGCGCCAGACTCCTCAACAAATCGTCGATCGAATCATGGAGCTGGAAGACGGTACGCGTTTTCAGATTCTGGCGCCGGTTGTAAGAGGTCGCAAGGGCAAGTACGAGACCTTGCTCAACGATCTGATGGGTCAAGGTTATTCGCGTGCTCGAGTCGATGGTGTAACGGTAGAGATATCAGAGTTTCTCAAGCAAGATCAGAAACTTGCTCGTTACGAGAACCACAGCATCGAAGTGATTGTGGATCGACTTGTACGCAAGGGAACAATTTCTCGCCGCTTAACGGACAGCCTTGAAACAGCCTTGAAGTTGGCGGAGGGCGTAGCAGAGGTCGAGATCATGAACGCAAAGAATCCCGACGAGCAGGGTGAGACGATCACGTTTAGCCAACATCTCGCTTGCCCGAAGTGCGGCACCAGCTACGACGAATTAGCGCCACGTAATTTCTCGTTTAACTCTCCATTTGGGGCATGTGAGTCGTGCCTCGGGCTTGGAACGAAATTCGAAGTCGATGTTGATCTAGTTGTCCCAGATGCTGGTATGAGTATCAACGATGGCGCAATCTCGCCATGGAGATCTGCCCACACGCAATATTTTACGAGAATGCTCGAGGCTGTAGCCGAGGAATACAACATCGACTTAGATAAACCTTGGTCAAAACTTTCGGAAAAGCATCGAAATTTGGTGCTCAACGGTGTCGGCGACTCGATGATGGTGAAGTACAAGAACCGCTATGGCCGAACCCGGGAATACAGCACCGCCTACGAGGGCGTGATTCCATGGATCAAGCGTCGACACGAGTCATCCGAAAGCGACAATGCTCGCGAGCAATTCGAGAGCTACATGCGAGAGGCCGACTGTCCGGCATGCAAAGGGGAGCGACTGCGCCCATCATCTTTGGCAGTGAAGGTAAACAAACACAGTATTAGCCAAGTGTGCGACATGTCGATCGCCGAGTCTGCAGCATTCCTGAAGCAACTGGTGCTGGGTGACCGCGACACGATGATTGCTGAGAGAATCACCAAAGAAGTGAATGCTCGTCTCGGCTTTCTCTTGGATGTCGGTCTCGATTACCTGACCTTGTCGCGTCCTGCAGCAACTCTCGCGGGTGGAGAGGCGCAGCGCATTCGGCTCGCAAGCCAAATCGGTTCCGGTCTGGTCGGTACGTTGTACGTGTTGGACGAACCTTCGATCGGTTTACATCAGCGCGATAACCATCGGCTCATCGAAACTCTTGTTCGTTTGCGCGATTTAGGAAACACGGTGTTGGTCGTAGAACATGATGAGGACACAATTCGCGCAAGTGATTGGGTTGTCGACATTGGGCCCGGCGCGGGCGAACATGGTGGTGAGGTGGTGTACAGCGGCCCCGTTCCAGGTATTTCCAAGGCCGCAGGTTCAATCACTGGTCAGTATCTCAGCGGCAAACGAAGTATTCCTGTGCCAAAAGATCGTCGTCCGACTGGAGACGACTGGTTGACGATTAGGGGAGCACGGGAGCACAACTTACAAAACATCACCGCCAAGATCCCTCTCGGATGCTTTGTTGCTGTAACAGGTGTATCTGGCAGCGGCAAGAGCACGTTGGTACGCGACATCTTGCTGCCTTCGCTGATGCAAAAGATTTACAAGTCCAAAGATGCACCAGGCAAACACACGGCCGTCGACGGGGTGGGCAAGTTGGACAAGGTGATTGATATGGATCAGTCACCTATTGGTAGAACTCCACGATCTAATGCAGCTACGTACACGGGCGTCTTCGACGACATCAGAAAGTTGTTCTCCACAACTCCCGAATCGAAGGTACGCGGCTATCAGCCTGGCCGCTTCAGTTTCAACGTTCCCGGTGGTCGTTGCGAAGCCTGCTCCGGCGATGGAACGATCAAGATTGAAATGCACTTCCTTCCCGACGTGTACGTGCCGTGCGAAGTGTGCAAGGGCGCTCGCTACAACCGCGACACGCTCGACGTCACGTTCAAAAACAAGAACATTGCCGATGTGTTGAACATGCCGATTGCTGAGGCTGTTGATTTTTTTTCAAACCAGCCTCGTATTTCTCGGCATATGCAGACGCTCGTCGATGTCGGCCTTGGATATGTTCGTCTTGGGCAACCTGCCCCCACGTTGTCTGGCGGCGAAGCCCAACGGGTGAAGCTTGCAGCCGAGCTGGCAAAGAGAGGAACCGGCCACACCATCTACCTATTAGATGAGCCAACCACTGGGTTGCACTTTGAAGACGTCAGAAGATTGCTCACTGTTCTTGCTCGCCTAGTGGACCAGGGGAACACTGTTTTGGTGATCGAACATAACCTCGACGTCATCAAGACCGCAGACTGGCTCATCGATATGGGTCCTGAGGGCGGCAATGGTGGCGGCAAAATCATTGCTGAAGGCACGCCAGAAGCTGTATCGAAAGTGAAAGGCAGCTATACAGGCAAGTTTTTGTTGCCTTTGTTGAAATAGCGTTTGCCCATGCTGCGGCCCGCGGGAACGATTCCAGACACTCCGGGCTCGTACCAGTTTCGTGATGCATCTGGTCGCGTGATCTATGTGGGCAAAGCCCTAAATCTTCGTTCCCGTATTTCCAGTTATTTTGCCGACCCACAGACACTCCACCCACGAACCGCCAACATGGTCGCCGCTGCGCACAAGGTGGAATGGATCGAGGTGCGAAACGAAGTTGAAGCGTTGCTACTCGAGTTCAGTTTAATTAAGGAGCATCGACCCAGGTTCAACATCCGTTTGCAAGACGATAAGAGTTTTCCATTCTTGGCGATCACGATGGATGAGGAATGGCCAAGGGCTACGGTTTTAAGGGGAAAAAGAAGGCGTGGGGTGAAATATTTCGGCCCTTACGTGCACCCCGGCGCTATCCGCGACACGTTGGAGCATCTGCTTCGAACTTTTCCCGTGCGCACATGTTCCAACAACAAATTTAAGGAACATCAGCGCCTCAATCGGCCCTGCCTGTTGTTTCACATCGAGAAGTGCAGCGGCCCATGTGTTGGCGAGGTAACAAAGGATGACTACTCGCTCCATGTCCAGCGACTGACAAAATTTCTTAATGGTGACAACCAAGAAGTTGTTGATCTGCTTGAAAAAGAAATGCTGGAATTGTCTGATCGCCAGGAGTTTGAACGAGCCGCCAAAATTCGCGATCGTCTAACCGCAATTTCCCATGTCTTAGAGAAACAGCTAATGGTTGGTGACGTGAACGACGACATGGACGTCGTGGGTGTCGCAGAGGATGAATTTACGGCTTCGGTGCAGGTGTTCTTTGTACGTCGTGGCCGAGTTATTGGTCGTAATGGGTTCTCGCTGGACAAAGTTGAAGATGTGACAACCGCTCGATTGCTGGACAGAATTTTTGAAACGATGTACAGCGAAGAGCCCGCGCTGGGCATACCCAAGACGGTCCTTGTTCCCTCAGAGCCGGAAAGCTCGAGCGCGATCGAATCTTGGTTGAGTGAAGCGCGAGGCACTGCGGTGCATGTTCGAGTTCCACTTCGTGGTGATAAACGTGAGTTGCACGCAACGGTGACGCACAATGCGCAACAGGAACTTAAGCGCCACAGCATGAGGCGCGCGACGGATCACGACAGTCGAACTCGTGCCTTGACGGAACTGCAAGTTGCATTACGTCTACCGCAAGTTCCACTACGTATTGAGTGCTACGACATGGCTCACCTGCACGGAACTGATTATGTCGGCAGCATGGTTGTTCTGGAAGACGGTCTTCCATCAAAGAAGGAATATAGAAGATTCAAGATAAAGGATGTTCCCGGGAACGATGATTATGCCGCAATGCGCGAAGTGTTAACTAGACGTTTAACGGCTTATGTTAAGGAGCGCGACATGCCAGTGAGTGAACGCGGAACTACTCCTGGAAAATTTGCTTATCCTCCACAACTGCTTTTGGTTGATGGGGGCAAGGGCCAGCTCTCGGTAGCAATAGATGTAGTTCGTTCGCTCGGACTTGCTGACCAAATACCTGTTGCATCGCTGGCCAAGCAATTCGAACAAGTTTTCATTCCCGGCTTTGATGGGCCGATCGTGTTGGGCCGTTCAAGTGATGCGTTGTTCATGTTGCAAGTCATCCGCGATGAGGCACATAGATTTGCAAATACGTTTCACCGCAAACTTCGTGGGAAACGGATGAAGGAAGGCTCGTTGGATGGAATTAGTGGCCTCGGGGAAACGAGGCGTAAACGACTTTTGAAGGATCTAGGTGGTATGCCAGGCGTGAAGTCGGCAAGCCTTGAGCAGTTGCGAGAGTTGAAATGGCTTCCCGAATCCATTGCCATCGCCGTGTTCGAGCACCTCCGTAGGTAGCCTCACCACTAATGGCTGACATTCTGTTGATCGCAGGTTTATCGGGGGCCGGCCGTTCTCAGGCCGCCGACGATCTCGAGGACTTGGGTTGGTTCGTGGTCGACAACATGCCAATTGCTTTGATCGACAAAGTAGTCGAGCTCGCTGGTTACGGCCCGACAGAACAGAATCAATTAGCGCTAGTTGTTGGCACAGCTGGACAACAAAATGACGCAGTCACAACGGTCCACCGGTTGCGCGAAGCTGGGCATCGTGTTCGGATTTTGTTCCTTGATGCTTCAACCCAGGAACTCGTGCGTAGGTATGGCGCAACAAGACGAAAACACCCAATGAGTGCCAACGCGATAAGTGTTGAGGACGCTATTAGCCAAGAACGTTTGCTTTTGGACACCGTAAAAGGCGCTGCCGACCTCGTTATCGACACGACGGCATTGAATGTGCACCAATTGAAGACTCAGATTGTTGAGCAGTTCGGTGGGGGCGCAGCCGCCGACACAATGCAAATTTCTGTTGTGTCATTTGGCTATAAACATGGATTGCCACTCGATGTCGATCTTGTATTCGACGTGCGATTTTTGCCCAACCCGCATTGGGACGAAGACCTGCGACCGCTCAGTGGTCAGGACGGCGCAGTCAGCGATTTCGTGTTGGGTCAGCCGATCTCGCAAGAGTTTTTAGAGCGCCTTTACGGCATGCTCGATTTGTTGGTGCCCGCCTACCGGAGCGAAGGGAAGAGTTATCTCACGGTGGCGATTGGTTGCACGGGGGGACGGCACCGTTCGGTCGCTATTGCCGAACAGCTTTGCAAGTGGCTTTTGTCAACTGGCTATCGTCCACGCTTGACTCACCGAGATATCTCCCGATAGGGGAGGTCGGTAGGTTCCGACTATTCTTTTCACTTATGGCAACTTCAACTATTCGAGTGGGAATAAATGGTTTTGGTCGTATTGGTCGCAACTTCTTTCGAGCAGTTCAAGCTTCTAAGGCACCAATCGAGATTGTCGCGGTCAATGACCTTGGTTCTCTCAAGACGATGGCTCACTTGTTGAAGTACGACTCCGTACTTGGCATATTGCCAAATGACATCCAGGCCGCCGACGACGGGATCATGATTGACGGCAAATTGTTGAAGGTTCTACAACATCGTGATCCGAAGGATCTTCCCTGGAAGGCACTGGGGGTTGATGTCGTTATCGAGTCCACGGGCTTCTTCACCGACCGCGACAAAGCCGCAGCCCACCTTGATGCCGGAGCCCCATTAGTTATTGTTTCCGCGCCGTCAACGGGTGCCGATGCAACTTTCGTTTATGGAATCAATCACCAAGATTTTGATCGCGCAAAACACCATGTCATTTCCAATGCAAGTTGCACAACAAACTGTTTCGTTCCGATGGTCAAGGTGCTTGATGACGCTTTCGGTATCGATCAAGGCTTGATGACAACTGTTCATGCCTATACGGGTGATCAACAATTGGTAGATGGTCCGCACAGCGATTTGCGCAGGGCTCGTGGCGCCGCAATAAACATCACACCGACAGGTACGGGTGCTGCGCGTGCAACAAGTTTGGTGCTCGAATCCATGAAGGGGAAGCTGGATGGAACTTCACTCCGCGTGCCAGTCCCAACCGGTTCAATCACGGACTTTGTCGCAGTGCTGAAGGTGGCAGCGACGAAGGATGAAATCAATGCAGCATTTAAGAAAGCCGCTGATGGACCACTGAAAGGTGTGCTCGAGTACACAACGGCTCCTATTGTTTCAAGCGACGTGGTGACGAACCCACACAGTTGCGTATTTGATAGCGATCTCACCATGAGCATGGGCACGTTGGTCAAGGTGCTCGGTTGGTACGACAACGAGTGGGGTTACTCCAATCGTTTGGTCGACCTCACCAAGCACGTCGGCGCCTCTAAGTAACTACTTTCAGTGGCATCGGTACCAACACTCGAAGACCTCGGGGACATTAGGGGTAAGACCGTACTTGTTCGCACAGATTTCAATGTGCCGATGAGCGGTGCTGACGATGCCCGGGTGATCACCGACGATTTTCGAATTCGAGCCGCGCTTCCAACTATTAATTTCCTCTTGGACGGTGGCGCAAAAGTCATTTGCGCTAGCCACCTCGGTCGTCCGAATGGCGAGCCGACGGCAAAGTACTCGATGCAACCTGTACGTGAGCGTCTCCAGCAGCTAG
Organism: Acidimicrobium ferrooxidans DSM 10331; assembly: GCA_945900735.1. GTDB lineage: Bacteria > Actinomycetota > Acidimicrobiia > Acidimicrobiales > Ilumatobacteraceae > UBA3006. The sequence goes on along the minus strand of CAMDJX010000014.1, from coordinate 5,030 downwards.
CGCCGGGCGTGGTGCTACTCGAGAATCTGCGGTTTAATCCAGGCGAGGAAAAATACGATCCGGAGTTTGTAAAGCAATTGGTCGAAGGTGTTGACATGTATGTCGATGATGCTTTTGGCGCTGCTCATCGCGATCATGCGTCAATTGTCGGTCCGCCAAAGACGCTGCCTTCTGCCGCTGGCAGGTTGCTGCAGCGCGAAGTTGAAATCTTGGGCGGCATGCGCGAGAAGCCTGCGCGGCCTTTCGTAGCTGTCTTGGGTGGGTCGAAGGTGAGCGACAAGCTTGCTGTAATTAAGGTACTCCAAGAACGCGTTGACGCTTTGATTATCGGAGGCGGCATGTGTTTCACGTTTCTTGCTGCAAAGGGATATCCGGTCGGAGATTCGTTGTGCGAGCCCGACTACATCGAAACTTGTCGGCAATTGATGGAAGGCAATGTGCCCATCCACCTTCCCGAGGACATCGTTGGTCTGGACGCCGATGGTGTCTATGCGACGTTCGGCGTGCGCTTGCCAAATGGCGCAAAAGGACTGGATATCGGTCCTGGTAGCGCCGCAGCGTTTACCGACATCATCATGGATGCGAGGACAGTTTTTTGGAATGGCCCAATGGGCATGTTCGAGGATCCAAGGTTTGCCGCGGGCACTCGAACGGTTGCGCAAGCGGTTGCCGACACTAAGGCATTTACTGTCGTCGGTGGAGGAGATTCTGCCGCAGCGCTAGCGCAGTTTAAATTGGATGACGAAGTTGACCATGTCTCAACTGGCGGTGGCGCATCTTTAGAGTTTTTGGAATTGGGCGACTTGCCCGGTTTAGCAGCACTACGAGGAGCCCCGAATGTCAAGTGATACGCAAAGTCGAATCCCAATTGTCAGTGGCAATTGGAAGATGAACCACAATCACTTCGATGCAATTCAGTTTGTGCAAAAGTTGTCGTATTTGCTGACCAAGGACGACTACAACAGTGTCGAAATTACGATTCATCCTCCATTTACCGACATTCGCAGCGTGCAAACGTTGATTGATGTCGACGAAGTTCGAATCGGTCTCGGTGCCCAACACTGTCACTGGGAGGAAAAGGGTGCATTTACTGGCGAGGTATCCGCGTCCTTCCTGGGAAAACTCAACGTTCGCTACGTGATCTGCGGGCATAGCGAACGACGTGAACTCTTCGCGCAAACCGATGAAGACGTCAATCGACTGATTGTCTCTATCGTCAAGGCAGGAATGACACCAATAGTTTGCGTTGGGGAAACCTTGACCGAGCGCGAGACCGGCCGAACGACGGCCAAGGTAATGGGTCAGGTGTCTGCCGCGTTGCAGGGCCGAACCCCAGAGCAAGTTTCTCAGATGGTCATTGCCTACGAGCCGATTTGGGCAATCGGTACGGGCCGAACGGCTACGGCGGGGGATGCCCAGGCCGTCGTAGGCGCAATCCGCTCCCAGATCCTGGAATCATTTGGTGAGCGCGCAGCAATGAATGTTCGGTTGCAGTACGGCGGCAGTGTGAAGGCGTCGAATATCGTCGAAATTATGGCTCAGCCAGATATTGACGGAGTTTTGGTTGGCGGGGCAAGTCTCGATCCGACCGAATTTGCCCGAATCATTCAATATCGCCTTCGTCAGCCCTAAACAGTTTTATCGACTTAGGCAGTCCAGGATCCGCAATCCCGAGGGTAGAATTTGGGCGTGCGTGATTTCATCAAATACCTCAGCCTCGTACTTAACGTCGTTTCAATGTTCGCAATGATCGTCGGTGTCTTGTTACACAGCGGTCGCGGCGGCGGTCTGAGCGACATGTTCGGTGGGGGCAGTGGTTCCACGGCATTGGGCTCAGCGGCGGCAGAACGAAACCTCAATCGCATCACTACGGTGTTTGCACTGATTTGGCTGTTCACAGTTGTTGCGTTAGGTATGTTGCTTGCCTGATTGAGGCGGGTTCAGAGTAAAATAGAATTCCACGTCGGAGTGGCGAAATTGGCAGACGCACCAGCTTGAGGGGCTGGCGCTCGAAAGGGCGTAGGGGTTCAAGTCCCCTCTTCGACACCACAGCACCATGTAGTTTTGGATGGTGTCAGTGATCCGATCCGTTGATGAGATTGCGGATATTCAGAAAAATACGCTTCGCGTCCTTGTCGCCAGCCAAATCGCTGGTTCCGCCGCACTTGCCGCGGCCGTAACGGTTGGCGCTTTCGTGATGCAAGACATTCTCGGACAAAGTACGCCGTGGGGCGGTGCCGCATCCGCCACGGTCACGATGGGCACTGCATTTATGGCGCAGGTGCTGGCACGGCAAATGAATCAGCATGGCCGTCGAAGGGGTTTACAACTCGGTTATACGTTCGCAATCATCGGTGGACTGATTGCCGGAGTGGGCGCCGAAACAAAGACGATGTGGATCTTTATTCTTGGCTTATTCCTATTTGGCAACGGGCAGGCCGCTAATTTGCTCTCACGTTACGCGGCAACTGATTTGGCGCAACCCAACAACAGAGGATCGGCCATGAGTCGAATTCTTTTTGCCTCAACCTTTGGCGCTGTCTTTGGTCCTTTGCTTATTCGTCCAGCAGAGGATTTGGGAATGTCTTTGTTCGGCTGGAACCAGTACACGGGGCCGTGGGTATTTTCTGGGGTGTTCTTTTTGACCTCTCTAGTGAACACAACGGTTCGACTTAGACCCGACCCTCTTGAGGTTGCCGGTGGGCTTAATTCGCAAGCGGCATCAGGGACGCCTAAACGGTCCTTCAAGGATGTCTGGAGAATCTTTAAGGGCTCTTCGGACGGCCGACTTGCGCTAACGAGTATGGTCATTTCGCAAATGACCATGGTTGCAGTTATGACCATGACACCGGTGCATTTAAAGGGCCATGGGCATGAGACCGTGAGCGCGTATGTGATTTCACTGCACATAGTTGGCATGTATGCGTTTAGTCCCTTGATCGGAAAATTTTCTGATCTGCGTGGTAGGCAAAACACGATCATGATCGGAGCATTGATGTTGATGGGGAGCACGGTCATGTCGGCCCTTGCTGGCGATTCACCCGCATTGTTGTTTCCGTCACTTTGGCTGCTGGGTATTGGGTGGAGTTTTGGATTGATAGGTGGTTCCAGTTTGTTGGTCGACTCTGTGGCCACTGAATCTCGCGTCCGAGTTCAGGGAACCGCCGACTTAATGATGAGTTTTTTTGGGGGTATGGCAGGGTTCTCCAGCGGTTTTATTCGTAAGGCCATTGGTTTTCATTGGTTGTCGAATTTAGGAACAGTGCTCGCTGCCGTGTTGCTGGTCTCGGTAATCATTCGGTTTGGTCGGACATCGGTTCAGCGTTCCGCCTAAGGTTTGCGTATGAAACGTTGGAAGAATTGGGCTGGAAATCAGCGCGCCACTCCAAAAGCGTTTCACGTTCCGGCTTCCGAGAGCGAGCTCGTCGCAATCGTCAAATTTGCCCATGCCGCGAAACGCCGTGTGAAAGTTGTTGGCTCAGGGCATAGTTTCACAGCGGTTGCGGTTGCAGATGACATTCTGATTGACTTGCGCAATTACGGGGAGTTCATTGAAGTAAGCGCAGACCGAACATCGGTAACGGTTCAATCGGGGATCGTGCTTGCCGATCTGAACGAACGTCTTCACCGCGAAGGTCTTGCCATGCCAAATTTGGGTGACGTTACTTATCAAACAATTGCGGGTGCGTTGTCAACTTCTACTCATGGAACTGGTCAAAACCGCACAGGTTTGGCTGCTCAAGTCGTCGGCTTCCGTCTCATTGCTGCAGATGGTGACGTACTGCAATGTGCAAGTACCGAGAATCAAGAAGTATTTCACGTTGGCCGGGTCGGGCTGGGTGCTCTCGGTATTTTGAGCACCATTTCTTTGAGAGTTGTTCCCGCGTTTCAACTTCAAGCAATTGAACAACCAATGCGTGTCTCTGATGTCCTCGCGAACATCAATGACTTAGTTGAGAGTAATGACTTCTTTGAGTTTTACTGGATCCCTCATACTGGTTGGGCACTCACGAAGCGAAACAACATTTGCGACCTTCCGTCAGATCCGCCTCGTCGTTTTGCCCATTGGTGGAACAAAATCTTCATGGAGAATATTGCTTTTGGCGCACTGTGTTATTTGGGCAGATTGCGTCCGGGTTTGATCCCTCGGCTAGCAAAGGTGTTGCCGAGTTCGGGCCGTGTCGAATATGTCAACGCTAGCTACAAAATTTTCGCCAGTAAAAGATTGGTTCGTTTCTATGAGATGGAGTATTCGATCAACCGCGACTCGGTGCGAGAGGCACTTGAACGGGTGATGAAGCTTGTCGACGATGAAGGGCTTCTGCTTAATTTCCCAGTAGAAGTGAGGTTCACTGCATCAGACGATGTGTCGCTTTCGACGAGCTATGGCCGATCCAGCGCATACATCGCAGTGCACGTTTTCAAGGGAATGCAATACGAGCCTTACTTCCGAGCCGTAGAAAAGATCATGATGGATTACGGCGGTAGGCCCCATTGGGGAAAGATTCACTTTCAGTCAGCAGAGTCGTTGTCGAGCCTGTATCCTGAATATCAGCGTTTTATTGAAGTTCGGAACCGTCTCGATCCCGAGGGTGTGTTCACAAACGACTATTTGCGTCGTGTGCTTGGCCGTTAGGCCGCACAACCCCCTAGGCAATTGAGGAGAAACACATGAGTACGAGTTGGTCGACGCTTGGCGTCCCCGAAAGAATCGTGGCAGGTTTACTTGCACGCGACATTACAAGCCCATTCCCAGTTCAGACTGCAACATTGCCCGATGCGCTTCAGGGCCATGATATTTGCGGTAAAGCACCAACAGGTTCGGGTAAGACCTTGGCCTTCGGTATTGCGCTTGCACTCAAAGTAGAGAAATCGAAACCAGGTCGTCCGCAGGGTCTAGTCCTTGTTCCTACGAGAGAATTGGCAGCTCAGGTTGCTAAGGAAGTGTCGATGTTGTGTTCCGGTAGCGACATTCGTGTTGCAGCTGTTTACGGTGGAGCAGGTTACGGTCCGCAAGTGAAGGCTGCACG
>CAMDJX010000013.1 GCA_945900735.1 Acidimicrobium ferrooxidans DSM 10331 | reverse complement strand
GGGAAGATGGTTGTGGAGAACGCATCATTCACAGTGATGCCGCGCGACAAAGCAGGCCTTGTAGGCCGCAACGGCGCGGGCAAAACAAGTTTGTTCAAGGTGCTAGGTGGCGCAGTAGAGCCGCACCTTGGCAAGGTGTTGCGAAAAGGTGGCTTCGGATATCTGCCGCAAGACCCAAAAATTCCTGGTTCGCGCGAAACACTCTCGGCTATTTCGCACGTGTTGTCGGGAAGACAGATCGATGAAGACCTTGCGCGCATAGAAAAGTTGCGCGCTGCAATGGAAGCTTCGGCAACACCGCAAAACATTGCCAAGTTCTCGAAAGCCGAAGACGAGTTTGCGTCTAAGGGCGGTTATGCGGCAGAAAGTGAAGCGCGAGCGATTGCCGCCGGGCTTGGCTTGAAAAGCGACAGATTGAGTTCGCAGTTAAGCGTGTTGTCGGGCGGCGAGCGCAGGCGTGTGGAGTTGGCGCGCATTTTGTTTGCAGGAAGTGACACGCTGTTGTTGGACGAACCTACCAACCACTTGGATATTGATGCGAAGACGTGGTTGCTTGGATTTTTGCGCGACTATCGCGGAGCATTATTGGTGATTAGCCACGACTTGGAATTGTTGGACGAGGCAATTACCCGAGTGCTGCATCTGGATAGGGCACAAGAGGATTCGGTTGGAGAAATTGTTGAGTATCGCGGTACGTACACGCAGTATTTGTCGTCGCGCGCCGCAGACGAATCGCGGTTGGCGAAGAAGGCATCGCTGCAAGAAAAAGAAGTCGCTCGTTTGCAGGGAGTCGTAGATCGTTTTGGTGCGAAGGCATCGAAGGCCGCCATGGCGCACAGCATCGAGAAACGAATTGCGCGTATAGAGGAAACCAAAGTAGAAGGCCCAAGCAAAGACAGGCAACTGAAGGTGCGCTTCCCCGAACCGCCTGCTGCGGGGCAAACCGTGATTACGGCAAGTGGCTTGCGTAAAACGTTTGGTGGGCCAGACATTTTTCATGATGTGAGCTTTGATTTGGGCAGAGGCGAGCGTCTGTTGGTGCTTGGCCTTAACGGGGCGGGTAAGACCACGCTCTTGCGCATGCTTGCGGGCGAGTCGAAGCCGGATGCCGGCGAAATTGAGTTTGGGTATCAAGTAACGAGTGGGTACTTTGCGCAGGAACACGACAACCTAGACCCGGAGGCTTCGTTGATTGATCACATGCGCAGGCATGCGCCGGTGCGTCTTGGGCTTACCGAAACGCAGCTGCGAGGCATGTTGGGCATGTTTGGTTTGTCGGGAACCAAAGTGTTTCAGGAGTCGGCCACGTTGTCTGGTGGCGAGAAAACGAAACTTGCGCTTGCCATGCTGATGGTGGGGCGAAATAACTTGCTGTTTTTGGACGAACCGACCAACAACCTCGACCCACCAAGCCGACAGGCGGTAGCCGATGCGTTGTCTGCTTGGAAGGGAGCCATCATATTGGTAAGCCACGACACCGAATTTGTGGAGCAATTGGCTCCGACGAAAGTGCTGCTGATGCCCGACGGGCAGGTGGATTATTTCAGCAACGAGTGGCTCGACTTGGTGAGCCTCGCCTAGCAACTACATTCATTCTCGTGACAAAAACAGTTGTGGTAACCGGCGTGGCTGGGTTTATTGGCTCTCGGGTTGCCGCTCGAATGGCGCACGAAGGTTTTTCGGTAGTTGGTGTGGACGACATGTCGTCGGGCAAGGTTGCCAACATTCCCTCATCTATTGATTTTGTTGAAGGCGACTTGGCAGTACAGGGAACCATTGCGAAACTGCCGAAGCAGTGTGCTGCTGTGTTGCACTTGGCGGGCCAATCGTCTGGCGAGATGAGCTTTGACGACCCTGTCGCCGATTTGCATAAGAACACGGTGTCAACACTGAACCTCATTCAATATGCCATCTCGGTTGGGGCGCAGCGTTTTGTCTACGCAAGTTCGATGTCGGTGTACGGCAACGTGCCAGATGCGCCGATTGCTGAAGACGAACATGTTGCGCCGCTGTCGTGTTACGGCGTGGGCAAGTTGGCAGCCGAGAATTATCTGGCAGTGTTTGCGAAGCAGTTGTCGAGCGTAAACATGCGCATGTTCAACGTGTACGGGCCCGGGCAAGACATGAGCAACTTGCGCCAGGGAATGGTGAGTATCTATCTGGCCCAGGCGCTGGCAAACAAACACATTGTGGTGAAGGGCTCATTAGAGAGATTTCGCGATTTTATTTTTATCGATGATGTGGTGGAGGCCTGGTTTCGCGCCGCAACATATGACGGCGTTGGTGGAAACACCATCAATATCGGAACGGGTGTACGAACCACGGTTGCGCAAGTTTTAGAAACAGTGAAGGGCCACGTAGTGGGAACAACTGTTGAAGTGACAGACCCGACACCCGGGGACCAAAACGGGATTTATGCAGACACTTCCCGGTTGCGTTCGGTATTGCAGATGAACGAGTTTGTTGGCTTGGCTGAAGGTGTGCGCAGGTTTAGCGAGTTTGTAAAAACTGCGTAGCGCGCTCTAAATCTTCTGGAGTGTCGATTGCAATGCCTACAGAGTAGACCTCGATCATTTGTACGGGAACACCCAATTCGACAAAGCGAAGAATCTCGATGTCTTCTAACTGCTCATGAGGAGTTTTGTTTGACTGCGCCGCAAACATTTGTAGCGCAGAGGCGCTAAATGCGTACATGCCAATTTGCCGGCGTGCGCGAACAAACTGCAACGACTTGGTGGTAGGAATGGCGGCCCGACTGGCGTAAAGCAACATGTCGTCTTGTGAGCAGACAACCTTTGGCACCGTGACGCTGCGGAAATCCTCATCGTTGGTGATGTTGCTGTATGCGTTGATCACTTGGGTGGTTGGCTTTGCGTTGAGTGCAGCATCGATTATTTGCGTGAGGCCCGCTGGGTCAAGAAACGGTTCGTCGCCTTGCACGTTGATGTACCACTGTGCTGGGCGCTTGGATGCAACTTCAGCAACGCGGTCGGTGCCAGTGAGGCAGTTGTCGCTGGTGAGAATCACGTTTATGTTGTTGGCTGTGCAGAATTCGACAATGCGATTGTCTTCGGTGGCAACAACGATGTTGTCGGCAGAGACCGCAAGCAGGCACTGCTCGTAGCAGCGTTGCACCACGGCCTTGCCGCCAAGTTGGGCCAAGGCTTTGCCGGGGAAACGCGACGACGCGTAACGGGCGGGAATGACAACGAGAAAGTCGGTGGGTGTTTGGGTCACGTTAAAGCGGGGCAAACATGGAGGAACGCTCGATGTTGAAGCGTGTGCGGGTGATGGACACCACCTGAGGTGCGTTGTTTAGTTGCGCAAACTTTGCAAACACGTCGTCCATTTCCTGAAAGCGATGATCGTCTTGCGAGAAACCGTCGAAGCCCGCAACGAGGATTCGCTTTGCGCCACCCTGTGCTGCAAGCGCGAGGGCATACGCCGCAGAAAGTAGGCGCGGAAGCGTGGCTTGTGTCGGCGCAAGTGAAAACCCTGCATCGCTAATGGCAACGCCAACGTCGCGCGGCTGTTTGGTGGTGATATCAAGTTCGTTTAGTAGTGCCGATGGCGCAAACACTGGGCATTGCAGTTGCGAGATAGCGGTTGCCTCTAGAGCTGCACGTTCGGGATGGCACACTGCAACGGCGTCTATAAGCGATTGGTTGATTGCGGAAAATGCGCCAAGTCCGATGACAACCGGTTTGTGTTGGGCAATGAACTGCTCGAGCTCTACTTTTTTGGTGCGGGCTTCGTCGCCAGGGCCAATGATGAGCACATCTTTGCCAGCGCACCACGAGGATGCGTCGAAGGTGCCCACGTAATTGACAACGCGGCCGGCGGTGATGCCCACCAAACGATTGCGATCGAATTGTGCGCCGCCGTGCTCGTTGAGGTGCTCGAGAGCGCCAACGATTTGTGCTGGTGCATAGCGACCATCTTTCGTCAGTTCCATGACGTAGGTGGGGTGAATGCCATAGTTGGCAGACAAGAAGTAATAGAGGTTGGAGCCCCACTCGTGTTTGCGCTGCAGGTTGGTGAAGTCGCGCGAGACAAGGTTGACGAGTGGCATGACGTCAATGTTGCTGCGGCCAAGGCGTTTTAGTTCGGGCGCAAGGTATTCGGTGCGCACATTGCCGGGGCCACGACCCATGCCAAGAATGGTTGCGTCTACCCACGTCGCACCTGCATCAACTGCTGCAAGCGTGCTGGAGAGCGCGTACGTCATGTTGTCGTGAAGGTGGCAGCCAACTGGCCCCTCAAAACCTTCGGCGAGTGCGTGCATGATTGGCGCAAGCTCGTGCGGGCGAAGGCCACCGAACGAGTCGGCGATGTAGGCAACTTCGACACCCATAGTTTTGCATTGTTTACCGAAGGCACGAATTTCTTCGGGGCTGCGGTCGGAGACTTGCATCAAGTTGATGGCAACGCGGTAGCCAAGCGTGTGCAATGTTGCAACGGCGGGCGCAAGAGCGTCTACTTCGCTGTGAATAGCGGCGAAGCGAATCATGTCGACACGAGATTTCTTTTTTTCGACGAAAGCAGCGCTGATGGTGCGGGCGCTGTCGCCGCTTTGTACTACGTCTTTGGCGTTCATCATGACGGCAACAGTGATGGACGACGGGATGTTGAGTTGCTGCAAGAACGCGTCGGTTGTCCAGGCGGTTGGGCCGAGATACTTGTCGGCTTTCAGTTGGCGAAAACCCATCTCGATGACGTCCACGCCTGCGCGCACCATGGAGTCGACATAGTGGGTGATGAGCTCGTTGGAATAATCCCAGTCGTTGTAATAGCCGCCGTCGCGCAGCGTGCAATCGACAAGAGTTACGTGGCTAGGCGTTGTCACTATGCCAATTCTACCTGTGGAGTGTGGCTAGCTCTTGCAGATGGTTTCGTTTACTGGCACGGTTAAATCGATGAGATAGTTGTCGACTTCCATGATGATGCAGGTGTTGATGCCATAGCCAGTGTGCTGGTCGGCCTCGACCACAAGGAGCACGCCAGACTCGAGCGCCTTGGCCATTTTGCGCGAAGAAGACAGTGGGGTGGATGCGTCGCCAGTGGTGCCGATAACAATGATTGGGCCCGCGCCTTTGCCGGAGACAGTCACTTGCTGTGCTTGCGGCACAGGCCACAGCGCGCACGAGTAGCCGTGAGCAAAGTTGGCGCCCAAGCGTGGTGCGGCTGCGATAAATGCATCCACCGATGCGTCAACTTCTTCGACAGATGATGCGCCCGGGTCGTCAAGACACGAGATAGCAAGAAATGCTTCCAACTGATTGCCGTACGAACCATCTAGGTTGCGTTGGTAGTAGTCGTCATACAAAGCAAGCAAACCTGCGCCGTCGCCTTTTTGTGCATCGGCAAGTGCCGATTGCAGTTGCGGCCAATAAGAATCGGAGTACATGGCTTGTGCGATTGCGGTGAAGGCGACTCCCTGCGTCACTGGTGTGCGCTCGGCGCTGACAACCAGTGGGTTTGCGTCTAGATCAAGCAGCAGCGCATCGATTGCATCTTCAGAATTGCCATCGTTATGAAACTCGCATGTGGGTTTTTTGCTGCACTGCGCAAGAAACGTGGTGAGTTGTTTTTCGAAGCCGGCTGCTTGGGCCAATCCCGCTTCGGTTGACGTAGAGAGGGGGTCGGTTGCTCCGTCGAGCACCGCGGCGCGAACGGTGTTGGGGTACATGGTTGCCCACGTTGCTCCCAGTTCGGAGCCGTAAGAAAAACCAAAATACGAAATTTTCTCTTCGCCAAGCGCCAAGCGGATGCTGTTCATGTCGGCGGCGCTGGCGCGAGTTGAGATGTAAGGAAGAATGGTTCCAGCATTTTCCTCGCACTTGTCGTTGAACGCTTGTGATGCGTCGATCAGTGCCTGTTTTTCTTCGGGTGTATCTGGTGGCGAGTCGAGACCAACATATTCATCGAAGGAGTCAACGCAATCGACTGCCGGGGTGGTGAGACCAGTGCCGCGCGGATCCCACCCAATGATGTCGAAACGATTGAGCAAACTTTCGCTGAAGTAATACGCCGCGTCGTCGGCAAGTGAACTGCCGCCGAAGCCAGGGCCGCCGGGGTTAACCAGCAAGGACCCAATTCGTTCAGAGGGCACGGTGGCCTGACGACGCTTGATATAGAGGACAAAAGAGCCTTCGTCGGGGTTGTCGTAGTCGAAAGGTACTTCCAGGTTGCCGCATTGCACGAGAGACTCGGGCGCCGTGTCGGGGCAAGCTGCCCAATTGATGCCGCCCACCGAAAATGTGGCGCTGGACTGCGTGGTGTTTTGGGAGTCGTCTGTGCTTTGTTCGCTACTGGAACATGCCGCAAGTGTGAGCATAAGAATGCCGCTGGCAACAATGGGTGCATAGCGAAAACGGCGAACAGATGTCACGCAGTCAGCCTAGAAGCAACTGCAATGAAGTATGGGTTGTGGGCTTAGCCTGACACCATGCGAATGGGGCCACACGGACTGATACCGGGAGATGCCAAAGCAATTGCTGGGATAAAGGTTCGCGGTTCGTCAATGAAGCGCGTGTGGCAGTTTGCGACGCCATACAAGTGGCCAATCATTGGGCTGTTGGTCTCGATTTTTGTTGCGGCTCTGTTGGCGTTAGTGCCGCCGTTGTTGTTTCGCCTCATTGTGGACAAGGCAATCCCTCAGGCCGACAAAAACCGCATCGTGACGCTCACCATTATTTTGGTGGTGGCAGCACTTGCTGATGCTGTTTTGCAAATTGTGCAGCGATGGTATTCGGCACGTATTGGTGAAGGTTTGATTTACGACTTGCGCGTGGCTTTGTTCGACAAAGTGCAACACATGCCCATTGCGTTTTTTACGCGCACGCAAACCGGCGCACTGATCAGCCGCCTGAACAACGATGTTGTGGGTGCGCAACAAGCAGTGACGGGCACGCTTGGCAGCGTTGTATCAAACGTGTTGGTGTTGGTTACAACATTAATTGCGATGCTTGCGCTGGAGTGGCGATTGACGTTGCTTGCGTTGGTGGTGTTGCCGGCATTCATTATTCCTGCCCGCAAGGTGGGTGTTCGTTTGCAAGATATTTCGCGCGAGCAAATGGGCCTGAACGCACAAATGAATACGCAGATGACCGAACGCTTCAACGTTGCTGGTGCAATGTTGGTGAAGTTGTTTGGCCGTCATTCCGATGAGGTCGGTGCGTTTAGCGGTCGCGCGGGCAGGGTAAGGGACATTGGCATCACTTCGGCAATGTACGGCCGCGTGTTCTTTGTTGCCCTTGGCCTTGTTGGGGCGCTCGGCGCCGTTGCCATTTATGGAATTGGCGCATTCATGGTGGTTTCGGGCGGCATCACTATTGGCACGTTGGTGGCAATGGCCGCATTTGTGCAGCGTATTTATCAACCATTGACGGGCCTTACTAACGCGCGGCTTGAAGTGATGACGGCCCTTGTCAGTTTCGAGCGCGTGTTCGAGGTGTTGGACGCGCCAGTATCGATCACCGACAAGCCCGGCGCTGTTGACATTGTGGGTGCGAAGGGCGCTGTGCAGTTTGATCACGTTGGGTTTCGTTACCCCGATGGTGCGTCGGTCTCAATTGCATCGCTAGAGGCCGGCGGCATCATGCAAGGAGCAGACCCAGACGTAGATGTGTTGGTGGATGTTTCATTAACTATCGAACCCGGCGAAACCATTGCCATCGTGGGCTCCAGTGGCGCAGGAAAGACAACGCTTGCCAACTTGATTGCGCGCATGTATGACGTAACGCGAGGAACAGTGAAACTGGACGGGCACGATGTGCGCGACGTAACTGGCATTTCGCTTCGTTCGGCAATTGGCGTTGTCTCGCAAGACCCACACATGTTTCACGAATCGATTAAGGCCAACTTGCTGTACGCGCAGCCAGGCGCAACCGATGCGCAACTTGCAGAGGCGTGCAAGTCGGCGTACATCCACGACACCATTGCGTCGCTGCCCGATGGTTACGACACGGTGGTGGGTGAACGCGGCTACCGCCTATCGGGCGGCGAAAAGCAGCGTTTGGCAATCGCTCGATTGTTGTTGAAGAACCCCGCGGTCATGATTTTGGATGAGGCCACCAGCCACCTGGACAACGAAAGCGAAGTGTTGGTGCAGCGTGCACTTGAGGCCGCGAGCACTAACCGAACCGCGATTGTGATCGCACACCGGTTGTCTACTATTCGTGATGCAGACAGGATTGTGGTGCTCGACCAAGGTCGGGTGGCCGAAGAAGGGACACACGACCAACTCATGGCATTAAATGGCTTGTACGCATCACAGGTTCGTGCCGGCGGAAGCTTCACTACCTCAGCAATGCAATGAGCGACGAAGCACGCACGCTGTCGGTCAGCCAGTTTCTCGACATTGTTAAAGGTGTCCTGAGCCAGGCGTTTGAAGGCGGGCTGTGGATTCAAGGCGAAATTGAAGGCTTTAATGGCCGAGGCAAGCACACGTATTTCACCATCGTTGAACGCGAGAGCGGTAAAAAAGCCGCGGTGAGCATTGCCATTTTTGAATATCAGATGCGCCACATCAAGCCGCTGCTAACAAAACACCGTTTGGAATTGGCCGATGGCATCAAGGTGCGGCTGTATGGAACCCCCGACATATATGTAGACAGAGGTTCGTTCAGTTTCAAGGTCACCAACATCGACCCGCGCTTCACACTTGGCGACCTTGCCGGCCAACGAGACGAGATTGTGCAGCGCCTAAAAACTCGGGGACTCTACGAAGCCAACAAGTTGGTGCCACTGCCCGTTGCGCCATTGCGTATTGCGTTGATAACCAGCATCGGCAGCGCGGCGCATGCCGACGCATTGCACGAACTGGAAGCATCAGGAATTGGTTTTGAAGTGTTTGTGCACGATGTGCGGGTGCAAGGTGCCGAGGCCGTGCCAACAGTGGTGGCAGCAATAGAACAAGCAGGCGCACGCAACAATATTGACGTGGTGATGTTGGTGCGCGGCGGCGGGTCCAAAACCGATTTACTTGCATTCGATAGCGAAGAAATTGCTGCAGCAATTGGCATGTGCCCATTACCCGTATTCACAGGCATTGGTCATGAAGTGGACACCAGCATCGCCGATGAGATTGCAAACCGCGCGTATAAAACACCAACCGCGTGCGCGGCGGGTGTGGTGCAGTTGGTGCAAGAGTTTGTGCAATCGACCGAGGATGCGTGGTCGCAAATTTCGCTGACCGCGTCCGAGTTGTTGAGCGATGCCGAGCGTTCGTTGAATGAAACTGCACAAGCTGTGAAGAGCGCCGTGGTGTTGGCACTAAACGAATCGGCACATGCGTTGCGCGCAGCGGCCGACCGCGTGCGGCGAAGGCCGACCGAAGTGCTTTCGTTGGCAACACATTCGCTGAAGTCGGCTTCCGACAGGTTGCGATTGCTCGACCCAGTGAACACCATGGCCCGTGGGTGGAGCATCACGCGCGATGCAAACGGCAAAGCAATACGGGGCGCAAGTGCGCTGAAGCAGGGGCAAGTGATTACCACTTCATTTGCGGACGGCGACGCCACGAGCACAGTGGAAACAATTTCGACTCGAACCAAGCAACAATCAACACCGAAGAAAGCAGGAAAGAAATGAGCAAGGCAAAGAAACCAGCAGTGGCCACCGACGACTCGGTTGGGTATGCAGAAGCGGTTGCCGAACTTGAGGCAATTCTTGAAGAACTGGAAAGTGATGATGTTGATGTGGACGCCTTGGCCGAACATGTGCAACGTGCTTCGCAACTGATCGAACTATGCCGTGAACGCATTGGTAAGGCAAAACTGCGGATAGAGGAAGTAGTTACTCAGTTAGACAACGACTAGGCACAGCACCAATTTTGTGGCGTAGCCTTATGGTGTGCCTGCAGCGCCATCATCTCTCTCGCACATTGCTCGCCGGGTAGACGCCCGCCTGCAGTTGCTGCTTGATACCGAGCGAACACGGTGGTCGGCTTTCGACACCGATTTGGCCCAACCGATTGATGAGATTGCGCGCTTGGTGTTGGCCGGCGGTAAACGCCTGCGGCCTGCGTTTTGTCATTGGGGCTTCGTAGGTGCTGGTGGCAACCCCGACGATCAACGAGTGATCGACGCCGGCGCGGCATTCGAGTTGATGCATGCTTTCGCATTGTTTCATGACGACGTTATGGATGGTTCGTCAACCCGACGCGGCGAGCCAACAACGCACATCGTGATGTCGGAACTGCACAAAAAGAATTCGTGGGTGGGCGAAAGCAGGCGTTTTGGCGAAGGTGCCGCAATCTTGGTTGGCGACTTGGCATTTGTGTATGCCGACCAACTGCTGCTCGGTGCGCCTCAACCCGTTTGGAGCATCTGGAACGAGTTGCGCGTGGAATTGAACTTTGGCCAATACCTCGACATGTTGGGTTCGGCAAACAGCGAACGTCGATTGGTGAAAGCCGAGCGCATTTGTCGCTACAAGAGTGGAAAGTACACCATTGAACGCCCTCTGCATCTTGGTGCAGTGCTTGCGGCGCCCGAGAAGGCCGAACAGTTGTTGCCCGCGCTGTCTGCGTATGGATTGCCGCTAGGCGATGCGTTTCAAATGCGCGACGACGTGATGGGCGCGTTTGGCGAAACATCAGTAACCGGCAAGCCGGTGGGTGACGATTTGCGCGAAGGCAAGCCAACGCCGCTCATGGCAATGGCAACTGCACTGGCCAATGCAGCGCAACTTGGCGTTTTGCAATTGGTGGGTAACACCGTGTTGAACGATGCGCAAGTTGCCGACGTGCAAATGGTGATCCGTGAAACCGGCGCACTCGATCAGTTGGAACAGTTGATCACGTCGCTCACCGACGAAGCAATTGAAGCAATAGGAAAGGCGCCGCTTTCGCAAGAGGCGCGCAATGAACTTATAGAACTAGCAGCATTCGTCTCGTGGAGGTCTGTGTAATGAAAGTCGTTGTTATTGGTGCTGGTCTTGGCGGTTTGTCTGCAGCGGCGCAACTTGTTGCGCGAGGTCATGAGGTAACCATTGTTGAACGCGACGCCATCCCGGGAGGGCGCGCTGGAATGGTGGAGTCGAATGGGTTTCGCCTAGACAACGGCCCAACCGTTATGACGATGCCCAACTTGTTGGAAGATGTGTTTAACGCAGTTGGTACAGAGATGCGCGATTACGTCACCATCAAAAAAGTAGACCCGATGTACAGAGCTGTGTATGCCGATGGCAGCGAACTGAATGTGGTGCACGGCCGCCAAGAGATGGCAGAAGAGATCAGCCGTTTTTCTAACAAGATTGAAGCAGCATCGTTTTTGAAATTCTGCACGTGGCTAGAGAAGTTGTACAAAGCAGAGATGGGTTCGTTCATCGACACCAACTTCAATTCGCCGCTCGATTTAGTGAAGCCATGGCGCGCGGGTTTGCAATTGGTAAAGATGGGCGGGTTTACAAAACTGGATAAGAAAATTGGCAGCTTCTTCAAAGACGAACGGCTGCAGCGAATATTTAGTTTCCAATCCATGTACGCAGGCCTCGCGCCTTACGAAGCGTTATCGATTTATGCAGTCATCACCTACATGGACTCGGTTGAAGGTGTCTACTTCCCCGAGGGTGGCATGCACTCGATGGCAAGTGGTTTGGCCAACGCACTCACCGACAAGGGCGTGACAATTCGGTACAACGCACCTGTTACGCGCATCTTGCGATCGTCGGGAACTAATGGTGCAGTGACAGGCGTTGAAGTTGGCGGAAACGAACGCATTGCCGCAGACGCGGTTGTGTGTAACCCAGACTTGCCCGTTGCATACCGCACATTGCTTGGTGGCGTTGAGGCGCCGCGAGTTGCGCGCAGAGGAAAGTACAGCCCAAGCTGCGTGTTGTGGATTGCTGGCGTGAAGGGCTTGCCGCCAGCAAACGCAGCGCATCACAACATTCACTTCGGCCACGATTGGAACGGTTCGTTTAAGGCGCTCATTGAAGACGGTGTACGCATGCCAGACCCATCGGTGTTGGTGACATTGCATTCGCTCGACACCAAGGGCTTGGCGCCAGAAGGCGACTCGTCGTTATATGTATTGGAGCCAACACCGAACTTGGATGGAAAAATTGACTGGAGCCGCGAACGCGACCGCATCGTTGGCGACATCAAAAATCGTGTTGCGTCGCTTGGTTACCCAACCGATGTTGTGGTCGAGCGCGTCTACGACCCGCTGGATTGGGAGGCAATGGGCATGGAGCGCGGCACGCCGTTTGCCCTCGCGCACACGTTCTTCCAAACGGGCCCTTTCAGGCCGAACAACGTAGACAAGAAGGTGCCTGGCTTGGTATTCGTGGGTTCCAGTACGTTGCCTGGTGTGGGCGTACCGATGGTGCTGGTGTCGGGCAAGTTGGCCGCCGAACGCGTGGACGAATACGCGAAAAGCCGAAGGTAGAGCAGTGCCCAAAAAGCAACCGCCGGTGCCAACGACGCATTTGTTGCCAAGCGGCCCCGTAACGCTGCAGAGCAGTTACGCGCTTTGCAAAGAGTTCAACAAACGTCACGGCACCACGTACTACTGGTCGACATTGGTATTGCCTGCAGACAAACGGCCACACGTGCACGCGTTGTATGGGTTTTGCCGGTATGCCGACGACATTGTGGATGACTTGGGCCCCGTGCCTGTTAGCGAGCGCGCCACTGCGCTCGCCTCATTTGGAGAATGTTTCTTCCACGACCTCGACGCAGGAGAATCCGACGACCCGGTGTTGAAAGCTGTGGTGGATACGGTGCTCAAATTTTCTATCGATCGCGAATGCTTCGCACGTTTTTTGCGCAGCATGACGATGGACCTCACTGTGGAGCAGTACGAAACGTGGGACGACTTGCTTGCCTATATGGATGGCTCGGCCGCGGTGATTGGTGAAATGATGTTGCCAATTTTGGAGCCGCTGACACCAGAGGCCATCCCACACGCGCGGGATTTAGGTAATGCGTTTCAACTCACCAATTTTTTGCGTGACATCAACGAGGACTTGGACCGAAAACGGGTGTACGTACCGCAAGAAGACATTCGCCGATTTGGCGTGGACATTCATTCGCGCCAGTGCACGCCGCAATTTGTTGAGTTGATGAAGTTTGAAATTGCGCGTTGTCGCGAACTGTACGCGTCTGCCGATATCGGGTTAAGCATGCTGCCCAAGCAGTCGGCCCGATGCATTGGTGCGGCACGCGTGTTGTACGGACGGATCTTGGAAAAAATAGAGGAACAGCAGTACAACGTGTTTGCGCAGCGAGCATCGGTTTCCACATGGCAAAAAGCAATGATGGTGACTCGCCTGATGCGCCCATGGGGCTGACATGACGGACAACAATCGCCGACCGCCGCAGACATTGCTGGCAGCAATTGCCACCGTTGCGTATTTGGGAATGATTGCCACCCCGCTTGCGGAAAAACAAAGTGGCTCGCGCGTGATGTTGTCGGCGATTGTGGTGGGAGGTTTGTTCCTTGTATCGCTGATTTCGGCAATTCGTCGCTGGGGTTATCGGCGCGCGTTGCTTGCGGCAGTTGTTGTTGCCGTTGTGACAACAGTGCTAGAGGCGGTTGGCACAAAAACTGGCTTTCCGTTTGGCAACTATCAATACACCGATGCGTTGCAGCCGCAAGTGATTGGAGTGCCCGTGTTGGTGCCGCTTGCATGGTTTGCCATGGCGCTTCCGGCACGCGAAGTTGCGCATGCAGTGTTAGGTAAGCATGCGCAGTGGTATTTACGAATGGCACTTGGTGCGTTTGCGCTGATGGCGTGGGATGTTTTTCTCGACCCGCAAATGGTTGGCGAGGGCTATTGGCAATGGCCCGACGGAGGTTGGTATCGAGGAATACCGTTGTCCAACTTTGCAGGGTGGTTGGTAAGCGCTGCAGTGTTGATGGTGTTGTTCGAGCGGTTGTTGCCGGTGCGCGAGCGGCCAGACCGAACACCCATTGTGCAATATGCATTGGTGGCAATACTTGAAACTGTGGGCTTCGCGTTCTTCTTCGACGACGTTGTGGTGGCAATTGCAGGTGGCATTGCAATGGTGCCGTTGGCGCTAGTTGCGCTACAACGATCTGGCTCTGCTCGTGCCTAACGCACTGCCCAATGCCGTGGTTGTCGGCGGCGGCATGGGCGGCTTGCTCGCTGCCATTCGGTTGCGCGCTTCAGGGCACGACGTGACGGTGGTAGAGCGCCTTCCAACACTGGGCGGAAAGCTTGCAACCTACGAACGCGATGGTTACACCTTTGACATTGGGCCCTCGTTACTAACACTTCCTGCCCTGATTGATGAAGTGTTTCAACTTGTTGGCACCAGCCTGAACGAGCAGCTGCAATTACACCGTCTTGATCCGCAGTTTCGTTATTTCTGGCAAAACCGTCGGGCGGTAACGGTGTACGACAACCCCGTGGATACGGCAAGCGCAATAGATGCAATGAGCCCAGGCTCTGGCGGGCAGTACCTGCAGTTTTTGAAACATGCTCGACGCATCTGGAGCATCAGCGAGCGAACATTCTTGGCCGGGCCAATGACAGGGGCCGTTTCGTTGTTTAGACGAATGGACTCACCGCGCGACTTTCGCCAAATTGATGCAATGCGCAGCCTTGCCGTTGCTGCAAAGAAACATTTCTCCGACCCGCTGTTGCAACAGTGGTTAGGTCGGTACGCAACATACAGCGGCTCGTCGCCTTTTGAAGCGCCCGCAACACTTGCGTGCATCGCAGCAGTAGAGGCCGATCACGGCGCGTGGTATGCACACGGAGGCCTTGGTGCGTTGCGCGATGCAGTGGTGAAGGTCGCAACACTGAACGGAGTGCAATTTCGCACGAACACCGAAGTGCTGCGCATTGAAGGCAACAAGCGCCGAGTAACAGGCGTGCGACTGGCAAACAACGAAGTGCTTACCGCACCCATTGTTATTGCCAACGTGGATGCAGAACACCTGTATACAGATTTGTTGCCACAACGAAAAACGCTGAAAGCAGTGCGCCGTGCGGGGCGCTCCACAAGCGGTGTCATCGTGCTAGTTGGCGCCAAGGGCACAACGCAAAACATTGTGCACCACAACGTGTGGTTCTCGGTCGATTACCAACATGAGTTTGAACAAATGTCGAAAGGCGAAATGCCTGAAGACCCAACCATTTACGCGTGCGTGTCGTCGGTAACCGATGCCTCGCAAGCACCTGCAAATTGCGAGAACTGGTTCTTGTTAGTGAATGCCCCGGCAGGCGCGCAAGTAGACACGGAAACATACGGGCAGTGGCTCATCGGTCGTCTTGCAACTATCGGTGTTGATTTGCGCGATCGCGTGCAGTTCATCGAAACAATTGGACCAACAGAGATTGCGCATCGTTACCGTTCGTCTGGCGGTGCAATTTATGGAACGTCGTCGAATGGAAAGCGCGCAGCGTTTCGACGCCCCGCAAACAGGGGCCCTCGCAAAGGCCTCTACTTGGTTGGCGGATCGAGCCACCCCGGCGGGGGGCTGCCAATGGTTGCCATCAGCGCGCGCATTGTTGCCAACATGATTGGCCATGATTTGCGAGTCAATCCCAAATCTCGATAGCGCAGATAGCGTTTGGGGTATGGCCGTTACCGTACGAATCCCCACCACATTGCGCCCACTTTCCGGCGGAGCATCCACCGTGCAGGTGGAAGGCGACACGCTTGCCGACGTATTGAAGGGCTTGGATGCCCAGCACCCAGGTTTTTCTGATCGGTTGCTAGACGACGCCGGCAACTTGCACAAGTTTGTCAACGTGTTCGTTTCCGACGACGATGTGCGCTACATGGACGGTTTGAATACCAAGGTGCCCGCAGGCGAAACAGTTTCGATTATTCCCGCAGTCGCCGGCGGCGATAAATAAGGCTTCAGCAGCGCTTGATGAAAAGTGTCATCGCGGTGCCAGCCCGGCTGGAATCGTCTCGTCTACCGCGCAAGGTGTTGGCCGACATTGGCGGCAAAGCAATGTTGCAACGAGTGCTGGAGCAATGCGCGTTGTCGAAGCAGGCAACAGAGGTGTTGTTATGCACCGACTCGGAAGAACTACGGGATATCGCAAAAGGTTGGGGTTTCAATACGGTGATGACGCCAGCATCGTGCTCGTCCGGAACCGACCGAATTGCATTCGCCGCGCCAAACATTGATGCCGATGTAATCATTAACGTGCAAGGCGACCAACCATTCATCGACCCCAACGTGATTGATGCAGTTGCAACCGAGTTTGCACGCCGTGCGCCTAGGCCCTCCGTGTTAACGCCAATTTACAAATTGCGCCAAGAAGGTATTCACAACATCAACACCGTAAAAACTCTTCGCCGAACAAACGGCGACGCCGTGTACTTCAGCCGCAGCGCAATACCTGCGCAACGCGATGCAGCGCCAGAGGAGTGGGCCAAACACGCCACGTATTGGGGCCATGTTGGTTTGTACGCATACACCAAAGAGGTGCTGTTGCAGTGGCCGTCGTTTACCGAATGCGAACCAGAGAACTTAGAAAAACTCGAACAACTGCGGTTCATCGACAATGGAGTGGTTGTTGGAACCATTGAAATTGACGAGCCGTTGGGCGAAGTGAACGTGCCCGCAGACCTTGATTTGGCTCGGGAAATCGTTGCAAGCAACCGCGACAAGCCAACGAGCAACTAGAACAGAGAGTGCAATGACTACTTCACAGGGCTCCAATGCACAAGATGTTGTCCAAGCCCTGCTGCATGAAGCCGCTGCAATTACCGCAGCTGCCAATCGACTGAACTCGGCAAGCGTGGATAAGGCAGTCGAAATTTTGGAGCAGTGCCAGTCCAAAGTGATTGTGAGCGGTGTGGGCAAGTCGGGAATCGTGGCCCGAAAGATTGCCGCAACCTTTAGCTCGGTTGGTTTGGTCTCGCTCTACTTGAACCCACTCGACGCACTGCACGGCGACTTGGGCGTGGTTGCCCCTGGCGACGTGGTGATTTTGTTGAGCAACAGCGGTGAGACACAGGAAATCGTTGCCATGATTTCGCACCTTCGCTTGCGAAAGACGCAATTGATTGCAATTGTCGGCAAGGTGGACTCGGCAATTGGCAAAGGATGCGATGTTGCAATTGATGCTGGTGTAGAAACCGAAGCAGGGCCGCACAATATTGTGCCTACCTCCAGCACCACAGTTGCTATGGCCATTGGCGACGCGTTGGCAACGGTGTGGATGCAACGCCGCAAGATAACGCCAGACGAATTTGCAACCAACCACCCCGGCGGCCAGTTGGGCAAGCGCCTCACATTGTTCGTTCGCGACCTCATGATCCCTATCGATCGCATTGCACCGTTACCTACAAATGCGCCACTAGTGACAGTTGTTGAAGAACTCACGCGTTATGGCATTGGCACCGTGTGGGTGCGCGATGCACAGAGCAAGAACGCAATCGATGGCTTGATTACCGACGGCGACTTGCGTCGCGCGCTTCGATCGCACGAACCGGCAAAGTGGGCTGCGCTCACAGCAGGCAACATTATGACTGCCGATCCAATAACAGTTGATGGCGACACGCTTGCATTCGATGCAATGAAGAAGATGGAACGCAACAATAAGAAGGCAATCAGTGTGCTTCCCGTTGCAGACGTCGAAGGTACAGTTATTGGCATCTTGCGACTGCACGATTTGGTGCAAGCGGGCCTTGCAGAACAACCAGCAGAGGACAACTAACCCATGAGCAGCACCGACCATTTGGCAAAAGTTGGAAATTCGGTAGTTGTGGGTGAGGGCAAGCCGCTGACACTTATTGCCGGCCCTTGCGTCATTGAAAGCACGGAATTAGTGATGCAGGTTGCCGAAACCGTTTCCGAAATTTGCAGCCGCCTGGGCGTGCAGTACATCTTTAAGGCGAGTTTTGATAAGGCCAACCGCACTTCGGCGTCTACCTTCCGTGGCCCTGGTGTCACAAAAGGCCTGGAAGTGTTGCAACAAGTAAAGGACAAACTGGGCTTGCCAGTGCTTACCGACATTCACGAAAGCCACCATGTGGCCGAGGTTGCCTCGGTGGTTGACGTGCTGCAAATACCGGCGTTTCTTTGTCGCCAAACCGACTTGCTGGTGGCTGCCGCCGAAACCGGCAAGGCAATCAACGTGAAAAAGGGTCAGTTTTTGTCGCCACAAGAGATGGGCCAGGTTGCAAAGAAACTTCGTTCGTCGGGCGCCGAAAACTTGATGCTGACCGAACGCGGAAATAGTTTTGGTTACAACACGCTGGTGGTCGACTTCCGCTCGCTTCCCCAACTGCAATCATTTGGTTGCCCCGTCATTTTCGACGCAACGCACTCGGTGCAGCAACCAGGTGGCCAAGGTGGCACCTCCGGCGGCCAACGCGAATACGTCTCGCCGCTTGCGCGCGCCGCAGTTGCCGTTGGAGTGGATGGCTTGTTCATGGAGATTCACCCGAACCCAGACGAAGCAATGAGCGATGGCCCAAACATGTTGCCGCTGCATCGCCTTGAGCCATTGTTGAAGCAGTTGTTGGCCATTCGCGCGCCGCTGCTTGAAACTGGCCCGATGCCGTCGTCGTTTTAAGGAGCAACAATGGCCGACACCATCAAAGTGTTTATCGGTTACGACGAAAACGAAACGGTGGCGTTTCATGTGCTTGCGCACAGCATCATGCGCCACGCATCTAAGCCCGTCGAGATTGTTCCTGTTATCAAAAGCCACATGAGCGCGTTTTACACGCGCGAGCGCTCGGGCCTCGAGTCCACCGATTTTTCGTTCACGCGCTTTCTGGCGCCGTATCTTTGCGATTACAAAGGCTGGGCAGTTTTCACCGACTGCGACATGTTGGTAACTGCCGACATTGCCGAGCTGTGGGCGTTGCGCGACGAAAAATATGCGGTGATGTGCGCAAAGCACGATTATCAACCAGTGGGCGACACCAAGTTTTTGGGCCAGGTGCAAACTAAATACGAGAAAAAGAATTGGTCGAGCGTGATGATGTTTAACAATGCGCGCTGCACCGCTCTTACGCCCGAGGCGGTTTCCACCGAAACTGGCCTCTTCTTGCATCAATTCAAGTGGCTTGGCAACGACGACTTAATCGGTTCGCTTCCACTGAGTTGGAATTATTTGGTGGGCGAGCACCAACCAACTTCGAGCACGCCCGAATTGATTCACTACACACTGGGCGGGCCGTATTTTGAGAAGTATCGCGATTGCGAATTTGCCGACTTGTGGCGTGCCGAGTTGGCCCGCCTGAACTTCGCAACGCCAGACAAGTAGCACCAATGGCCGACGATAAGTCGTTTGTCTTTGTGATGCGCGGCTCGGCCGACATCGATCAGATGGCACCCGTCATGTGGCAAAGCCTGGAGATGGGCCAACCCGTGGCTGCAATTATCGCTAGCGAATACAAAGCGGCCAATGACTTTCGTCTGAACTTTCTTGCCACGTACCCGTGCTTTACATTGCGCCATTTACCAAACGCAGCCTTTGCCCCAAGTGGGTTAAAGAAGTACGGACGTGTTCGGTGGAACGTGATGCGCACTCAGCGCCTGTTGCAAAGCATCAACGCGGGAATGTGCATCTTCGAATGGGGCGACGGGGTCGCCGACATAGCCAAAGCAGACGGCGTGCTTTCGCGAGTGCGCCGCGCACTGTTCACCGACTTCGTGTTGCAAGCACAGCTGTCGGCGAAACAATTGGGTATTCCAACGGTTGCACTGCCACACGGACATTCCACCAAACTCAACCTCATTCGAAGCAAGCAGGTAGAGCAGGCATTGGCAACAAACAACGGCAAACTTCCGTTTGCCAACCGCGACAGCTTCGATGCCTACGTGTTTTGCGCCAATTATCACCGCGACGTCATTGTGGGCAACTCCACGATGTCGGGCAATAACGTTGAGGTGTGGGGCTCTGCTCGTTTTTCACGCGAATGGCTGCACGTGCTGTATCGCATTGCACCGCAGGTGCAACTGCCAGCACTTAATGGCGCGCAGCAACATCGAGTGCTCTTCTTCTTGCCTAAGTGGCACAACATGGTGGACAGGGGTGCAACTATTTCGTTGCTTCGTGCGCTGGGCAAGCTTGCGAACATTCAATTGGTAATCAGCGGCCACGTGCGGGGCGACGACACACAGTTGTCGGCAAGTGAAACAGCTGAGATAGCGGCGTTGCCGTCTTTGGTGTTTGCACCGCAAGGAGCAAACTCGGTCTCGCTCATTCGCGAATGCAACGCGCTCATTGATGTGGATTCAAGCATTGCATTCGATGCTGTGCAATTGGGCAAGTTGTACATCCGGCCAAAGTATTTGCAGGATGCAGCAGTGCGAACGGTGTACGACCAGTTTGGCGGTGCGTTGCAGGCCACGACACAAGACGAGGTTGTTTCTGCTTTAAGTGCGCAGGACCTACCTGTGGTGAGCGTGCCCGATGCGTTTCGTTTGGCAGTGATTGGCGACGAGGCCAGCAATATTTTGCAACAGTACGTGTTGCGGTTACGCCAACTTATGCAGCAATAAGCAGCGACGACTGTTCTTGTGTGGCGGTGTTTTGCGCATCTTCCACGTGGCGCTTGCGCCAGCGGTACAAGTTGTTGGAATGCGTGATGATGTAGATCGAACTCATGACGACGAAGCCAGGCTTGTTAAAAACAATGGCGTAGACCATCCAGGGAAGCGAACTGGTTAAGACCAAGCCCCAGCCCCACCACTTGCGGGCGCCAACCATCCACATGCCGCCAATGGCGACAAGTTCGAACCCCACAAGGATCCAGCTCCAGGTTGCTTCAGTCATGACATCAGTTAACTGCAGTTAATCCTTCCGAAACTGCGGATTTACTGGCATAATGAGTGCTATGGCAGATGAAACCGTTTCAATAGACAAGATAGACCGAGAAATTCTCAGTATTCTGCAAACTGACGGACGAATCGCTTGGCAAACCCTGGGCGACCGGGTGCATCTGTCGCCTAATGCCGTGGCGGAGCGGGTTCGCCGCCTCACCAGAACTGGCGTAATCAAGGGGTTTCGCGCCGAGATCAATCAGGCGGCCCTCGGCCGGACACTCGAGGCCGTGATCGACGCCCGGATGCCCCACACCCAAGGGTTCGACGATGCCGTCATGAAACGCGACGACGTGCTGTGGGCCGCCCATGTAACAGGCGAATCTGACGTAACCCTTGCCGTTGCCTGCAATGGCACAGCCGGCCTAGACGCCCTCCTCAAGTGGCTGCAGCGCGAAGGCGCCACCGAAACCCATACCGACGTGGTGCTCAGCAAGATCCGATAGGCCCTCCCCAGTTTGATTTAGCAGTCTCGGCGGTAGAGTGCTAACGCATATTCCCATTGGTTTTTCGGAGGTTCTCATGTCCAAGATCATCGCGTTTGACGAAGAAGCCCGCCGCGGCCTGGAAAACGGAATGAACAAGTTGGCCGATGCCGTGCGCGTCACGCTCGGGCCAAAAGGTCGCAATGTTGTGCTCGATAAGAAGTGGGGCGCACCAACGATCACGAACGACGGCGTATCAATCGCCAAAGAAATCGACCTTGAAGACCCATACGAGCGCATTGGCGCCGAACTCGTTAAAGAAGTAGCCAAGAAAACCGACGATGTCGCCGGTGACGGAACCACCACCGCAACAGTGCTTGCTTGGTCGATGGTGCACGAAGGCCTTCGCAACGTTGCCGCTGGCGCAAACCCGATGAGCCTCAAGCGCGGCATCGAAGCAGCCATCGAGGCTGCAGTTGCCAGCATTCGTTCGCTTGCCAAAGAAGTCGACTCCAAGTCCCAGATTGCGCAAGTCGCATCGATCTCGTCGGCCGACGAAGAGATTGGTCGCATGATTTCAGAAGCCATTGACAAGGTTGGCAAAGACGGCGTCATCACCGTTGAAGAGAGCCAGACCTTTGGCATGGAGATGGACTTGGTTGAAGGAATGCGCTTCGACAAGGGCTACATCTCGCCATATTTCGTAACCGACACCGACCGCATGGAAGCCGTCATCGAAGACGCCTACATCTTGCTCGTCGGCGGAAAGATTTCAGCAGTGCGCGACTTGTTGCCACTGCTTGAAAAAGTGATGCAGGATGGCCGCCAGTTGGTCATCATTGCCGAAGACATCGAGGGCGAAGCACTTGCAACACTCGTTGTCAACAAAATCCGTGGCACGTTCAAGAGCGTGTCGGTGAAGGCACCAGGCTTCGGCGATCGTCGTAAGGCCATGTTGCAAGACATCGCCATCCTTACCGGCGGCCAGGTCATCAGCGAAGAAGTTGGCCTCAAGTTGGAGAACACCACACTCGAGTTGCTTGGCCGTGCCAAGAAGGTTGTCGTCACCAAAGATGAAACAACGATCATCGAAGGTGCCGGCGAAGATTCCGACATCAAGGGCCGCATCTCACAAATCAAAGCCGAGATCGAAAACACCGACAGCGACTACGACCGCGAGAAGCTGCAAGAGCGCCTGGCCAAGTTGTCCGGTGGCGTTGCCGTTTTGAAGGTGGGCGCAGCAACCGAGGTTGAGCTGAAGGAAAAGAAGCACCGCATCGAAGATGCCGTGAGCACCACAAAGGCCGCAATTGAAGAAGGCGTTGTCCCTGGCGGCGGCGTTGCACTATTGCGTTCGCAAGATGCCGTCAACAAGGTTGCCGAATCGCTGAAGGGCGACGAAGCAACGGGCGCCCGTTTGGTAGCCAAGTCGCTTGAAGCACCGCTGAAGCAAATTGCCGAAAACGCTGGCATGGAAGGCGGAGTAGTCGTCGAGAAAGTGCGCAACATGAAGGGCAGCGAAGGCCTCAATGCCGCAACCGGCGAATACGAAGACCTCGTCAAGCTTGGTGTCATCGACGCAGCAAAAGTAACCCGCTCTGCACTGCAGAACGCCGGCTCAATTGCTGCATTGTTCCTCACCACCGAGGCTGTCATTGCCGACAAGCCAGAAGAAAGCTCACCAATGCCGGGCGGAGGCATGGAGGACTACTAGTCCCCACGCCAATATCGGCAGAGGTTTTCTTTCAAGATGATTGCGCTCGCTACCGCTCAGTTAGCGCGCGGGCTCGATCACGACCTAGACATACTTTCCGAGGCGCTTGACGCAATCGGTCAGCCATGGCAGATTGTGGATTGGGACGACGCATCTGTCGACTGGTCGGCGTTTTCCATCGTGGTGCTGCGTAGCACATGGGACTATTACAAACGCCTTGATGAGTTCACGCACTGGATCAACGCCACTGCACAGGTAACGCAGCTGTACAACCCCGCCGAAATCGTGCACTGGAATCTAGACAAGCAGTACCTTGCTCAACTTATTGCCGCAGGGATACCCGTTATGTCGACAACGTTCATCAACTCGGTTAGCGACATTGATGAACAACAGTTGCAACACGACATCATCGTCAAGCCAACCGTAAGTGCCGGGTCGAACAACACGGCGCGTCACCGCAGCGAACCCGCAGCCGCGCGTCAGCACATCGAGAAAATTCTTGCGTCGGGCACTTCGGTTTTGTTGCAGCCGTATCAGCCAAGCATCGACGTAAACGGCGAGACATCGCTGGTTTACCTGGGCGGCCTCTTCAGCCACGCGTTTCGCAAGGGCCCAATCTTCCGCGGCACCGAACAAACACACAACGGCGCATTCATCGACGAAGAAATTTCTGCGCGCACCGCAACCCCGGCCGAACTAGTGCTCGGCAATCAAGTGCTGGCATTCCTTGCACAACGGTTTACCGATCAGCCTCTCTACGCGCGCATCGACATGGTCACGAACGAAAGTGGTGTGCCAGAAATCATGGAAATCGAATTAACCGAGCCCTCGCTGTATCTCCACCTCGACGCCGAAGCACCAAATCGCGCAGCTTCCGTGCTTGCTAGCGCAGCCGCAGCAACCCACAAGTAACCTCATGGGTATGAGCGAACCACTTTCTCCATCGGTCGGCATGGGTGTCATTCACCTCTTCGGCCACCCAGCAGCCGACTTTGACGCACAAGCACTGATCGCCGCCGTCAACGACGCGAAGGGCCGTGGAACACAAGTAGTCACCGTTGCAATGCTCGGCCACAAAGCCGACATGGCATTCATGGCAGTCTCGGCCGACATGCGCGAACTGCGGGCACTACAAACCGCCATCCAAAATGCTGGCGTCTTCATTTCCGACAGCTACGTATCGCTCACTGAAGTAAGCGAATACGCCGCCAACGTGCCCGAGGAAATGCGCAACGCACGTTTGTACCCGCAGGTGCCTGTTGCTGGCAAGAATGCATGGTGTTTTTACCCCATGTCAAAGCGCCGCGACCCAGAAAACAACTGGTTCACGTTGCCATTCGATAAGCGCAGCGAACTGATGATGGAACATGGCAAGAGCGGGCGCGCCTTCGCGGGCCGAGTAGTGCAATTAGTAACCGCGTCTGCCGGCTTCGACGATTACGAGTGGGGAGTGACCCTGTTCGGCGTTAACCCCGACGACTTGAAGGATGTTGTTTACACCATGCGCTTCGATGAAGCCTCGGCCAAATATGCCGACTTCGGCTCGTTCTACGTAGGAATGGTGACCCCAGTAGAGGAGTTAGTCACTACTGTATAGATGTCTATGCAGGTTTCGGAGATACGTCGACTTGAAGCCGAATTTGGTTGGGCTCCGAATCTTGAGCAATTGGAATCAGAGAATTCATATGTCAATAAGAACTGGACAACTATCCAGTCGGCATATTCAGATGATCAAACTGCATGGCTAAATGATGGTGGAACATCCAGCTGGTGGTACGACACCAGAAATAGTCTTATTCTGCGAGGGCTAAAAAAAATCGGAATGAATGACTGCCTTTGGGACATAGGTGGTGGACCCGGAATTGTTAGCAGCTATTTGATTGGTCACGGTATTTCGTGTGTTGGGGTCGAACCAAGTAGGTCGGGCGTCTTGGCCTCTGGCCAACGTGGTGTGCCATCAATTGAAAGCGATTTGGAAAGCCTTGCCCTTCCCGCCGCGTCAGTCTCATGTATCGGCCTTTTTGATGTGCTTGAACATGTCGAGGATCGCAAGAAATTACTAAATGAGATTCGCAGAGTCCTCACGTCATCTGGCGAGTTGGTGATTACTGTTCCAGCCTTGAACTATTTATGGAGCTCGGCCGATGAATCTGCCGGGCATTTCGTTAGATATTCAAGACGAAGATTGAAGCAAGAACTGGCCGAAAATGGCTTTAAATTGAAGAAATCACAGTACTTTTTTGCGACGCTTGTTTTACCACTTTTTTTGCTTCGGGCCATTCCATATCGTTTAGGCATCAAGCAACCGATTGACGACGAGTCGCTTTTGGAGCAAAATGGAGGGAAATTAGGAAAACTGCTGCAGGTTTTTGAATTGAACTTCAGTCGCTATTCCCCAGCCGGAACGTCCCTTTTTGCGGTAGCGATCAAAGACGACTCGTTTTAGGTAGTTATTTTCCATCGCCCTGTTCGCGAAGGAACTGTTCTACTTCATCCATCAACGTGGCTGCGTCGGCTTCGTCCTCGCCACTGTCGGTAGCAAAATCAAACTGTAACTGACCGTCGTCCACTTCGTCGTCGATGCTCATGCCGTTGTCGGTCATGGTCTCTAGGCGTTCGACATATGCGGCCAAATCTTCGTCGTCGCTTACCAGGGTGTTCACTTGCTCTTCGTAGCGCTCGATGAGGTTCATGACCGAAGCTACGGGTGCCGGCGTACCAATGATTTCGCACGAGCGGCGCATGAGTGAGAGCGAAGCTTTAGGCGAGGGCACTTGCGAGGCGTACGCGGGTACTGCAGCCCACAATGCCGCTGATGGTAGCGCTGTCGATTCGCATGCTTCCTGCAACACGCCGATGATGCCGGTTGGGCCTTCGTAACGCGAGCGCTGCAACGAAAACCTTTCCACCAAGTCGGCGTCGGTTGAAGTGCCAATAATCTGCACGGGGCGACTGTGAGGCACGTCGGCCAGCAGCGCACCCAACGTGAGCATCATTGATGCACCGAAGTGGTCGGCAACGCCCATGAGTTGTTCGGAAAATGTACGCCAGCGGAGGCTTGGCTCGGGGCCCAAAACCAAGATGATGTCGCCGCCCGCGCCTGCAACATGCCACATTCCAACGGTTGGCCACACGATGCTTCGAACACCACCATCTTTCAAGCGAACGTGCGGGCGAATGGTTGCGAAGTCGGTGAATGCCTCTGGGTCGATCTCGGCAAGTGGTTGCGCGCGCCAACCTTCAATCAAGTTGCGCACTGCGTTTGATGCCGCGTCGGCCGCATCGTTCCAGCCGGTAAAGGCGGTCACGATAACCGGTTGTTTCAGAGATGGTTTAGACAACCAGCGAACATGGTCCAGCGTTGACATCTGGCTAAAACGCTATCTCCTGATTCGCACCACTTTTGAATCGATAACGCGAATTCCAAATTTGAACAACGACCAAACCGACAGTGCCACAAGGGTGAATACCGAGATTGCACCCTCGCTGTGGATAACTCGGAAACCCTGCAATTCGCTTCGCTCCATCTGCCACAAGCGCCCACTTTGCCCCTGCCCGCCGTAGCCGGGGTTGCTGCAATGAGCAAGTGAGGCGTTGATGTAGAGCGCAGGGCCGTGCTGGTGCGTGATCTGCATCCACAGTAGGTAGTCCTCGGCGAAGTGTTTTTCGGCTTGAAATCTTTGGGTGATGTTTCGGCGCAACATCACACTTGGCGTCGAGCATCTGTTGCGCAGCAAAAACTTTGAAAATGGGACAAGTGAAGTAGTTGTCTTTGTGCTGTCCAAAGTTCTCCACGGTGTGGATGTCGAGAAGTTGTGTGCGTGACACGACATTGCAGTATTGGGGTACTGCAGCATTGCTTCGTGTTGTAGTTGCAATTTTTGTGGGTGCCACTGGTCGTCGGCATCGAGAAACGCAACGAATTCGGTGCTTGCTACGTTCCACGCGGCATTGCGCGTGCCACCAGGCCCCACGTTCGACAGCATGTCCAGTACGCGCATAGGAATTGCGGAAGTTGCTGCGTACTCTTTGGCAAGTTGCAAGGTGTTGTCGGTACTCACATCGTTTGCAACAATGATTTCTGCCGGCTGCAGTGTTTGTTGCGCAACACTCTGCAGGGCGCGCAGAAGGGTTTGTGCTGCATTGTGCGCGGGGATGACCACCGTTATTGATGCGTTCGTCACGAAAGCAAACCAAACCAGTTCCAATAACCCAACACTTTGTCGCGCACCGTGCTTGGGTTGTCGCCGGCCCACATGTCGATGCGCTTCAGCATCATGTGGTCAGTTTCTTTTGTGTTGAAACCCCACTTGCTGCACGCAGCCTGGGTGAAGCCAACTTGTTCTGCAGCTGCACGAACTGCTTCATTCACGTGACCATACGGATAAGACATGGTGTCGATCGTGTGTTGCACTGCTGCTTGCACACTGATCTTACTTGCACGCAAATCACTGGTGGCTTCGGTAATAGAGAGCGAAGTAAGTGACTGATGCTCGGCACCGTGGCAGCCAATTGTGGCGCCAGGCATTGCCGCCAGTTCTGCAACTTGCGAACCGGACATGTATTTGCGATCAGTTCCGTTCATGCGGGCAGAAGAGACAAACACGTGGAAGGGGATGCCCTTGGAGCACAGGAGTGGGGCAACAATGGTGAGTGCGTCGATGTAGCCGTCGTCGAACGTAAACGAGACGCTGTTCTCGTGTGCGGCAGCAAATGGAACGATGGCAATGTTGTTCTCGTTTGCTAGTTGCTGAATGATTTCTACCTGCTGCGCAAATTGCGAGTTAGACATGGTGTAGATGCCGTTGATATCGCCGTCTACTTGGTTGCCAACCGAGTGATACATGAGGATGCGACGGCCCTTGGGGCTGGGCAGTGGTGCGAAGCGGCGAGCAGTGCCAATGACTGTCGCGATCTTCCGCTTGGCATTGAACACCCCGTAATTCTACGGCTACGCAGATTTGGCGGCGGCAAGTGCCATTTCGTGCGGGCCCATCTTCGGGTATCCGCCCACAGCCTTGATTGCCGCACCCCATGGGGCAAGCAGGCTGCACAACTCGTCGTAGTCGTCACCGATTGCTGCAATTGCTGGCAGTGTCTGTTCGTCGGTGTGCACTTCAATGATTTCCCGACGTTTACGCCCAGCAGCGGTGTAGGTGCCGCTTGTCGCGTCGAGCAAGCCTTTGGCTATCAACCGCTCTGTTGCCGGGTCGAAATCGGTATCGCGCCATCCTCGTGTTGCGCTGTAGGTGCGAAGTGGCAATCCAGAAAATGCATCTGTGAGTAAGCACAGCTCTACCGCATCAAGACCATGTGAGATCCACGCAGCAATGTGGCTGTCGCCGCGGTATTCACGCAGCGCATCAGTCAGGCGCCACAATTTTCCTACTGCAGTTGTGGGCATTTGCAAACCTTTGAGGCCAGCAAACAACGCGCGTCCTTCAACACGCAGTGGTGAGTATGCACGCAACAAGATTTCATTAACACGATCAATGCCGGTTGGTGATGTTCCAAGAATTCGCTCTAGTTGCGCAATTGCCCCACGGTCACGAGCGTCGCAGATAGTCGCAGCATCGGTAAGTGCCCACCCTTGTTCAACCGCCGGTATCACCACCTCCGGGTTGAATACCGCAAACGTTGCGGTAACTACTTGCCCAGAAACTTGCCCCATGACCGAACCGCGCGAGGTGAAGTATGCAGAACGATCGGGCATGGCAACGCCATCTTGAACGCCTCGGCTTCCTGCAAACCCGAGGGCTTGATAATTGGCGTGGCATTCGGGCGAGAAATACACCTGGCCTGCAATGGGTTCGAGCAGTGCCCATAAGTTGCGTGATTTCGTGCTGAGTGTGGTGATATTCATGCGTTCAAACTAGGCAAACAACAAGCACCTTGGCGAACCCGCCCCGTGTGGCAAGGTAGAGGGCGTGG
>CAMDJX010000012.1 GCA_945900735.1 Acidimicrobium ferrooxidans DSM 10331 | reverse complement strand
GCGTCGTACAACAAGTACGGCGAGAACGTGTTGAAGATGGTGCAAGAGCGCGGCGGAAAAATCGTGTGGCATGGCAAACCAATGGGCGTGCTCATTGGCGACAATGATGCCGACGCGTGGGACTACATCGTGATCATCGAGTACCCCAGCCGAGATGCATTCATCGAGATGACCTCGCAACCCAAATACGATGAAATTCATGGCGACAGGGAGCAAGGGCTTGAACGCACAGCACTCATCCCTACACGGCCATTCGACAATGTCGGCTGAGGTTGAAACCGACGGGCGCGTCGCGCGCTCCGAACGCACTCGCGAAGCAATTGCAACTGCCCTTTTAGAACTTTTAGAAGAAGGCGTCAGCCAGCCGCGCGCGCTACACATTGCCGAGCGGGCCGAGGTTTCGGTGCGCACCGTGTTTCAGCATTTCGACGACATGGAAGGGCTGTATTCAGAAATTGCGCAACGCCAAACGGAACGCATCACACCATTTCTTGTTGCGCTCGACGAGTCACGCAACACGCACGAGCGTGCGCGAACACTTATTGAAATGCGCGACAACATGTTTGCCCTTGTTGCCCCCGTACGCAATGGTGTTCGCAACAGCGAAGTGGCCCGGCATTCCAACATCATCGAGCGCGGCATGTCCGACTTGCGAAATGCCATGAACAAACAAGTTCGACAAGGTTTCGCAAAAGAGATTCATCAGCACAACGAACCCACCGAGGTGCTTGCCCGCATCGAGGCGGTCACGTCATACGAGTTGTGGGACCACTTCCAACGCGGCCAGAAAGCCTCTCGCGCCAGCACCAGGGCGCACATGCTGTCACTCCTCTTGCGTGAACTACTGAAGTAACACCGCTTTGCCCATGCGGTGAAGGGTGGTTTGGGGGCGTAGCCTTATGAGGTCCTCATATCTAGGAGATTTCATGCCCTCATCTACCCCAACCGTCGCCCCAGCCGAAGGACGCCTCGGCGTTCTCACCGTTGGTCTTGGCGCTGTTGCCTCCACCCTGATTGCCGGCGTCGAGCTGGCAAAGCGTGGTCTTGGCTCGCCAATTGGCGCACTTACCCAGATGGACACCATCCGTCTTGGTAAGCGCACCGATAACCGCAACCCGATGATCAAAGATTTCGTGCCACTCGCACGTCTTGAAGACATTGTCTGGGGAGCATGGGACCCGTTTCCGGATGACGCTTACGTAGCGGCAACGCGCGCAGGCGTATTGGAAAGCGGCAAGCACCTGGAGGCAATCTCCGACACCTTGCGCGAGATTCGCCCAATGAAAGCCGCTTTCGAGCGCAACTACGTAAAGAACATCGATGCCGAAAACACCATGGGCAAGATCTCGAAGCGCGAAATGCTCAATGCAATCCGCGCCGACATCAACAAGTTCCGTGATGAAAAGAAAGTCGATCGCGTGGTCATGATTTGGTGCGCAAGTACCGAAATCTTCATCGAGCCAGGACCACAGCACCAGAACATTGAGGCTTTTGAAAAGGCAATCGATGCCAACGACCCAATGATTGCTCCAAGCATGTTGTATGCCTACGCAGCGATTTTGGAAGGCGTTCCGTTTGCAAACGGCGCACCAAACTTGTCCGTCGACACTCCGGTGTTGCGTCAGCTTGCCACCGAGCGCAAGGTTGCCATTTCCGGCAAAGACTTCAAGACGGGCCAGACCCTGATGAAGACCGTGCTTGCACCAATGTTGAAGGCTCGCGTACTTGGTTTGTCGGGTTGGTACTCCACCAACATTCTTGGCAACCGTGACGGCGAAGTGTTGGACGACCCAGACAACTTCAAGACCAAAGAAGAGTCGAAGTTGGGCGTGCTCGAAGACATCTTGCAGCCAAGCCTGTTCCCAGACTTGTACGGCAACGTTTTCCACTCGGTGAAGATCAACTATTACCCACCACGTGGTGACAACAAAGAAGGTTGGGACAACATTGACATCTTCGGATGGTTGGGTTACCCAATGCAGATCAAGGTCAACTTCTTGTGCCGCGACAGCATCCTTGCTGCCCCACTTGCGCTCGACCTTGTGTTGTTCATGGACTTGGCACAACGCGCTGGCCTCGGCGGCATTCAAGAGTGGCTGTCGTTCTATTACAAGAGCCCGCAGGTTGCACCAGGCCTTCACCCAGAACACGACTTGTTCGTTCAGCTTGCAAAGCTAAAGAACACGTTGCGCTGGATGATGAACGAAGACCAGATCACTCACCTTGGACGCGAGTATTACGACGAGGCCTAATCAACGCGCCGCAATCACTGCGGCGATTGTCGATGTTGTAGCAGTAATCGTGTTCGTGGCCATAGGCCGGCGAAATCACGACGAGGGCACCACGTTTCTCAACATTCTTGGCGTCGCTGCGCCGTTCCTCATTGCGCTTGGTGTTTCATGGTTTACCCTGCGCACGTGGCGCGAGCCATTTAACCGTGCATCGTTTGTAGCAACGTGGGTCATCACTGTTGTTGCAGGATTGTTTCTGCGGAAGATCGTTTTTGATCGCGGCATTGCAACATCGTTCATCATTGTTGCCACAATCACGCTCGGCGTATTGATCGGCCTTGGCCGCCTACTGACGCGAAGGTTGACAGTAAAAACTAGCTAATGATGTTGGTGATGGCGCCGGTCTCGGCACCTTGCACCAACTTGGCATACTTGCCAAGCACACCGCTGGTGTAACGCGGTGGGTTTGGCTTCCAGCCCTTGCGTCGGTTTGCAAGTTCGTCTTCGCTCACCAACAGATTCAAACTCTTGGTGTGCACGTCGATGCGAATGCGATCACCGTTGTTTACGAATGCAATTGGGCCGCCGTCGGTTGCCTCTGGCGCAACGTGACCAATGCAGAAACCCCATGTGCCGCCGCTAAATCGACCGTCGGTAATCAGAGCGCAGTCCGAACCACGGCCAGCGCCTTTCAATGCGCCAGTGATGGCAAGCATTTCGCGCATGCCCGGGCCGCCCTTTGGCCCTTCGTAACGAATGACAATGACTGTGCCTGGCTGGATTTCGCCGGCAAGAACTGCAGCCATTGCGCCGTCTTCGCCGTCGAACACGCGTGCTTCACCTTCGAACAACATTTGATCTTTGGTGAGACCGGCAACTTTGACGACCGAACCTTTCGGCGCAAGCGATCCAGTGAGGATGTTGATACCGCCTTCGGCATGAATGGGATCGGAGAGTGGGTGCACGACATCGCCGTCAGGAGCTGGCGGATTGAACTCCGCCAAACTTTCTGCCATTGTCTTTCCACTGCATGTCATTACGTCGCCGTGCAACAAACCTGCGTCAAGCAGATGCTTTAACACCACTGGCACGCCGCCGATGCGATCGACGTCGGTCATGTGATACTTGCCGCCCGGTTTGGTGTCGGCAATGTGTGGAACCTTTGCTGCAATGCGGTTGAAGTCGTCAAGATCGATATCGACACCAGCCTCATTTGCAATAGCCAAAATATGCAGGACCGCGTTGGTACTCCCGCCGAGCGCATTTACTAATGCGATGGCATTTTCGAATGCCTTCTTGGTCATGATGTGGCGTGGGTAGATGCCCTTCATTGCCAAATTCATTACGGCAGCACCCGCACGCTCTGCATCGCTTTCGCGGCGCTTATCGATGGCAGGTGGTGAAGCGGTGCCAAGCAAACTCATGCCGAGAGCTTCGGCGATAGAGCTCATGGTGTTGGCGGTAAACATGCCGCCGCACGCGCCTTCGCCAGGGCACGCGGCGCGTTCTATTTCGCCAAGTTCTTCCTGGCTCATCGTTCCTGCAGCACACGCACCAATCGCTTCAAACACTGTGGTGATGTCGATGTTTTTGCCGTTGTGCACGCCGGGCAATGTGCTTCCGTTGTATACAAACACGCTTGGCAAATTGAGTCGTGCTGCAGCCATCAGCATTCCGGGGATGCTCTTGTCGCAGCCAGCAAGGCCGATGAAGCCATCAAAGCGCTCGGCATGGACAACAGTTTCCACGCTGTCGGTAATTACTTCGCGGCTAACCAAGCTTGCGCGCATACCTTCGTGGCCCATGCTGATGCCGTCACTCACGGTGATGGTTCCAAACTCCAGTGCCACACCGCCGTTGGCACGCACACCCTTTTTCGCGCTGTCGGCCAAGCGTCGCAGCGATGCGTTGCACGGTGTTACTTCGTTCCATGAAGAAGCAATACCAATTTGCGGTTTCTGCCAGTCGTCATCGGTGAGCCCCACTGCGCGCAACATTGCGCGCGCTGCGGCCTTTTGGTTTCCGTCGGTTACGTCGCGACTACGTGGCTTGACGTCGACTGGGGTTTCTGTTGGCTTAGTCATCACGACTAAGGCTACTTGCGCTGGCTATGCGGCCGACTTCACCGGCTTCCGCAGGTAGAAATAGAGCGTCGGCGCAAGGAATGCGAAGTATGTGATGACACGAATATTCTCGGCAGCGTTGTGCCAGCCAAAGAAACCCTTCATGAAGTCGTAGAAGGTGCCCGACGACCACATGCCGCTTTCGACAGTCCATGCTGACTGCACCAACCAGCCGTTTTCCCAGCCAAGTAATTCGCGGTATTCGTGAACAGACTTGCCAGCGAGGCCAGCAGCAAACATGATCAACAACACTGCAGTGACATTGAAGAACATTTTCAGATTGACTTTGCGGCCGCCGGCAAAAATTGCCAAACCGAGCACAACCGATGCGGCCAAACCGAGTAGCCCGCCAACAACAACAGAAGTGCCAGACGAAGAAGTAGTTTCGGCGCTGAGCAAGAAGAGAACCGTTTCCAAACCTTCGCGAACAACTGCAACGAATGCAATGGTGAACAACGCTGTCTTTGCAGACTGATCAACTTTGGCGCGCAATTCGGCACTGAGATTTTGCGAATTCTTGCGCATCCAAAAAATCATTTGCGTGAGGACGGCCGCTGCGGCGAGGGCAATTGTTCCCTCTGTTGCCATCTCCACTTTCCCGTTGAGCCCATCGACGGCCAGGTAGATGGCGGTTCCTGCCACCAGGCAGGCTGCGATTGCCGAGAACGTGCCGGTCCAGACATATCGGGCATCGGCTTTGCGGTCTGTCCTGGCCAGATATGTGAGCAAAATGGCCACAATGAGCGATGCTTCAAGGCCTTCACGGAGGGTGATGAGGAATGAGGTTGTCATAATCTTGATGTTAGGCATACCTAACAAATTTGTCAACCTGAGCGAGAAATTATCCCCGGCGTGATTGCAGAATAGCAGTAACGACCTTGCCGTCGGCCTTGCCCTGCGAGGCCTTCATGATGGCGCCGACAAGGGCGCCCATGGCCTTTTCTTCGCCAGCGCAATACTTCGCCCAGGCATCTGCTTGCTGCGCGATTGCGGCGTCGACCATTGCCTCAACCGCGCTGGTATCGAGCGCTTCGAAACCTTTTGCGGCGGCAATAGCGGCCGGGTCTCCCCCGCCGTTTGCAACCATCTCGGCGAGAATTGTTTTTGCTTGCGTTGCAGTCACTTTCGAATCGCGCTCCATTTGCGTGAGCGCAGCAAGATGCGCCGCCGAAACAGCAGGCGTTGCGCCCTCTTCGGCAAATGCTTGTTGCACGTAAACCAATGCTCGGCCGGCATCGCCACCTGCTTGCGCAACTGCTGCAATGTATTCGTCTTGTCCGCGTTCGACAACGACATACACCGATTCGCTTTCCTTGTTCGCGCCAGTAAGCGTGGCAAGTTGAGCGCGGCGTGCAGCAGGCAACATTGGAAGCGAGGCACGAATTTGCTCGATCCATTCTGTGCCCGGATCGAGAAGCACTAAGTCGGGTTCTAAGAAGTAGCGATAGTCGTCGGCATCTTCTTTGCTGCGCAATGTGTGTGTTCGGCCCTCGGCATCGTCCCAGTGGCGCGTTTCTTGGCGAATGGTTCCGCCCGATTCGAGCACATCAATTTGGCGGCGCGCCTCGTAATCGATTGCTTTGCCAACCGCACGAATGGAGTTGACGTTCTTGATTTCGCAGCGCGTACCAAACTCGGCGCCGGGCTTGCGCACCGACACGTTGACGTCGCAACGCATGGAGCCTTCTTCCATTTTTGCGTCGCTTGCGCCAACAGCCAACAAGATTGCACGAAGCTCGGCAACATACTGGCGAGCCTGATCGGAGTTTCGAATGTCTGGACGAGAAACAATTTCGACGAGCGGAACGCCAGCTCGGTTGAAGTCGACCAACGAATAGTCGCTGCCGTGAATACGGCCGCTCGAGCCACCGATGTGTGTCGACTTGCCCGTGTCTTCCTCCAAGTGCGCGCGCTCGATGCCGATGCGCACGTCTCCTGGCAACATCATGAAGCCATCAATGTTGATCGGTTGGTCGTACTGGCTGATTTGATAGGCCTTCGGCATGTCTTGGTAGAAGTAGTTCTTGCGGTGAAACGTGCTTGGTTGCACTGTGCAATTGAGCGCAAGACCAAGGCGAATTGCTAACTCCACTGCTTGCTTGTTGAGAACAGGAAGCGCGCCAGGAAGGCCGAGTGTTACCGGGTCGATATTGGTGTTTGGCTCGTCACCAAAATGGTTTGGGCTTGCAGAAAACAGCTTGGTCTTCGTATCCAATTCCACGTGCACTTCGAGCCCAACAACCATCTCCCAGCCGTTTGGCAAAGCCGTGCTGTGTTGTGGCGCAGACGATGCGTTGCTCATGACGCGCGCTCCAATTGTGCGGCAACGCGGAACATTGCTTGTTCGCCAAGCGCAGGCGCAAGTACCTGCACGCCAACCGGCATGTTGTGCGCGCCTGTACCGAATGGAACGCTCATTGCGCAGTGCCCAGCAAGGTTGGTTGGAATGGTGAAGACGTCGCAGAGATACATCGTCAGTGGGTCGTCGGCTTTTTCACCGATGGGGAAAGCAACGGTTGGCGACGTTGGCGTGAGGATGACATCACACGAGGAATACGCCGTGGCGAAATCGTCGGAAATGAGCCGACGAACTTTTAGCGCCTTGCCGTAATACGCATCGAAGTAACCAGCCGATAACGCGTATGTTCCAAGCATGATGCGGCGCTTTACCTCTGCTCCGAAACCTGCGGCCCGCGTTGCGCCGTACATCGAATTGAGGTCGGGCGAATCTACGCGCAGGCCATAACGGACGCCGTCGTAGCGAGCAAGGTTGCTGCTGGCCTCTGCTGGTGCAATGAGGTAGTACGCAGTGATGCCAAATTCGAGTGACGGCAATGTGATGTCGACGATGGTGGCGCCAGCCTGTTGCAGAGCGGCAAATGCGGCTTCAAGCCGTGCAAGCACTTCTGGTTCGCAACCCTCGGGCATGCCAACCAAACGACCGATTCGCATTCCCTTGACGCCTTGGTCGAGCACTGCTGTCAGCGAAGGAAGTGGTTGCGGCAGCGACGTGGAGTCCAGCGGATCGTGCCCACCAATAACTTCCATCAGCAACGCAGCGTCGGCAACTGTGTGCGTGAACGGGCCAACTTGATCGAGGCTGCTAGCGAAAGCAACGATGCCTTGACGACTGACTAGGCCATACGTTGGCTTCACACCCACAAGCCCACACAACGAAGCTGGTTGACGAATGCTTCCGCCCGTGTCGCTGCCCAAACTGGCCGCTGCAAAACCAGCTGCGACCGCGGCAGCGCTGCCGCCGCTTGAACCGCCTGGCACTCGCGAAGTATCGAGTGGGTTACGCGTTGGCCCGAACGCCGAGTTTTCGGTGCTGGAGCCCATGGCAAACTCGTCGAGATTGGTTTTACCAACCATGACAGCGCCCGCTTGTTGCAGACGTGTCACCACTGTTGCGTCGTACGGAGGTTTCCAACCTTCAAGAATCTTTGAAGAACATGTAGTGGCGATGCCGCGCGTGCACATGTTGTCTTTGAGCGCAACTGGCACGCCAGCCAAAGCGCCGAGTGCGTTGCCCGCCTTCGCCTGTTTGTCGATGTGTTGAGCAGTTGCGCGAGCCTGCTCGGTTGTCACCAAGTTGAACGCATGAATTTCGCCTTCGCGTTCGCTGATGCGAGCAAGATGTTGCTCCAGCACAGCGGATGCCGTTGTAGAACCATCGCGGATGGACTGCGCAATTTGAATGGCGGTTGCAAATGGGGTGGCCATTGTTACGACTCCTGCCCTGCAGAAGGCGGAACGCGAAACCGACCATCGTGTGCGTCGGGTGCTGAGGCCAATACTTCATCGCGGTCGAGACTTGGCATCACCACGTCTTCGCGGAGAACATTCTTGAGGGGTACGGCTTGCGCCATTGGCACAACAGCCGAAAGATCAAGTTTGTCGATGCCACCAAAGTGTTCGAGCATGCCAGACAGCTGCTCGGCCATGGTGGCCATCTCTTGCGGCGTCAAATTGAGCCTTGCCAGGTTGGCAACTTTTGCGACTGTTTCGATTGAGATGCTGTGCGGAGTTGCCACAACCCTTAATGCTATTGGCTTAACAGGTGGATGAGGACTGCAGATTCAGGGTGAAGCGTGGGTGGTTGCAGCCCAACTGTGGCCAACTGTTGGCCCGTCAGCGTGATCGGGTTTACGCACCACTGCGGCAACGTTCGCGCACTACCTTGCACGCCGCCCGGCAAATCCACAAGCCGAACTGCATAACTTGCTTGCGGATCTAAACCAAAAACTTTCCACATTGCAGGCACCAGGCTCGCGGCTGTTTGCAGTTGTGCGTAACACAACAGCGCCTCACGCTTGTCTTGCGAAATCACTCCATGCGCAACGGCGGATTGAGGGTCAACTGTAGAAACCTCGTATCGAGCAAAATTTCCGCTGTGCAAAAGCGCACGATGTTTCTTGTAGATCGCAATGATTTCGGAAAGCGCCGACAACTCGTGCGGCTTTGCTTGCAGCAAGTTCCACTCGATGCCCAGATGGCCAAACATTGCCGTCGCTCCGCGAAACGCAAGTGTGTGCCTTCTACCCGTGGTGTGAGCAACAGGTGGTCCAATGTGTGCGCCAAGCACCTCAATCGGCACCAACATGGAAATGTTCCTCTGAATCTGTTGACGCTCGAGGGCATCGTTGCAGTCGCTTGTCCACACTCGTTCGGTTCTCTGCAACATCGCGTGATCAATTCGACCGCCACCGGATGCGCACGACTCGAACTCGACCGTTGGATGTTTGGCCCGCAACGAATCGAGCAAGCGGTAAACGGCAAGCGTCTGGTAATGCGAACCAGCCGCACCGTCGGCGCCGCTGCCGTGAACATGCGCGCGGTTCATGTCCCACTTGACATAAGCAATGTCGTGGTCGCGCAACAGCGCATCAAGCTGCTGCTCCACATGCGCGAATGCTTCTGTTATTGCCAAATTGATCACCAGCTGATTGCGCGAAAAAATGGCTGGATACCCGGGCTCACTCAGTACCCACTCTGGGTGCTGGCGATACACGTTGCTATCAACGTTCACCATTTCGGGTTCGACCCAAATACCAAACTGCATTCCCAGCGAACGAACATGAGAAATCAGCGGCTTGAGCCCTTGCGGATACACGTCCTTGGACACCACCCAATCACCAAGCCCGGCCGCATCGTTTCGACGTGCGCCAAACCAACCATCATCCAGAACAAAGCGCTCGACACCGCACTGGCTGGCGGTTTCGGCCAAGGCGCGCAACTGTTGTTCATCGTGGTTGAAATACACGGCCTCCCATGTGTTGAGCGAAACCTTTCTTGGTTCGCGCATCGACGAGTGCTTGTTGTTCGCTCGAACGTTGCGATGAAACACCCGCGATGCTTCGTTCATGCCTCGTTCGGAATGTGCTGCGATGACTAACGGCGTCTCATATTTTTCGCCTGGCTCTAAACACAATTCGCCAGGATTCAACAACTCTCCCAGTTGCGCGTACTTGCGCCCGTCGGGAAGCACTTCGGCAAACACCGAGTGGTTACCGCTCCATGCCACATGCGCAGCCCACACTTGGCCCGCCCACTCGGTTGTATCACGCTGCACTGCCCACAGTGCAGGAATGTGTTCGTGAGAAGTTCGGCCACTTCGGTTCTCTGCAATGAACGCACCGTGCGTAAATGGCGTGCGTTGCACCGTTGCTTCCCGCGCCCACCTGCCACCAAGCGAGAGCAATTCTGTTGCAGATGAATCAATGGGAAGAGTGACCGACAAGTTGGTTAACAAGTAGCGCGTAGTTCCGATGTTCGCAAGAGTTGCTCGAGCAGTAAACGCACCCGTGCGCTCCAACGACAGTGTGCACTGCAGTTGCAATTGTGCAACTTCGTCGACGGCAGTGGTAGTAATCGTTTCGTTTGTCGTTGCAACATGCTGCAACGAAAACCGTGGCGCCCACATGCGCCCGCCCGGGCGATGACCGCCTATGCCTGGCCGAGCAAGCGAGCCGTCTGCATGTGTTGGCACCAACGACAACGGCGCCTCGACATCGGCAGCGCCAAACACCAGCGGTCTCGATTGTGCAGCGGCCAACGACACCAGCGCATTGCTCGACGACGCAATTGCCGAACCCCAATAGGAAATGACTGGCGTACCGCTTGCCACGTCGACAACAACCGACGTTGTTTCGTTGCCGAGGTGATGCAATTGAGGTAAGGGCTGCGAAGTAGACACCACCGCGCACGGTACCTTGAGTGTTGCTCTATGACCACTTATTCAGGCGCGCCTCGGGTCGACCCGTCCACGGGAACCGTTGTCCATGTGGTTGGGGCCCGCCAAAACCGTCCAAATCTGCCAACTGATGTTTGTCCCTTTTGTGTAGGCGGCCTAGAAGCACCCGAGCCCTATTCGGTGAAGTGGTTTCCCAACCGTTGGCCAGCAATGCCAAACGAGCGGTGCGAAGTGGTGCTGTATTCGCCAGACCATCAACAAACTTTTGCAGGGCTTGGTGTGCGAGGTGCTCGTGAGGTGCTCGATTTATGGGCAAGT
This sequence comes from Acidimicrobium ferrooxidans DSM 10331, assembly GCA_945900735.1. GTDB lineage: Bacteria > Actinomycetota > Acidimicrobiia > Acidimicrobiales > Ilumatobacteraceae > UBA3006. The sequence continues at coordinate 17,993 of CAMDJX010000012.1, read as the reverse complement.
CGCACAGCCGCGCTTGGGCAGCGCGACGATGTTGAACATGTTTTGATTTTTGAAAACCGTGGTCGCGATGTTGGAGCAACGATCGATCACCCGCATGGGCAGATTTATGCGTTTGATCATGTTCCTGCACGCACGGCCGCACGCGTTGCAAACAATTGGGCCCCACAAACTGCAAGCGCATTGCTCGTTGCCGAGAATGATGGCTGGACAACGTCGGTTCCACTTGCATCGGCGTATCCCGTTGCGCTGGAAATAGCGCCACAAATCAAGGTTGGCACGCTGAGCGAATTAGACGACAAGCAGCGAGACGCGTGCGCTGCAGCACTGATCGACGCACTCACCCGCATGCAGCGACTCTTTTCTCCAACTATCCCCTACATGCTGTGGGTCAACCAGCGCCCAACTACAAATCGGCCAGAGCACGAAAACGCATGGCTCAACATTGAAATAGTTTCCCCTTGGCGGGCTAACAATGTATTGCGCTACATCGCTGCAGCAGAAGTGTCAACGAACGAGTATTTCAATCCGCTAATTCCGGAAGAGTTGGCTCGGTCGTTGCGGGACGTCCGCGCATCGCAATAATTACTGCCAACGAAGCAGCAAACACGGCAAGTGACACCCACTGATTTAATCGCAAGCCGCCTGCGCTATTTGCCGGGTCGATGCGTAAGCCTTCGATAAAAAACCGAAACACGGTGTAGCCGGCGGTGTAAAAGAAAAACAAACGGCCAGCACGCATTGGAACCTTGTTGTCCAACACGATCAATGCACCACACAGCAACAGACACGCAATCGACTCATACAAATATGTTGGATGAAACTGAGTTCCTGCGGCATAACCCGCCGACTGGGCTGTGCTTGTCGAAACTTCAAGGCCCCATGGCAATGTTGTCGGACGACCAAACAACTCTTGATTAAACCAGTTGCCCCAACGGCCGATGCTCTGCGCCAATGGGAGGGCCGGCGCAACACACGTCAGCAACAATGCGACGGGCAATCCGCGCTTGCGCGCTACACCGATGCCAACCAACGTGCCGAGTGCGATTCCACCCCAGATCCCGAGGCCACCCTTCCAAATCTGAACAATTGCGCCTGGGTTGTCACGAAACAATTGCCAGTCGGTAATCACGTGATACAGCCGCGCACCGATAACGCCCGACGGAACCGCCCACATGGCAATTGCGCTCATGTCGTCGGTGGTGCCGATGCCTCGTTGGGTAAGTCTTTTTCCGCCGAGCCAAACTGCAGCAACAACTCCGAGCGCGATCATTGCCCCGTAGGCATTAAGTGTGAGCGGGCCAAGATCCAGACTGCCGCTTGACGGGCTAGGTATGCCCGCTATCCAATTCACGATTGCGTTACTCGCTTCGCAAATTCGAGAGTCTTTGCATTGACAATGTGCTTTTCAAGATCTTGGGTTGCAACGTGAAAACTCTGCTCGAGCATGACACGTTCGATTTCGCCGCCGTACTGCTCGGCCAGAAATGTTCCCTGAACCGGATCGACAACGTGGTCATTGACCGAATTGATCAACAGCATCGGAACTTTCATTTGTGGATAGCGCAGCGCAAGTGGCGCGATGCCTTCACTGAACATTGACAATGCGGGCCGCAACGGAGTCGCGTCGTACGAGCTCTCCTTCACGTTCGGGTCTGCAATGTCGCTGCCGATGGAATCGATGGTTTCCATACCGCCATCGATCATCGATTGAATGCCCGCAGTCATCTCATCACCAACCGGTTGCGCCGCAGGGTTAATGCACACGATGCCCGCGATTTCTGGGTGCTGCGCCGCAAGCCACAATGTGAGAGCGCCGCCCATCGACAAACCAACCACCACTACTTTTTTACAGCGCGCCGAAAGCGCGTTGTATGCGGCATCTGCATCGCCAGACCAGTCGGCCCAGCGAGTGGTCATCATTTCCTCTACCGATGTTCCGTGGCCAGCAAGTCGGGGCAACTCCACATCGAAACCCGCACCCGCAAGCAACTGGGCTATTTCGCGCATCGACGATGGATTGCCAGTGAAACCATGTACGACAAGCGCACCTACTGCATTTCCACCAACGTGCGACCACGCTTCTGCCCCTGGAATGACTTGTGCGACCATTGTTCCCCACTGTTCAATTGGCTATCTATATATACGTACCCACGATAGTTGATTGCCTGATTGACTGAACCCATGAATACCGGGCGTCGTCGGGCCGATTTTTCGGCAGTTACCGCGCTTGCGCCCGTTGTTGCGCTGCTTCCTGTTTGGCTCGTTGCAATTGCCATCTACTGGATTCCCTTTCGCATCTATGGAGATGTTTCGTACCCGCTATTCGCGCTGTGTTGCATGTTGTTTGGTGTTGTGTTGTTTTCGCGTCCGGTGCAACGATTGGTCTTCGTGCGTTTGTTGGATGCACGAGTGCCCGCAGCAAGCGAGAAGGAACAATTGAATGCAGCGTGGAAGGTAGTCGCACAAGCGAATCATCTGCCAACATCACGTTTTGTTCTTGCAGTTGTAGAGAGTGAAGACGTCAATGCGTTTGCTTGCGGCGGCCATCTGCTTGTTGTCTCATCGTTTGCTATCGAGCATCTGACCCACGACGAACTTTGTGGTGTGCTCGCGCACGAACTGAGCCATCACATGGGTGGGCACACTGTTGCACTCACCATTTCGCAGTGGATGAGCCTGCCCATCATGCTGCTGGCGCAAGCTGGCTTGGCATTGCGAACCTTTAACAACACGGCAACCGCCATGCTCGCCGAGCGCTATCCATCGGTTCGGTTATTTGGAAAGATAATCAGCGTCGTACTTATTTCGCTTTCGCGAGTGCTGCTCACCGGCCTCATTGTTTCGCATGTATTGAGTAATGCGGTTGGCAAAAGTGCCGAATATCACGCCGACGAACGCGCATTCAAGATGGGCTTTGGCAGAGAGCTTTTACATGCGCTGCGACGCGTTGAGTCGCGCGAAATATCTCAACCACAATCCACGCCAATTGGCTTAACAACCATGTCGCATCCACCCGCACGAACGCGCATTGCTCGGCTCGAGGCAATGAGCACAAGGGGCGGACGGTAGCGTTACGTGCAATGAACGCTTCAGAGCGGCAAGCACTCACCATTGCTAACGATCCATTTCTTGCTGCCGCAAACGGCACCAAAGTTCGCCACACACCCGTGTGGTTTATGCGCCAAGCCGGCAGGAGCCTGCCCGAGTACCGAGCAATCCGCGGCTCTGGCAGCATCCTTGATGCAATTAAGCAGCCTCGGCTAGCGGCCGACATCACGCTGCAACCAGTGCAGCGATACGGCGTAGATGCTGCCGTCTTGTACAGCGACATCGTGGTGCCCGCGCACGCGGTTGGGTTTGGGATCGATGTAGCGCCGGGAACTGGCCCTGTTGCAGAGCATCCGTTTCGCAGCGCATCCGATTTGCAGCGGCTACGAGCATTCGAACCCGAATCCGATACGCCATACGTTTTAGAAACTGTTCGCATGTTGGCGACAGAACTGCAAGTGCCGCTACTTGCATTCGCCGGCGCGCCATTCACTGTCGGCAGCTACCTCGTTGAAGGCAAACCAAGCCGCGATCACCTGATTACTAAACAAATGATGCGCACCGATACCGCGCTTTGGAACCAACTGATGCAACGGCTTGCCGAACACGCAGTTGCATCGATTGGCAGCCAACTTGATGCGGGTGCCGCTGCCTTCCAACTTTTCGACTCGTGGGCCGGAAACCTCACCGTCGACGAATACCGCCAACACGTTCTTCCATTTTCTACTTTCGTGTTTGAACAATTGGCAAGCTCTCACCCGCATGCTCGCGGCATTCACTTCGGGCTTGGCTGCGACCATCTGTTGGAGTTAATGCAACAAGCAGGCGCAACCATCATCGGTCTCGATTGGCGAACATCAATTTCTGATGCTCGCAAACGCCTTGGTGCAGACACGGTGATCCAAGGCAACCTCAACCCCGAATTGGTGCTTGGAGATGTTGCAACTGCGATCGCTGGCACCGACCGCGTGTTGGCGGATAACGCTGGCAACCCAGCACATATTTTCAACTTGGGTCACGGTGTTCAGCCCGCCACGAACCCCGACGTTTTAGCAGCAATAGTCCACCACGTTCACGAAAGAACAGCGCAATGACGAACAACAAAACAGCAGTCCTCTTGATGGCGTACGGCACGCCGCGCAGCACCGAAGAGATTTTGCCGTACTACACCGATATCCGTCGCGGCCGCGTGCCAACACCGGAACAACTTGCCGATCTCACCGCGCGCTACGACGCAATTGGTGGAATTTCACCGCTTGCCGCGCGAACCGAAGCACAACGTGATGCGTTACAACGCGCGCTAGACACCGAAGCGCCCGGCGCATATCACGTGCAACTTGGCTTGAAACATGCGCACCCGATGATCGAAGAGTCGGTGAACGATTTGGCTCAACAGGGCTTCACCACCATCATCGCCTTGGTGCTCGCACCCCACTATTCGTCGTACTCCATTGGCCAATACGTTGGTCGCGCTACATCTGCCGCATTACCGCACGGCATCAACGTGATCGGAATCGACTCTTGGGCAACCGAGCCCGCATTCATTCGGTTTATTGCCAACGACATGGAACAGAAGCGCTCGAGCATGCCGGCACGAACTCGTGTGCTTTTTACTGCCCACTCGCTTCCCCAGCGCATTATCGATGGTGGCGACCCATACCCACAAGAACTTCATGCAACTGCAACTGCCGTTGCTAAGCAATTGAACATGAACGAAGGCGCCGACTGGGGCATTGCGTGGCAATCGGCCGGCCGCACGCCCGAGCCATGGATTGGCCCCGACATCTTGGCGGTGCTGCAAGAAATCGCAGACACCAAGAGTGCTGATGGCGTAGTTGTGAGCGCATGTGGTTTCGTTGCCGATCACCTTGAAGTGCTGTACGACCTGGATATCGAGGCACAGCATCTCGCCGACAAACTTGGCCTGGCGTTTGCCCGAACCGCCTGCGTCAATGACGACGCAGACGTGATGGCAGCACTTGCGCATCGCGTGGTCTTAGCAGCACAGCAGCACTAACCAGCAACATGAGCACTAACGCGGTTCACTTCGGCGACAAACATGTTGTCGTCGTTGGTGCAGGAATCGCCGGGTTGGCAACAGCACATCATTTGCTGAAACAACCGAACCCGCCTCGCGTCACCATTGTTGAATCAAACGATCGTGTTGGTGGCGTCATTCATGCCTCGCCCTTCGCCGGCCTCCAATCAGTTGACGAATCGGCCGACGCGTTTCTCACGCGCACCCCGGCAGCGATGTCGCTTGCTGCCGACGTGGGCCTCGACCAGCAACTCACCTCGCCGGCTCGCTCGCACGCGTACATCTGGAGCAACGGTATGCACCCAATTCCACACAACATGGTGTTGGGCGTTCCCGGATCGTTGTCATCAATTTGGCAAACGCCGGTGTTGTCGGCATCGGGAAAGTTGCGAGCATCCCTCGAACAATTGATTCCGAGCCCCATCGGCCGCGGTCACGACAACATGGGTAAAGCAATTCGATCGCGGTTCGGTGCTCAAGTTCTGGAGCGATTGGTCGACCCACTTGTTGGAAGCATTTATGCCACCGACACCGACCACTTCAGCGTTCAAGGCATGCCGCAAGTGGCCGAACTACTTGCACAACGCGGCAGCCTGACGCGCGCTTCCCACCGCGCGATTCAACGACGTACCGAAGGTGGCCCAATATTTGCAACTCCGCTTGGCGGCATGAGCGCACTGACAAGCGCCGTGCACCACAGCATCGTGGAGCGTGGATGTGAAGTCTTGCTTTCATCACCTGTGAACGAGATCGTTCGCAATGAAAAGTCCTACGTGCTCAATTGCGGATCAAACTCGATCGATGCAGACGCAATTGTTCTTGCCACTCCGGCGAAACACACAGCGCCCTTCATGCAGACTCTCGATGCCGACATCGCGGCACAGTTCGCCCATGTCGAACATGCATCCGTTGTCATGATTGCGCTCACCGTTCCGCGCTCGCAGTGGCCACAGCACCTCACCGGCACTGGCTATCTGGTTCCCAAGCCAATGCAAACCGCGGTTACTGCAGTTTCGTTCGGTTCGAATAAATGGGCGCACTGGCAAACCACAGACAACGACATGATTCTTCGTGTGTCGCTTGGCCGCGACGGCATGCCTATGCATCACCTCGACGACGACCGTTTGCTCGCACTCGCACTCGCCGATTTGCAATGGCACCTAGGCATTGACGTTCAACCCACACATGTTCGTTTAACGCGCTGGGTCGAATCGTTCCCGCAATATCGGCCGGGCCATTCGGAGCGCATCGACTGGCTGGAGCGCACCCTTGGTGCAGTAGCGCCTGGCATTGCTATCGCGGGCGCAAGCTACCGCGGCATTGGTGTTCCCGCCTGCATTGCAAGCGCGCAGCGCGCAGCATCTCAAACACTTACCGTGTTGGGTTCATGAGCAATTCTTCGCCAACGCAACGCTGGCGACTGTGGGCTGTTCTTGGCGCCGGAGCAATCACCGCATTTAGCCTGCCGCCATGGGGATGGTGGCCGCTGTCGTACATAGGCATTGCACTCTTCGCAATGATTTCTCGCAACGCGTCGCAACGTCCACGCACTCAATTTGTTTTGGGCATGGTCTTTGCCATTGGCTGGTTCGCACCCGGCATGGGTTGGATGTGGTTTCTCACCCCTCCCGGATATCTGATTGCGGTGTTGCTGTTTGCGATGTTTCATGGCATTGCGGCATTCATAACATCACGCAGCGAACACCCCACGCTCACTGGTCCGCTCGCGCACACCCTTGCCGAAGCCTTGCGCTTTTCGTTTCCGTTCGGCGGTGTTCCACTTGCATCGCTCGCTGTTGCACAGGCAAGTTCGCCACTTGTTGGCCTGTCGCGCATTGGTGGGCCGTTGCTGCTTTCGTATGTGGTGTGGCAATTTGGTTTCATTGCTGCTCGTTGGCCGTTTGCAACCGCTCGACGACATGTACCCATTGCAATTGCTTCGTTGATTGCCCTCGTTGCAATTGGCGCGTACGCCCCAAACGGAACGGATGCAAACAAGTCTTTACGCATTGCTTTTGTTCAGGGTGGCGGCCCACAGGGAACACTCGCAATTTCCACAAACAGCCGCGATGTCGTAGAGCGCCATCTTGCGGCCACTCGGCTCATCGATGATGCAGAGCAACTGGACATGGTGGTGTGGCCAGAAAACGTCATCGATGTCGACAGTTTTTATGAGAGCGTTGAACGCGAAGAGATAGCCGCCGAGGCCAAGCGGCTAAATGCACCGTTCGTTGTTGGAATTACCGAAGATGTCGATGCCCGTTTTTTTACTAACGCCCAAATCGTTGTCAACCAAGACGGAACGCTTGGCGACCGGTACGACAAAGTGCGCCGTGTTCCATTTGGCGAGTTTGTTCCACTTCGCGGAGTACTGGAATGGCTTGGTGCGCCGGTCGATCGCATCCCGCGCGATGCGCAAGCAGGCACTGACATTGCATCGCTACAAGTTGCGGATACCAAAATCGGTGTTGCCATCTCGTGGGAAGTGTTCTTTTCTGGTCGTGCCAACGAAGGCATCGACGCCGGCGGATCGATGCTTGTCAACCCCACAAATGGCTCTAGCTACACAGGCACCGTATTGCAGTCGCAGCAAATCGCATCTTCACGCCTTCGCGCAGTAGAGACAGGGCGCTGGCTGGTGCAAGTTTCACCAACTGGCTTCTCGGCATTTGTTTCGCCCAATGGCGAAGTGTTTGACCGAACAGCAGTAAGCGAGCAACGCGTAGTCATTCGCGACGTTCCACAGCGAACCGGCTCGACGTTGTATTCGCAACTTGGCGACCAGCCAATCATCATCTTGTTAACGGCGCTCGTTGCTTCATTGCTGTGGGTAGCTCGGCGGCGGCGCTCGTGGTCGATGTAATTCGTTTACGTAACGGCTACATCTCTGTTGGTGTTGATGCGCTACACGGTGGTCGGCTTTCCTCGCTGCAAATAGGCGAACACGAATTACTCGTCCAGCAGACTGCCTACACCAATCCGCGGGAATGGGGTTGTTACCCAATGTCTCCGTGGGCGGGGCGTGTTCGCAATGGTGCCTTCACACATAACGAATCTTCACAGCAACTTCCGATCAACGAACCACCTCACTCGCTGCATGGGACGGTGCTCGATGCGAAGTGGCAGGTTGAAGAACACAGCGACACACATGTTGTGCTGCACACCACCTTTGATCAACGCTGGCCGCTTGGAGGGCGCATCGAACACCGCATCGATGTTTCAGAGAACAGTGTCTTACTCACGCTCACAGCATTTGCCGAACGCGAAGACATGCCGATCCAAGTTGGATGGCACCCTTGGTTTGTTAAACCGATTGCACTTGATGCACCATTTACGCACATGTTGTTGCGAGATGATCAAGGAATTACCACGACCGAAATCATTCGAACCTCTTTCGCTTCCACCGATGAAGGAATAACCGACGACTGTTTTATTGCGGAATCGATCTCCCCCGTGCTGTCGTTCAGCGACGGCATTCAACTTTCGCTTGCAAGCGACTGCAGCCATTGGGTGGTCTACGACAAACCTGATCACGCAACATGTGTCGAGCCGCAGTCTGGGCCGCCCGACGCAATAAATACCTGCCCTTCGGTGATTGCTCAAGGGCAATACCTTTCGCGATGGTTTCGCCTGACTGTGGCTGGTTACCGACAGGTAGAGTGAACGAGTTATGCAGCGGCCGTTCGACCCCAACGGACCATTGCGCATTGCATACCTCACGTATCGCGGCAAGCCCCATGTTGGCGGCCAGGGCGTCTACACCCGCCATCTGACCAAGGCTTTGGCCGATCTCGGTCATCATGTCGAGGTGTTTGGCGGGCAGCCGTACCCAGTTCTCGACTCGCGCATTGCCTTACACAAAATGCCGAGCCTCGACATTTTCAACGACCAATATCCGGGTCGCTTCCCCGCCTATTGGGAAATCAAGGATTGGCCAAGCTTCGTCGAGACGGCACAGTTCTTAAAGGGAACTTTTGGCGAACCTCGCGCATTCAGCATCCGTGCTCATCGTGCGTTGAAAGAACGAGTAAACGATTTCGACTTGGTGCACGACAACCAATGCCTCGGTTACGGAATATTGAAGATCGAGAAATTGATACCCACCATCGTGACGCTTCATCACCCCATTACCAAAGATCGCAAGTTGGAAATGGAACACACGGCAACCTGGTGGAAGCGCGAGGGCATTCGCCGCTGGTATTCATTTGTCAACATGCAGGGCAAAGTCGCAAGCAAGATGCCGCGCGTCGTTGTGGTTAGTGAGAACTCGATTGCCGACATTCATACCGACATGAAAGTTTCGCTCGATCGCATGCGTCTCGTTCCTGTGGGAGTCGACCCCGACTTGTTTGCGCCGATTGCGCAAGTTCAACGCAAACCAGGTCACCTGATCACCACTGCTTCGGCAGACGTTGCGCTGAAGGGCCTTTCATACCTGCTTGAGGCACTCGCCGTGTTAAGAACCGAACGAGACATTCACCTCACCATCATTGGTCGGCCGCGCGAAGGTGCAAACGCGGATTTGATCACCAAGCTTGGGCTGAGCGATTGCATCACGCACGTGTCTGGCGTTACCGATGAACGAATTGTCGAGTTGTATGCGGAAGCCGAATTAGCAGTTGTTCCAAGTTTGTACGAAGGCTTCAGCCTTCCCGCCATCGAAGCAATGGCCACAGGAACCTGCCTTGTTGCCACTACCGGTGGCGCATTGCCCGAAGTAACCGGGGCCGACAATGACACCGTTTTGTCTTGCGCGCCTGGTGATGCAATTGGCCTTGCCGCGGCAATCAGACGCGGTCTCGACGATGCAGAACTTCGAAACCGAATTGGTGCCGCAGGAAGAAAGCGCGTCGTCGAGCGCTGGAGCTGGCGACACTGCGCTTCGCTCACTGTCGACCAATACCGCGAAGTGCTGGCCATGCCGCACAACGTAGAAAAACTACGACGCAGGGATGCCAAGTAGTCGTGCTCACCGTTCAATTTGATCGACTGCCGATTGGCCCCGGCACAATGTTCCTGGATGCCGGTGCCGGTTTTGGACGCCATGCGTTTGAAGCAGCGCGGCGCGGCGCCCATGTCGTCGCGCTCGACTACGCACAAGAAGAAGTGGTGGTTACCCGAGCAACGTTTGCAGCAATGTTCGAGGCGGGTGAAATCAGGGAGAACAACTTCATTGGCGTGCTTCGTGGTGACGCCACGCGCCTTCCATTTCCCGACAATTCATTCGATTGCATCATCACGTCTGAAGTACTGGAGCACATCCAAGATGATGTTGCTGCGCTGCACGAACTCTCACGCGTGCTCAAGCCGGGTGGCGTTTTGGCCGCAACGGTCCCGTCTTGGTTTCCAGAAAAGATCAACTGGATGTTGTCCGACGAATACCACGCACCACACGTTGTGGGTGGCCACGTGCGCATCTATAGCGGCACCGAACTGAAAGCAAAACTGCGCGCCGCAGGCCTCAACGTGTTGGGCCAACATCGATCACACGGTCTGCATTCGCCGTATTGGTGGTTGCGTTGCGCTGTTGGCCCAGCAAACGAAGATCATCGCATGGTTAAGGCGTACAAGAAGTTTCTGGAATGGGACATAATTTCGTCGCCAACCCTCACTCGCGTACTCGAGAAAATGCTTGCGCCAGTTCTTGGTAAGAGCTTCATCGTCTATTCCAAAAAACCATCGGGCAACGCATAATGCTCGGCACCCAAAACGACAAACTTGCTGGCGTGATCACTCACGACGAGTTGCTTGCAACCGCGCAGAGCATTGCGGCATTGCAACTACCTAACGGCATGATTCCATGGTTTAAGGACGGACATTGCGACCCATGGAATCACGTTGAAACCGCAATGGCGCTCGACGTCATGGGCATGCATGCTGAGGCACGGAAAGCCTACGAATGGTTAACAAGTGTGCAGCGCGCGGATGGAAGCTGGCACAACTATTTCAAACCAGACCTCACTCTTGAAGACCCAAAACTGGACACCAACGTGTGCGCATACATCGGCACTGGCGTGTGGCATCACTGGCTCAGCACTAACGACGAAGCATTCGTGCGCAGCATGTGGCCGACAGTTAAGAAAGCATTGAACTGGGTGCTCGGTATGCGACGCGATGACGGTGCAATCGTGTGGGCGCGCGAAATCGATGCGACACCATGGAACTACGCGTTGCTCACGGGTTCATCCTCCATTCGTCATGCATTGCATTGCGGCGCAAACATTGGTGCTCTTGTCAACGACCCGCAGCCAGAGTGGCGTGCAGCAGCAGACGTCATCGACCACATCATCAACACCGATCAAAGTTTGTTCGAACCCAAACAACGTTGGGCTATGGACTGGTACTACCCCGTGCTCACTGGTTCGCTGACGGGCACCGACGCCAAAACTCGCCTGCTTTCGCAGTGGGACGAATTTGTCATCGATGGCAGAGGCGTGTGCTGCGTTAACGACGAGGACTGGGTGACCGCTGCGGAAACCGCAGAGTGTTCGCTTGCCCACAGCGCATCCGGAGACGTGGAAAAAGCAAAAGAACTACTGACTTGGACGCACGCACACCGCACAGAATCCGGCGCATACTTCACAGGCATTGCTTACCCAAACCGCATTGTGTTTCCAGCCGACGAGTGCAGCGCATACACGGGTGCCGCAGTCATCCTTGCCGCCGATGCAATTGCTCAGGCAACACCTGCGAGCACGTTATTCACGCGCTCGACCGTGCTTGACTAAACGCGCTTCAACACGCGAAGCGAGCCCGTTGCGCTCACATCGACAAACTTGCCACTAGCAACTGCGGGCAAGTAAATCTCTTCAAAAGGTGCTTGCCCGCCCAATGCTGGGTCGGTAAACACGTCGTGTATTGCCAAAATTCCGCCTAAAGCGATGTGCGGCGTCCAGGAAAGGTAGTCGTTTCGCGCGACTTCCCTGCCGTGCCCGCCGTCGATAAAACACATCGCGATCGGCTCTTTCCAAGAGGCAGCAATTTCTGGTGAGTTGCCAACGACTGCAAGTACAGACTGCGTCAACCCAGCAGCCTGCATGGTTTGTTCGAAGTGGGGCAAGGTGTTTATATGTCCAGTTGACGGGTCGACAAGCGACGCATCGTGCCACTCCCAACCCGGTTGGTTCTCTTCCGACCCAACATGATGATCCACCGCGTGCAACACCGAGTTGCACGCACGCGCAGCTGCACCAAACCACACCGTGCTCCTGCCGCAATACGAACCGATTTCAACCATCGGCAACCCTGGACATGCAGCACCAGCCAACATTGCTGCGGTGTAAAGCGCATCGCCTTCGTCTACTGGCATGAAACCAGTTGTCGCGAGCGCGACCGCTCGCAAGGATGCGTCAAGCACGGTTACGCAGGCCGCGGTGCAAGCGTGTTCGACTTGGCGATGTTGCCAAGCCAATGCGCGCTGGGGCGTGGTGTTCGCTTTTGTGTTTTCCAGTCGCACGCAACCAAGCCAAATGTTGGGCCATAGCCATAGGTCCATTCAAAGTTATCCATCAAGCTCCAGTATGTGTAGCCGCGAATATCAATCCCGTCGGCAATACATGTGAGCACACCTTCGAGCGCACCGTGCACGTATTCAATTCGCTCGTTGTCATCGCTGGTGGCGATGCCATTCTCGGTGACGATGATGGGCACGTTGCCTGTCTTGTCCCAAGCTCTGCGGATGCATGCCTCTAGCGCCTGAGGCCGAAACTCGTAGCCCATGATGGTCTTGCGCATGTCCTCGCCAGGCTTAATTCGGCCGTTCTGATCAAAGCGTTCGCGCGTATACGTCTGCACTCCGAAATAGTCGTCGCCCTTCGCAACTTCAAGGAAGCAATCCTCGAGACCGTCCCATGCTTGATTGCGCAATGCTTCGGCAGCGCCGCGGTGCGATTCGTCTTCAATATTGATCGTGTATTCCTGCATTGCAAGCGTGATGCCAAGCGGGGCGTTCGACACCGATTTGACAGCGTCACGCGACTTCTCGTGTGCTCGACAAAAAACATCGTTTGCCTTACGACGCGCATCACGGGATTTGGTGCCGGGAGGAAATTCGCCAAGCAGGTATCCGATTGTTGCAACCATGTTTGGTTCGTTGATCGTGCACCATTTGCCAACATCTTGCCCAATCGATTTGGCCGCTTTCTCCGAGAACCGGGCGAACAGATCTGCCGTCGAGTCGTTTGTCCAACCACCCATTGCTGCAACCCAGCGAGGTGTGGTGAAGTGATGCAGCGTCACTACCGGCGTGATGTTGTTTGCCCGGCAGGCATCAATTACCGCGCGATAATGATTGAGTTCGGCTTGCGAAAATTCGCCATCTTCTGGCTCGATGCGGCTCCATTCGACACTAAATCGGTAGTTATCGAAACCCAATTTTGCAAGCATCTCGATGTCTTGCGGAAACAAGTTGTAGTGATCGCACGTGTCACCACTGGGTTCCTTGCACACCGTGTTTGGTCGATGCTCCCAGTCCCACCAGTCGTTATTCCAGTTGCCACCTTCAACTTGGTGGGCCGCAGTAGCTGTTCCCCAGGTAAATCCTTTGGGAAATGTATTCGATCGGGCATTTGACATATATTTCACGCTAGCGCAGGTGAAACTTCTGTCGATCAGTGGCAACATAGAGAGGTGCCTACCCCTCTCGAAGACCTCATCACGCTGCTCGACCTCGAAACCATCGAGGTCAATACCTTTCGTGGGCAATCTCCCGACGAAGACCGTCAGCGGGTTTTTGGTGGGCAGGTAGCCGGACAAGCGCTTGTTGCAGCTTCACGAACAATTGATGAACCGGATCGACTTGTTCATTCCCTCCACGCATACTTTCTTCGTTCGGGCGACCCTGGCGTTCCAATCCTGTACGAGGTGGACCGCCTGCGTGATGGCAAGAGTTTCTCCACACGACGCGTAGTTGCAATTCAACACGGCAAACCAATTTTCAACTTGCAGGCAAGTTTTCAGAAGAACGAAGCTGGGTTGGAGCATCAAATCGCTATGGATATGGATGTTCCCGCACCGGAGACACTCCCCGACTTCAAGACTCGCATGGCTCCGTATAAGGACAAGCTTGGCGATTGGTACGACCGGCCAAGGCCAATTGATCAGCGATACGTCGACGGCGACCCAGTTGCCCGCCGAGGCAACAAGCTTCCAGGCCAACGAGTGTGGATTCGTGCCGACGGAACACTGCCAGACGACCCGGTGCTCCATGCGTGCATCGTTACTTACGCAAGCGACATGTCGTTGCTCGACACCGCATTATTGCCTCACGGCCTCAACTGGATGGATGGATCGGTGATGATGGCAAGCCTTGATCACGCAATGTGGTTCCATCGTCCATTCCGAGCAGACAACTGGTTGATGTATCAGCAAGCATCGCTGTCCACCTCTAATTCACGCGGGTTGGCAGAAGGACACATCTTTACCCAGGACGGAACACTGGCCGTCACGGTTGTGCAAGAAGGGCTTACACGCCTAATCAGCAAGTAATTACTAGCGGCGTGCATCCATGAACATGCCGCGCAATGCCGAGAAGTTTTCGACACAGTGACCAGCACCAAGCACAACGGCTTCGAGTGGTTGGTTGGACATGTTTACGGGAACTTTTGTGTCGCGTTCGATGCGTTGGGCAAGGCCACGGAGCATTGAACCGCCGCCAACCAGGTACATACCTCGCGATAGAAAATCTTGCGATAGTTCTGGCGGGGCCACGGCCAAGCAACGAATAACCGATGCGACCATCTGTGACACCACTTCTTCAATTGCATCGCGGATTTCCTGCGACGTAAGAACCACCGTTTTGGGAAGGCCAGAAACCAAATCACGCCCGCGCACTTCGGCATCCCGGTCTTCGGCAGTTGCAATGGCGCTACCAATGCTGATTTTGATTTCCTCTGCTGTTCGCTCGCCAATTGCTAGCCCATGTTCGCGACGAACATGCGACTGAATTGCAGCATCAATGTCAAAACTTCCAACACGCACTGCCTCGAGCGCAACTATGCCGCCAAGGCTGATCACTGCTGTTTCGGTGGTGCCACCGCCGATGTCGATGACCATATTGCCGACAGGTTCGTTGATGTCGAGGTCGGCACCGATTGCAGCAGCCATTGGCTGCTCGAGCAACTGTGCGTCGGCGGCTCCAGCACGACGTGTTGCGTCGGTAACTGCGCGTCGCTCTACTTCGGTAATCGCGGATGGAACACAGATCAAAACTTTTGGCCGCGAGAAACGTGAAACTCCTGCGCGTTGCAGCAAGAGGCGGATCATTTTTTCGGTGATTTCAAAGTCGGTGATTGCTCCACCGCGAAGTGGCCGCACCGCAACGATGTAACCAGGCGTGCGGCCGATCATGCCCCATGCCTCGTGCCCTGTTGCCAGCACCTCGCCCGTGCGCCGATTGACGGCAATCACCGAGGGCTCGTTAATCACAATTCCCTTACCCTGCATGTACACCAGGGTGTTTGCTGTTCCTAGGTCGATTGCTAAGTCGCGTGCCATGGTTACTTAACCCCTTTTTGCCGTTCACGCGAATCGTTTAACTGCTGTCGCAAATATGCACGAGAGTCATCAGACAGCGCATCCAAGTGACGATGAAATGCAACCATTCCATTGCTTCTGTTGACGCGACGACCTTCTAAATACATGAGGTATGCAAGCGTCAAGGCCGACACAACAGAAATTGCTGCAAACAACATTGCAGTTGCGCTCATTGCAAAAATCATTTTGCTCTCGATTCGTTCATCGCATCGAGTGTGGTCACGTGTTGCGCAGAAGCCGCCCAATCTGCTCCGTCGCTCCATGTCTCACGTTTCCAAATTGGAACCGTTGCCTTCAGCGCATCAATGCCATAGCGCGCAGCTTCGAATGCTTCGGGGCGATGCGGCGATGACACCACAACCAACACCGATGATTCCCCAAGCTGCAGTTCGCCCAAACGGTGAATGAGCGCGATTCGGCCAAGTGTCGGCCATTGCTTTCGCATCTCTTCGGTAATCAATTGGCACTTTGGCAAGACTTCTTCCTCGTACGCCTCGTATGCCAGTGTCTCGACACCCGCTCTACCGTCGGAATGGTCTCGAACAGTGCCCGAAAAAACCACCACGGCACCGCAACTGGGCAAAACAGACCAGCTGTAAGTCTGATCAACGCTGAGTGGTTCGGTCGTCAACTCCAACAGCGTGTCGCCGTTGTCGATGAGGCGGCGAAGTGTCACGACATCAGCGTACCCGAGGTGGCCGATGACCTTTGTGAACAGCGGCTAACTATCCTTTGGTAGGTGATGGGCGACGACGAACGCAACGATGAGGGGACGGGAAATTTTTTCAACGCCCCACTTCCTCCCTACGATCGCGAGTGGCGTCACCCAAGTGAACTTTCTGATGTAGCCGAACCGTCCGCCAACTATGGACTCGGACGCTCGGTCGTCCGAGGAATCGTGTTCTCAACCGCCATCATCAGTGTTGGTCTATCGGTGGCTGTATTGCAGGTGGTTACTCCGGCTTCACAGTTGCCAGCATCTCGGCTCACAGCCCAAAATGCCGCTCTCGCTCAGCCGCTTCCGCTCGCCGCGATGCCGAAAACCGCCCGGATCAGCGGCCGGATAATTCCTGTGCTCGCTATTTCAGAGTCTGGATTTTTTGTTGCAGGAGCAAGCGACCTGCAAGCAGGTACTGAACTGCATGTCATCACCAACGAGGGAATAGACGTGCTGGTCCAAGTTGTCAAAATTGATGATGCCCACGGCCTTGCTTGGTTGCATGCAGTCGATTCGGTTTCACATCGTTTTATTCCCATCGACGACAACCTGCCCGTACCGACAACCATTGTCAGCGCCGCAGCAGGTGATCTTGCGTGGTTAATGAACGACAGTCAGGCGTTGTCAATCGCAATTGGAATTTCGAGCGGAATGCCGCGCCACCCAGATGACATGTGGCCGGTTAATAACTTGGGGCGGCCGATCAGGCCGGGTGTCGTGGTGGACGATCGTGGCAACATGATTGGCATCTGCGTTAACTACAACGGCGCGCACTGGATTGTTCCCACCGAAGCAATTGTGCAGGAACTACATAGGCTTGAATCCGATGTCGAACAATCCTGACGACCTTCCATTTTCTGGAATGCCATTTTTTGGCGACTTGGCCAAGGCCATGTCCTCGCAGGGCCCCCTGCAATGGGATGTTGCTCGACAAACCGCAATGATGACCGCCACAAGTGGCACCAACTCTGAACCGAACGTAGATCCGGCCTCCAGGGTTGCAATCGAGAAATTGGCGGTCATTGCCGACATGCATGTTCGCAATCAAACTGGTCTGGCAACAGCCGAACACGGTTCGGTACCCAACATTGTTGTTGTCAACAGATCGATGTGGGCACACCACACGCTCGACTCCTACAAACCCTTGTTTAACGAATTGGCCACCTCGCTCAGTGGCTCGCCAATTGTTCCTGACAGCTCGCTCGAATCGGTCGACGACCAGATGGGCAACATGATGTCGTCGATCAACAAAATGATGGCGCCAGCAATGATGGGCATGTCGGTGGGTTCCATGATTGGACAACTAGCGCTCAGCACATTTGGCCAGTACGACCTTCCTCTTCCGCGCGAGCCACGCAATCAAGTGCTCATTGCCTCCTCCAACATCGACCAATTTGCACTCGACTGGAGCCTTCCCGTCGCAGACATGCAAATGTGGGTGCTTGTTCACGAACTCACCTCGCACGCAGTGCTTGGGGTTGCGCACATCCGTCAAGCCATAACCGCTGCCATCAGTCATTACATTGCCGGCTTCACACCGAACCCCAACGCACTCATGGAGCGTCTCACCACCCTCGATCTGGGCACGACCGACCCAATGTCAATGATGCAAAAGTTCTTTACCGACCCAACAATCATTCTTGGCGCAGTTCGTTC
>CAMDJX010000011.1 GCA_945900735.1 Acidimicrobium ferrooxidans DSM 10331 | reverse complement strand
CGCGATTTAATCACAGCAATCTTGTCGCTTATCGTTTTGGTTGCGGTAGCGCTCTTCTTGTCTCGCTCTCGCACCGGCAAAGCCGTAAGGGCGGTGTCCGATAACCCAACGTTGGCATCGTCAACGGGTATTGACACCCAAAAAATCATTCGCATCGTTTGGTTCGCGGGTGGCGCACTCGCAACACTCGGTGGAATATTCCGGGGTCTCGACGAACAAGTTGGTTTCGATATGGGTTCGAAACTCATTTTTTTGATGTTTGCTGGTATTACTCTCGGCGGCTTGGGATCTGCTTATGGCGCTCTCATCGGCGGGTTTCTCGTGGGTGTCTTGGTCGAGATGGCTTCACTTGTTGTGCCTGCCGAATTGAAGGCAGCGCCAGCGTTGTTCATTCTTATAGTTGTTCTCATCGTTCGTCCGCAGGGCATTTTGGGCCGCAAGCAGAGGGTGGGTTGAGCTTATGGATTGGCTAAAGATTCTTGAGAACACCGTTAGTTCCCTCGTCGGTATAGACGCTGCGTATTTCGCATTGGCTGCACTCGGTCTCAACATTCAGTTTGGCTATACGGGGCTACTCAATTTCGGTCAGGCAGCGTTCATGGCGTGTGGCGCTTACGGCATCGGAATGACCGCTCAATATTTTGATGTCAGCATGTGGTACGGAATTCCAATCGCTTTGGCGTTCGTCGTCATACTCAGTTTGCTTGTAGGTATTCCGACGTTGCGTTTACGTGCCGATTACTTAGCGATCGTCACCATCGCAACAGCGGAAATAGTGAGGTTGTTCGTGCGGTCGGTGCGCTTTAAGCGTTTCTTTGGTGGCAGTGATGGTATTAATAGCTTCAGCACACAATTTCGAGATCTCAGCCCGTTCGACCCCAGCAAACAGTACGGGGTTAGGCCATTTCAATACAGCGGATACACGTTTTGGACGCTGATCGTCGCATGGTGCTTGGTTGGAGTATTTGGTGTCGTCGTTTTCTATCTGATGCGCAGCCCCTGGGGGCGCGTGCTTAAAGCCATCCGCGAAGATGAAGATGCGGTGCGATCGTTGGGGAAGAACGTATACAGCTACAAGATGCAAGCTTTGGTCATGGGTGGCGTCATCGGTATGTTCTCGGGCATGGTGTTCGCACTTGATCGCGGTTCGGTGCAACCAGACAACTACAGCCGTGATGTCACGTTCTACGTGTTAACTGCTCTCGTTCTGGGCGGTGTTGCCAAGGTTTCAGGTTCAATCGTTGGCCCGATGATTTTCTGGGGCCTGTACGTGTTCAGCGACAACACATTGCGTGAACTGACTAGAGATGGTGGCATCTCGGTCTTTGGTGTGGGGCTGCTGCAAAAGTCGCAAGTTGGTCCTGTCAACTACATGTTGATTGGCATCGGTCTGATGCTGTTGATGACCTTCCGTCCTCAAGGCATTTTCGGAAACCGGAAAGAGATGGCCCTTGATGGTCGCTGACCGCGTCTACACCGAGACTGCGCAACGCGCACGTGCGGCCCTCGCCGGGGTTCAGCCCGCACCGGGCGTAGCTAAGCCAGATCCAATTCTGCTCGCCGACAAAGTGAAGAAGAACTTCGGTGGTGTAACTGCCGTGGATGTAGACCACGTAGAAGTTCAGCGTGGATCAATCACTGCGCTTATCGGCCCTAATGGCGCCGGTAAAACCACACTGTTCAATTTGCTTACAGGTTTTGACACGCCCGACACAGGCGAGTGGCGTTTTGACGGGCGTTCATTAGCAAAGGTCGTCGCTCACAAGACCGCGTCAATGGGAATGGTGCGCACCTTCCAGTTGACAAAGAGCCTCACCAAGATGTCGGTAATCGAGAATATGAAGCTTGGTGCAACTCAACAGGTGGGCGAGCGTTGGTGGAATGGGTTGTTCCCATTTCGTTGGAAGGCTCAAGAAAAATTGATTGAACAACGCGCCGATCAGTTGCTGCAACGTTTCAAACTGGACCACATGCGCAATGAGTATGCGGGCACGCTTTCGGGCGGGCAGCGCAAGCTCTTAGAGATGTCGCGCGCGCTGATGACCAATCCGCGGTTGGTGATGTTGGACGAGCCGATGGCGGGTGTCAACCCTGCATTGAAGCAAAGTCTCAACGAACATATCCGCGGTTTGCGTGATGATGGAATGACTGTGTTGTTCGTCGAGCACGACATGGACATGGTTCACGATGTGTCCGACTGGGTAATCGTGATGGCCGAAGGACGCATCATTGCCGAAGGAACACCAGAAGCAATTGCCGCGAACCCTGCTGTCATCGAGGCGTACCTCGGTGCACACCAAGGTAAGTCTTTGTTAGGCGAGGAGACCCCATCATGACGACTGGCGCAGATGACCGCGTTCTCGTAGTAGACGAATTGGTTGCGGGTTACATCCCCGAGGTGAACATTCTCAATGGTTGCAACATCGAAGTTCGCGCTGGCGAATTCGTTGGTGTCATCGGCCCTAACGGTGCTGGCAAGTCGACCGTACTCAAGGCAATTCTTGGACAATGCGCGGTTCGTTCAGGAACAGTTTCATTCAACAATGAGAACATTACTGGCCATAAAGCACACGAACTTGTGGAGCATGGAGTTGGCTACGTTCCTCAGACACAAAACGTCTTCCAAAGTCTCACAGTCAAAGAGAATTTGGAGATGGGTTGCTTTCTGAAGCCATCCGTTTTCAACGATCGATTCGAATATGTCACTTCGTTGTTTCCGAAGCTTCGCGAACGTGCGTCGCAACGCGCTGGATCACTGTCCGGCGGCGAACGACAGATGGTCGCAATGGGCAGGGCGCTCATGATGGAGCCGAAGTTGTTGTTGCTCGACGAGCCTTCTGCAGGTTTGTCGCCTGTGTTGCAGGACGAAGTGTTTATTCAATGCAAGAAAATCAACGAAGAGGGAATTGCCATCTTGATGGTGGAGCAAAATGCTCGACGCTGTTTACAAGTAACCGACCGCGCCTACGTGCTCGATCAGGGTAAGAACGCCTACACGGGAACAGGGCGAGAGCTGCTCTCAGACCCGAAGGTGATTGCGTTGTATCTCGGTACGTTGGCAAGAGCCAGCGGCGGCTGATGAGTTGTTTTTAGGCATTAAAAAACCCCCGGCCCTTCCGGACCGGGGGTTTTTCAGTTCTAGATGGTTTTGGTTACTTACCCGCGTCGAAGTTCTCGCCGAGAGCGTTACCCATGTTGCCGTCGCAACCGTATACCTTCTTGACCTTTGGTCCGATTCCCTGCTCAACCATTGTGCGCAAGATGCGTGAACCTTCATCGAAGGTTACGAGCATGATCGCGTCTGGGTTTGCAGCGACTACTTCGCCAACTTCAGCATCAAATGTTGCTGCAGCTGGGTCGTAGATCTTGGTTCCAAGAACGGTGACGCCTGCGGCTTCAAGGTTCTTGCCAATGGAAGCGGCCAAGCCGGTGCCGTAAGCATCGTCAAGGGCCATGATGTATACCGACTGGTTGCCGTCACCGGCGATCAAGTTGGCCAAAACTGCACCCTGAAGGATGTCAGATGGTGCTGTGCGGTAGTACAGACCATTGTCTGCGTACGTCGACAGCTTCTCTGAAGTGTTGGCTGGGCTGATCTGGAGGACGCCTGCAGCGGTGATCTTGTCGATCACGGTGAGGGACACGCCGGAGGATGCAGCGCCAACGATTGCGTCAACTGATTCGCCCAAGAGGCGGTCAACGGTCGTGCTTGCTGTATCGGTTGATGTGTCACCCGAGTCGCCTTGTACGTACTCGACTGGCTTGCCAAGAACGCCGCCAGCCGCATTGATGAGGCTGATTGCATACTCAACGCCAGCGAATTCTGGTGGTCCGAGGAATGCGAGGTTGCCGGTTTCTGGCAACAAGGTTCCGAACTTCAACACGCCGTCACCAGCGCGCTCTACGGTTGGTGCCTGAAGATCGACATAGTCGGATTCTGGCAAGTCGGCCAAGATGTACTCGGCGTCTGCGTAGTCGAAACGGTTCGTTGCATCAAAGGTCAAAACGCCGTACGAAGCCTTAATTGGCTCGCCGTTTCCGTTCATGTCCTGTGGGCCTGAAACGCCTTCGAAGTTGATGTCGGTTCCTGCTTTGATCAATTCAACACATGCAGCAAACTCTGTACATACCTCGCCGTCGCGGGACACGTTCATGATTTCGCCAGCCAAGGCGCTGCCGTCAGTCTTTGCAGCTTCTGCTGCAAGGGCGACGAGCATGACCGAGTCAAATGCTTCTGCTGCGTACGAGAAGTCGGTGAGTGCTTCGTTGCCTGCGGCAACCCAGAACTCGTTCATTCCCGTTTTGAATTCATCGGAAAGCGCTACCAATGGCATCGTTCCCTTCATTCCTTCCAGTTCGCCGCCTGCGGCTGCTGGTGTTTCTTCTGCTGCATCGTCACTCGAGCCGCAAGCCGCAGCCACAAGGCTGAGACCAACAACAAGAGCAGCAATGAAGCGCTTGTTTGTTTTCTTCATGTATTTTCTCCCCCTAGGAGTCGGGTGGCGGGATGCCACCCTGGGTTAGGACTACTAAGCCTATGAGAAGTGGTGGGGCACTTCAACGGCAGGCTCCGCTAAAAACGGGGAGCAGATGCCTTCAGTAGACGGTCCAAAATTGCCTGGCCCAAACCCGTTGCGATGGGTTTTATGGCGATCAATGAATCGAAGCCCTCGTTGTCGGCGGCCCTCATCTGGGAATACAGGGTTGATGCATAAATGGGCAGATTGTCCGAAAACTGTGCAATACGGGCCTTGTTGCCGAATGTTTGTAGCTGAATCAACAGTTCGCTGGCATGGGCGAGATCGTTGGCGATGTGAATCTTGCATGCGGGCGAATAGTGCGATTGCAGCATGCCTGAAGCGCGTGATTCACCTTGTTGATCCGACAGACGTTTACCCAAGATCAACTCGATGTCTTCTTGAGAGATGCCACCCGGGCGCAGTAGTTGAGGAGGGTTACTGGTGAAATCAACAATGGTTGACTCCACACCGATAGAGCATGATCCGCCGTCGACGATCAGATCAACTTCGCTGCCAAGATCATCAATCACATGTTGCGCCGTTGTTGGGCTAACGCGTCCAAAGCGATTTGCCGATGGGGCCGCCAGTGGAACGTTGATTGCGTCAATCAGACGTCGAGTAAATAGATTCGCGGGAACCCTGAACACTGCGGTCTCGCGATTGCCCGTAACTGTCAAGGGAAGTCTGTCGGATTTGTTTAACAAAACGCTGAGTGGTCCGGGCCAACATGCATTCGCTAATAGTTGCGCGTCGGTCGGGACATCTTTAGCCCACAGATGAAGTTGCAGAACAGATGAAAGATGAGAGATCAACGGATGGTTCGTTGGTCGACCTTTGACCGCAAATACTTTCTCAATCGAAGCCGGATTATCGATAGCAGCGGCGAGTCCGTACACCGTTTCGGTGGGGATGGCCACGACGCCTCCGTTGCCAAGTACCTCAGCGGCACGAAGGACCGCGCTCGGGTCCTCTGATTGGATGATGTTTGAGTGGCTAGACATTGCAATTGCAGGCTACAAATGACTGCAGGCAACGGGATGTGCCACTAACCTAAAGAGGCTCGTAGGGACTATTGGGGAGGTAAATCATGCGCTTTTTACACGGCACGCCCAACTATGACCTCACCTACAACGATGTATTTATGGTCCCGAGCATGTCAACGGTTGCCTCGAGGCAGTCGGTCGACTTGCGAACACCTGATGCGATAGGGACAACCATCCCTGTAGTGGTTTCCAATATGACTGCCATCGCAGGTAGGCGTATGGCCGAGACAGTCGCTCGACGGGGTGGTCTTGTAGTACTACCGCAGGACATCCCACTGGATGTTGTTGAAAACGTTGTGCAATTTGTTAAATCGCGGCACATGGTTATTGAAACGCCTATCACCATGCCTCCCGATGGGACGGTTGGCGAGGCGCTGAGTTTGATTTATAAACGCGCTCATGGTGCTGTAATCGTTGTCGATAACGACCATTGCCCGTTAGGAATATTCACAGAGCACGACGCCGCCGGGTTCGACCGGTTTACCCAACTGCACAACGTGATGAGTCGTGAGATTATTTCAATCCGGCATACCGATACGCCCGAGCAGATGTTCAATTTCATGACTGACAGACGAATTTCGTTCGCCCCTGTTGTTGATGATGCGGGCAAGTTGCTCGGTTGCGTTACTCGGAAAGGCGCACTGAGAAGCACCATTTACGCACCTGCAGTTGACGCAAATGGACGACTAATGATTGGTGTTGCAGTTGGCGTCAATGCCGACCCTGGTGCGCGAGCCAAATCGCTTGCTGCAATGGGTGTAGACGTGTTGGTTGTTGATACTGCCCATGGACATCAACAGCGAATGCTCGAATCGGTGAGTGCGGTTCGCAAGGTAGTCGGGTCCATTCCGGTTGTAGCCGGCAACGTGGTAACTGCAGAAGGTACAAGGCATCTGATTGAAGCCGGTGCGGACATCGTAAAGGTAGGCGTCGGGCCGGGTGCCATGTGCACAACCCGAATGATGACGGGCGTCGGTCGGCCGCAATTTTCTGCTGTGTTGGAGTGCTCCAGCGAAGCGATCAGGCTCGGTAAACATGTTTGGGCCGACGGCGGAGTTCGCTACCCGAGAGATGTTGCGCTGGGTCTTGCTGCGGGCGCAGCCAACGTGATGTTCGGTTCATGGCTTGCAGGAACGTATGAATCTGCGGCAGACACGCTTCGCGACACCGACGGGCGGCTTTACAAAGAGAGTTTTGGAATGGCTTCAAACCGTGCAGTGCGCAATCGCACCCGTACCGAAAGCGCAATCGAGAGGTCGCGTAAAGAGTTGTTCGAGGAAGGAATCAGCTCATCTCGCATGTATCTCGATCCGGAACGGCCGAGCGTTGAAGACATCCTCGACCAAATTGTTGCTGGTGTGCGCTCGTCGTTTACCTACGCAGGTGCGCAGAGCATCGAACAGTTCCGTGATCGTGCTGTGGTGGGTATTCAGAGCGCCTCGGGTTACGAAGAGGGCCGTCCGCGGGATACCAGCTGGTAGTGCGCAACGTCATTGCTATCGATGGCCCTGCAGGGGCGGGTAAGTCGACTATCGCGCAAGCTTTAGCGGCGCGGCTTTCGCTCCCGTATTTGGATACTGGCGCGATGTATCGGGGCATCACATACGCGGCCATGCAAGCCAAAGTTGATATTTATGACACAAACGCTTTGGCCAAGCTTGCACGTCGTGTTGAACTCGATATCACCGATCAGTCAATATTTGTCGACGATGTAGATGCGACCTCAATCATTCGATCACCAGAGGTGACAACCAATGTGAGCATTGTCGCCGCAAACTCAGGAGTCCGTGCCGAGATGCGGGCACAGCAACGGTTGTGGGTTGAGGAGCGTGGGGGTGGCGTGGTTGAAGGCCGTGATATCGCAACCGTCGTATTCCCAGACGCGATCCTCAAAATTTTCCTCACCGCATCTCCGATTGTGAGAGCCACCCGTCGGGTTGCTCAAAGTGGTGGAGACATAAACGAGATTGCAGAACAGATTGCAAAACGCGACAAGATTGACAGCAGTCGCGAAGACAGCCCACTTCGTGAGCATTCGGATTCGCTTGTCGTGGATACCAGTGATCTGACGGTCGATGAGGTGGTGGACAGTATTCACACTGCGTACAAGGCAAGGCTCCAGCAATAGTGGCCAACGTAGAGAGCAAATTTGCGGGTCGGAATGTGTTTGCGAAGTCGTTCTACATCTCGATCCGAGCACTCGTCGTGTTTCTCTGTCGAACATGGCTGAGATTGAACGTTTCAGGATCACATAATGTCCCTAAAAATGGAGCGTTTATTCTGGCTCCTACTCATCGTTCCACTGTTGATATCCCGATTGCCTCAGCCGTAACTCGTAGACGAATGCGGTTCATGGGGAAGGATTCACTCTGGAAAGTTAAGTTCATCGGCTCATTTTTTTCGGCGCTTGGCGCGTTTCCAGTCACCCGTGGGTCGGCCGATTTGGAAGCGTTAAAGCGTTGTATTTCTATTCTCCAAAGTGGTGAACCTCTGGTTCTCTTTCCGGAAGGAACCCGACGCATTGGAAGTGAAGTTGTCGACCTTTTCGATGGGGCCGCGTACATTTCACTCAAGACTGGATTGCCTATCGTCCCAGTTGGTATTGCTGGTTCCGAGCAAGTCATGCAGACTGGTTCGAAGATGATTTGGCCGAAACGTTGCTACGCAATGGTAGGAGAGCCGATCTTCCCTCAGCAACAAGACGGCAAGCGAGCATCACGTGAGGAGATTGCGGCTCTCACTGTGCAAATCCAGGATTCGCTGCAGAGATTGTTCAACGAAGCCGAAGCTCGCATCAATAAGCGCTAACGAGCGAAATACTGTTTGATTAATTTGTACAACGAAATTGGATCCTCGCTGCCACACATCTCTCGTATTGAGTGCATCGCCAACTGCGGAAGTCCAATATCAACAGTTTCAATTCCAAGCCGTGTTGCGGTTATTGGACCGATAGTTGATCCGCACGGCATGGTGTTTTTGGATGAAAAATGTTGGAGGTTGACGTTCGCTTTTTCTGCCGCTGCATAGACAGGAATGCTTGATCTCGCAGAGGTTGCGTAGCGTTGACTCGAGTTACTCTTTAGCGCAATACCGTTATTTATCAGAGGAGCATGTTTTTGATCATGGCGATCTGGGTAATTGGGGTGAATTGCATGGGCATTGTCTGCCGATATGCAATGAGATTTTGCAAGCCCACCAAGAAAGCCTGCACGATCTAACCCTGCAGCGATTGCGATTCGTTCAATTGTGGTTTCTAGCAACGGGCCAGCAGCACCCGTTGTGCTTTCCGAGCCAACTTCTTCGTGGTCAAATAAGGCAACCAGGCTGGGCTCGTCGCCGTCATTGTCGAGTAATGCATTCATAGCGGCCCAACATGAAACCTGATTATCTAGACGGGAAGAAGTCAAGAATTCGTTTCGAAGACCAAACAGGTTTGCTCTCTGAATGTCGAATAATTGACATGACCATGATGCAACGTTGGCTTCATCAAGTGAGAACTCGGCGGCAAGAAATGATTCAAAGCTCTTGATGGCATCGTCCGTTGACCATATTGGATGTACATGTTGCTGTTTGTCCAACTGCAAACCACGTTCGTTTACGTCACGATCAAGATGAATTGCAAGTTGAGGGATTCGTGCAACTGCACGATCTGTACTGACAAGTGTTGCCTTTCCACTCCGGTCATAGACGACACCGGCCACTCCCAAGTCTCGATCGAGCCAACTATTGAGCAATGGGCCGCCGTATATCTCGACACCTATCTGCTGAACGTTGTTAACTTTCGTAAACGGATTTTGTTTAACGTGCAATCCGGGCGAATCGGTATGCGCTCCAACTATTCGTATGCCACGACTTTGGAAGTCAACCGTGTTAGTCCAAGCGATCAACGCCCCATTTACACGAACAAAACCTCGAGCATCCAAAGGTGTTCCGTGAGCAAACTCTTGGAAACCATGGTCAACCAGTTTTCGAGACCAGTATTCGACGAGATGACTGGCTGTGGGTGATGAATCGAGCTGCCGGCAAAGATCCGAAATCATGGAAAGAGGGTATCTAGGGCAAGGAAACTTGCACGTCTTGCCCGAGAAATGAGCACGTCGAATCCATTGTTTGTGAGGCTTGAACCTGCGCCGAAACCTTTTCCACGCAAGCGCTCAGATTGTCGCGCTGAGTAAATGCCAACGTTCCTATGCCGATGAAAAGGATGCTCAGAATGAGTTTGGTGACGAGTGACTTGGCAAATTTGAGGACGATTAACAACAGAAACACAGATCCACCAGTGGTGGAGAGAAGAAACGTTTTTGCTGAATCGGCTTCCAGAGTAAATAAGTTCACCATCCCATCTTTCCATGTTGGATGCCGTAGTTTTGGGCTATGTCAAATGTCAATCTTTCTGGAACTGGCCCAGGCGAGGTGCGATTGCCAGCTACGGTTCCAGCGCTGCAATCTCAACTTGATAATGCCCTTGCTCAACCCGATTCTGGAAGAAGGGAAGCGGTCGCGAAGGTCGTTGCGGCCAACCCGCGCTATCTGGACGGCTGGGCTTGGCTTGGTGCGCTAGGTCGAGACAGTCTCGAGTCATATATGGCGTTTCGAATCGGTTACCACCGGGGGCTTGACACACTTCGAGCCAACGGCTGGAAAGGAAGTGGGTACGTTCGGTGGGATCACATACCCAATAGAGGCTTTTTGCGTTGTGTAGAAGGTTTGGCCAAAAGCGCAGAACAAATAGCCGAATACGATGAAGCTACGAGGTGCAGGCAGTTCTTGATGCAACTCGATCCCAACCACCAGCAATAGTCTTTCGGTTGTGCTTGATGCGGTGATTTTTGCTGGGGGAAATAGTTCGCGCTTTGGTTCGAACAAAATGCTGTATCCGATTGACGGTATTCCAATGGCGGCAAAAGTGGCCGACAACATGAGCGAATATGGTTCTGTGTTGTTAGTCGGAGCAGCAATCGATGACGCCAAAATCATTGCCTTAGACACCTATATTGGCCCGCGGGAGGGTCAGGGTCCTCTTGGCGCCCTCGTTGATGCTTTGCAAAACAGCAAGGAAGATCTTCTTTTAGTAAGCCCTTGCGACACACCATTTTTCGAGAAGCAAGACTTCTCGCGACTGGTTGAAGCGATGGTTCCCGACTTCGATGTTGCAGTAGCGCGGGATGATAGAAATCACTGGTTGTTGTCATGTTGGAGAATTTCTACGTCCACGCAACACCTCGAGCAACAATTCTCTAATGGGGAGCGTGCAATCCATCGCGCTGTTGTCGGCTTAAGGATTGTCGAAGTGCCCTTTTTAATGGGAAAGACGCGTAATATCAATACGCAAGCAGATCTTTCCAAGTAAAGAAACAGGGTTGTTTATGAAAGAAATTGAAATCTCACAATTGGCAGAAAAAATAGCCGCTGGATACAAAGTGGTGGACGTTCGAGAATTAAGCGAATACAACGATGCTCGTATTCCCGGCGCCGTTCATGTGCCACTTCAGACCGTCCCCGACAATGTCGAGGTGTTCCGTAGCGAGCAAGAAGTGTTCGTGGTGTGCCAGGTTGGGGGAAGAAGCGGAAAGGCTTGTCAATACCTGATGGATCAAGGTGTTAATAACGTTGTAAATGTGGCGGGTGGAACAGCGGGCTGGATTCTTCTTGGGAATGGCGTTGATAGCGGAACTACCGCATAAATGAAATTTGACTGGATCTCCTCTGATCAAGACTTAACTGAAGTGCTTGCTGAAATACAGCAAGAAGAGCGATACGCCCTCGATACGGAATTTCATCGGGAGAAGACGTATTTCCCGCAATTGGCACTGATTCAGTTGAAGTGGGGTAAACAAATTGCTCTGGTCGACCCGCTCGCAGTGACACTTTCTCTTTTCGCTGACCTGTTCAGATCCCAGACACTCTGTGTGGTTCATGCGGCCCAACAAGATTTGGAAGTGTTGAACTATGCGTGCGGATCTGCTCCAAACAAGATATTCGACACTCAGGTCGCTGCTGGTTTCATCGGCATGTCGTCCCCTTCGCTTTCAACATTGGTTCAAAATGAATTGAAGGTGACGCTAACTAAAGGGGACCGATTGACAGATTGGTTGCGCCGTCCGCTCACAGCAAACCAGTGCTCGTATGCTGCTACCGACGTTGAGTATCTCATGAGTCTTCACGATATTTTGGTCAAGAAATTGGGCGCACTAGGCAGAGCCGATTGGGTAGATAATGCCTGTGAGGAATTACGACTGAAGCCAGCCGGACCATCCTCACCAGAAGATGCTTGGTTGAAAATCAAAGAAGTACGAACATTGAAGGGCAGTGCTCGCGGCGTTGCGCAAGCGCTTGGCCAGTGGCGCGAACTGCGCGCAATGAACGCCAATATTCCACCGCGCAGAGTGTTGTCGGACATGGCGTTATTAGGAATCTCCCAAGCCCAACCTCAAAGCTCAGAGGATCTATTTCGCGCTCGAGGAGTAGAGCAGCGACAGCTGGGAGCAGAGATGACTCGAGAAGTTCTCGCAGCAGTAGCGCAAGGTGTCATTCTGGATGTGAAGTTTCCTGTTTCAGATCAAGAAGATGTTGATAAGGACCTTCGGCCAGCTGTTGGTCTGATTACTGCGTGGGTTGGTGAGTTGGCAAGAATTCATCAGATTGATGCAACGTTGCTTGGAACCCGTCTCGACATTCTTCAGTTTTTACGGAGAGTGCCAAATGCACGGCTCTCGCAAGGGTGGCGCTCGGAGATAGTCGGCAAGGACATCGACGGAATCCTTGCTGGCAATATGGGTATCAGTTTTGATGGCAAGGGTGGCCTTCGACTCGTTCCCGTTACAAACCCGAATTAGTAGCCAATATCCCTTTATGGCGTGCTTTCTACCGCTAGGCTGACCCGCGATGTTTATCCAATAGGCGGCTGTCCAAGCGGTAGTCGCCCGAGCCAAGTTCGGAGCCCCTACCGTGAAGAAGGGTCGTCACCGTCGTTTCGAGGAAGCGCGCAAGTTAAAGCAATCCGGCCCCACAGCAGAGGCCCTTGGCTTTGGAGGGCGTGAAAAGCGTTCCGAGTCCGAAGAAGATGAATATGCGGCCATAGCAGAGCGCTATGGAGTCCGTTTCGATGAAGACGAGGAAGAAAGCGACGAGGAAGAGATGTAATCCACGCGGGCTTGCCTGCGTGAACTATCACCCCCCAATATGACCAAAAAACCAGAGAATCTGCGCAACATTGCGCTCGTTGCCCACGTAGACCACGGTAAAACCACTCTTCTTGATGCGCTTTTGCGTTCAACTGGAACATTTGCTGCTCACGCTGCTGTCATCGATCGAGTCATGGACTCCGACGACCAAGAGCGCGAACGCGGTATCACCATTCTCGCAAAGGCTGCTCAAGTTGTGTGGAAGGGTACGAAGATCAACTTGGTCGACACACCAGGACACGCCGACTTCGGTGGCGAAGTGGAGCGCGCGCTCGCATTGGTAGACGGCATTCTGCTGTTAGTAGACGCCGCGGAGGGCCCATTGCCCCAAACGCGTTATGTGCTTTCAAAGGCTTTGGCACTTGACTTGCCAGTAATTCTGGTGATCAACAAAGTAGATCGCCAGGATGCTCGCGCCGAGGAAGTGCTTCATGAAGTAGAGCAGTTGTTCCTGGATCTTGCTCATGCCGACCATCACCTTTCATTCCCCGTCTATTCGGCAGTTGCGCGCGAGAGTCGTTCGATGTTGGGTATCGGTATGCCCGACATGTCACAAGACCTGTCCTCGTTACTGGATGGCATTATCGAACACATCCCAGTTCCAGATAATGATGCTGACGCACCATTGCAGGCTTTGGTTACCAACCTCGATGCTTCCGACTATCTCGGCCGTTTGGCGATTGGTCGCGTTATTTCCGGTGTACTTCGTAAGGGCGATCAAGTTGCCCTTTGCCAGAAACCTACTGATGCCAATCCGGTTCCAGTAATCAAACGCAAACTTTCGAGCTTGTTCGCGTTCACTGGTATCGAACGTACCGAAGTAGCCGAAGTGGTTGCAGGTGACTTGTTCATCGTTGCAGGTATCGAAGAAGTGGAAGTTGGAGACACCATCGCTGCGCCGGACAACCCAGTTCCACTGCAACGACTAGAAGTTGATGAGCCCGTTCTTCGAATGAGTTTCGGTGTCAATACGTCTCCTTATGCAGGAAAAGATGGCAAGTACCTCACTAGTCGCCACCTTCGCGATCGTTTACACAAAGAAATCCTCGGTAACGTCAGCATCAAAATCGCAAACACCGAATCTGCCGACATTATGGAAGTTGCCGGCAGAGGTGAGCTTCAGCTTGCAGTATTGATCGAGAACATGCGTCGTGAAGGTTTCGAACTTCAAGTTTCGCGTCCAGAGGTAATCACAAAGGAAATCGACGGCAAGAAACAAGAACCGCTTGAGTCTGGAACTTGTGACGTACCCGAAGAGTATGTCGGAGCCATTACCCAGGCGCTTGCACCCCGTAAGGGACGTATCACCGATCTTCGCCCGGGGGACCCTGGTCGAACCATTGTTAGTTTCGAGGCACCTTCTCGTGGCCTCATCGGCTTCAGGTCGTTGCTGCTCACGGTCACGCGCGGCACTGCACTGTTGCACCAGAGCCTCGCAGGCTGGATGCCATGGTGTGGCGAACTTCCGCACCGGCTTGGTGGCGCAATGGTTGCAGACCGAATGGGTACCTCAACTGCCTATGCCCTCGACAATCTGCAATTGCGCGGGACACTGTTTGTTTCGCCTGGCGACGACCTCTATGAAGGCATGGTTGTTGGTGAAAATGCACGCGAGGATGAAATGGTCGTTAACGCCGTGCGCGCAAAGGAAAAAACCAACATCCGTACACATAGCCACGATGACGGGCCAAAGTTGGCAACGCCGGTTACTCACACCCTCGAGACAGCAATCGAATGGATTGGCGACGACGAGCTTGTTGAAGTGACGCCAAACTTTATTCGTATTCGCAAGAGGTACTTGTCGATGGAAGACCGCCGCAAATACACCAAAAAGAGCTCTAACTAGAACTTACTTTTTCTTGGTTTTGCGCCTTACCTGCGGGTGGGGAAGTGGGACCGAGTTCTTTTCTTCCAGTAGTTGCACCATGGTCTTGTAGGTCTTTGAGCCGATGAGCTCTACAAGCTCTTCTTTCAGTGACTTGTACACGGGGTGATCGCCAACGAATGCTTTCGAGTCGTCGGTGCACCACCAATGGAAATCGGCTCCACCCTCGCCCCAGTCGCGTCGCTTCCATTCACGCACGAATGAGACTACGTGTCCGTCATCTTCCGTAAACTCCTCCAGGCGCAGAGGTACTTGCCAACAAACATCTGGCTTCCAGTCCATCGGGCGTTCGCCGGCTTCAAGCGCAGCAATGTGGAAAGCGCAGCCCATGCCGCCTTCGAAACCTGGCTCATTGTGAAAAATGCACACATTGCTAACGCGCCGCGTAACTTCTGCTCCGTCACGCTCTTTTGTTAGCCAACGACCATCTTTGCCCTTGTCGAAGTTCTGCCAGTGCTCGGGCTTCAAACGCTTCACTGATTTGCGTACTGATGCAAGGTCTTTCTTATCGAGGAAGTGAGCACCGTAGCTGCAACAACCTTGTTGCAACTTGGTGGCATCGTCGTCCAGCACACCCTTACAACCTTGGCCGTAAATGCACATGTAATTGGAACGCATGTAAGTGGCATCAATCATCCAAGTCTGATCGGAGTCACCGTCGGAAAAACTGATGTATTCGTGGAGGTCATCTGGTTTAGGCACGAGCACAGACGCTAGACGATAGGGAGCCACATTCAAGAGTTCTCGCATGTCATACTGGACTCGTGAGCAAATTTGCCGAGATAGTGAGTCAGCTCGAAACTGTTTCGGAGCAGTTGGCCGATGAAGCGTTAAATGCTCTCAAAGAAGCCCACGGGGCGGGGGCTACTAAAAGGCCCGAGAGCGAGCGCCAGATAACTCAGGCCCGTCGGGCGATAGAGAAGGCTATTGGGGTTCTGTCGCGGCTTGATTGAGTTTGTTGATTAGCCGGCGTAAGCCACCGAAGTCGTCTCGAACGAATTCGAATCGAATTCGAAACTTATCGAGATTGTCGTTATCACTGATCTCCGAAGGGGTGGCGCTAATTCGTTCAAAAGAGCCAGCCTTGCAGAGGTAGCCGAACTCGGCGTTTAACTGCCCCAACAGCAAGTCCGTTGGTGATTGCTGCAATCGAACGATTAAGTGCTTCCCAACGAACCGTATCGAATGGTAATTGCGATAAAACAAAGTGATTTCGTTTACTGCATCTTCGATTGTTTCGCATACTCGGTAAAGATCTAAGTCCTCTGGGGAGACCAGTGATCGTTTGAGCATTTGTTTTTGCACGACATCGTGGATGGAATGCCAAAAGTCGTCTCCAGGAAGGTCGAGCATCACAATCGGTGTGGGCGCGGATTTACCGGTCTGGACAAGAGTGAGCAATTCGAATGTTTCGTCTAACGTGCCGAAGCCGCCTGGCATGCAGATAAAGGCATGAGATTCCTTCACCAACATCAGTTTTCGGGTGAAGAAGTAACGCATAGATACGAACTTGTCGTCACCCGCAATGATCGGATTTGCGGAGGATTCGAAGGGGAGCCGAATGCTCACGCCAATTGATTGGTTGCGACCAGCACCCGACATACCAGCTTCCATGATTCCTGGGCCGGCACCCGTGACGACCATCCAACCTCGCTGAGCTAATTCACGAGCAATGTTTTCTGTGTGGTTATACAAAGGGTCGTGAGGTTTCGTCCGTGCTGAACCAAATATCGTTACCTTGCGGCGATGCGCGTGTGGGTGAAACATTTGAAATGCATCCCGCATTTCTCGAAGTGCGGATGAAGCGATTTTTAAGTCAAGTTTTGTGGTTTGATCGGTTCCCAGTAACAGAGATGTTCTCACGAGGTCATTTACATATTCAAGATCGTGAACCGAACCGAATTCACGTACCAAACGTTCTATCTCATGATCTAACGAGCTCTGATTCATGAATTAGAAAGTTTCCAACTTTTCCTCTAATGCAGTAATCAATTCTTGAAAACTCTTCTGAAAAGATTCGACACCTTCTCGTTCCAATTGGTCTGCGACATCGGACATATCTACGCCCAGTTTCTTCAGCTGGGCCCACGCTGCCTCTGCCGCTTCAACGTCAGTGTCTATCGTTCGTTTGATCGATCCGTGATCGGCAAAAGCCTCCATCGTTGGGTCCGGCAGCGTGTTCACGGTGAGCGGTCCGATCAATTGATCCACGTACAACGTGTCCGGGTACAGGGGATTCTTCGTAGATGTTGAAGCCCACAAGGGTCGTTGTTCGCGCGCCCCCAACTTGGCCAGCGCATGCCATCTTTCAGAGGTGAACCTGTCGGTAAATAACTTGTAGGCCAATTTTGCCTGCGCAATGGCGCATACACCCAGAAGACGATCCGCATCCGGTGTTCCAAGCGCGGCGAGTCGCTTGTCTACTTCTACATCGACTCGAGAAATAAAGAAGCTTGCAACGCTCGCGACGTGGGATAGCTTCGAGGGATTCGATTTTGCAAGCGACTCCATTCCCGAGATGTACGCCTCAATCACATCGGAATAGCGCTCCAAACTGAAAATGAGCGTGACGTTGACATTGCGACCTTCGGAGATCATTTCTCGAATGACCGAAATGCCTTCAACAGTTGCTGGGATCTTGATCATGACATTGGGACGATCAACGTTCTTGTCTAGCGTTCGGGCAGCCTGCGTAGTGCCTTTTGCGTCGTGTGCGAGCATTGGATCTACCTCGACGCTCACATAACCATCTCGCCTATCGCTCGACACATAAACGGGGTGGAATATATCGAGGGCATCGCGAATGTCTTTTACGACCATCTCCCAGTAGCTCTCAACCGCGTCCTTCCCAGCCTTTGCGAGATCAGCAAACTGCTCGTCGTAATCAGTGGAACCCTGAATCGCCTTTTGGAAAATAGACGGGTTGGAAGTGAGGCCCCGAATGCCGCTGTCGATCACCTGTTGCATGTGTCCGCTCGTGATGAAGCTGCGCTTCAGGTTGTCTAACCAAGGGCTTTGGCCGCCGTCGCTGTGTAGACGCTGCAGATTATTGCTCATGAGCTCAAGATTTCGCTGCGATGGCTTTTTTGACAGTCTCAACAACATTGTCGACATTAATGCCGAGCGAATCCATTGCCACCGAGCCAGGGGCACTTGTTCCAAAACGATCTATGCCCACGTTGAAATTGGTGAAACGGGACCAACCAAACGTGGTTGCAGCTTCGACCGACACGATGACTGAACCCGTAGGTAAAACCGACTCTTTAAATTCGCTGTTCGCGGCTTCGAAACGCTCCCACGATGGCATCGACACAACCCTTGTTTCAATGCCGGCTTCGTGAAGTTTTGTGCTTGCCATTACACACAACGAAACCTCACTGCCAGTTCCAATCAGTGTGGCAACAGGTGATTTTCCGCTCCGAGATATTTCTGCAGCTCCATGAACAACAGCACTGCCGTCTGTCAACAATGGCAAATTTTGGCGGCTGAGAATAAGAGCCGTCGGACCATCGAATTCGAGAGCTGCAAGCCAGGCAAGTGATGTCTCATTGGAGTCCGCGGGGCGAATTACTTGAAGCCCAGGTATTGAACGGAGCGATGCAAGATGCTCTACCGGCTGGTGAGTTGGTCCATCTTCGCCAACGCCAACCGAATCGTGAGAAAAGACAAATATGCAACGGGCTTTGGATAAAGCCGCCAACCGAATAGCAGGGCGCATGTAGTCGGCAAAAACGAAAAACGTTCCACCAACCGGAACTATGCCGCCGTGCAACGCCATGCCTACGAGAGCACTGCCCATTGCATGCTCGCGGATACCAAAATATATTTGGCGCCCTTCAGGTGCGCTCTTCGTATGGGCAGACTGTCCTCCAACTTTCACGCCGGTATTGCCAGTCAAATCTGCCGAACCGATGAGCAAACCCGGAACTGCAGAGACGGATGCCTCAATGACTTTTTGGATCGCCTGCCGTGTGGCGAAATTACTCTGACTGTCAAATGAAGGAAGTAGTCCTCTTACCGATTCTTGATCCGGTTGTTGCCAGCACGCGTCATAAGCAGAAAGCAACGGTGATTGAGCAGATCGGGCTTGATCTTCTTTGGCCAATTGTGAACCCCGACTAAAGGCAAATTCTCGTACAGAATTCACCACGTCGGCCGGAGCCCAAAAGGGTTCGTTCGGAATGCCCATCACGTCCTTGGTTCTCGCAGTTAGCTCTGCAGTAAACGGGTTGCCGTGGGCTTCGTGGCTGTCAGTCAAATCTGGTGAAGGAAAGCCGATATGGGTTCGCAAGATGCATAAGGTTGGTTGACCAACATGATCTTTAGCCAGAGAAAGCATGTTCTCGAGGGCGTCTAGATCTTCGCCGATCTCGCCAGCTTCGATGACATTCCAACCATAGGAACGAAATCGCATCGCTACGTTGTCTGAGCACGTGAGCGATGTGCTTCCGTCAATAGTGATCTTGTTGTCGTCAAAGATGCACACAAGGTGATCTAGTCCTAAGTGACCCGCAAGCGATGCAGCCTCATGCGAAACACCCTCCATTAAACATCCGTCCCCAGCAATCACGTATGTGTGGTGGTCACACAGGTCATCTCCAAACCGCGCTCGAAGATTGCGTTCGGCAATTGCCATTCCCACAGCGTTTGCGAAGCCCTGGCCCAAAGGCCCAGTTGTTACTTCCACGCCAGATGTGTGTCCGACTTCGGGATGTCCAGGTGTTTGAGACCCGAGTTGTCGAAATGCTTGTAAGTCCGGGATCTCGAGGCCGTACCCATAGAGAAACAGCATTGAGTACTGCAGAATCGAGGCGTGACCACCCGAGAGAATAAATCGATCACGGTTGCGCCAAGAAGAATCACCGGGATGATGACGCAGAATTCTCGAATACAAAACGTGTGCAAGAGGCGCAAGCGCCATCGCAGTTCCTTGATGTCCGCTCTTGGCAGCCAATGGTGCGTCCATGGCAAGCCCGCGTGTAATCGCTACGACTGCTGCATCGGTCGCAGCTGGGAGTTTTTCAGAAGAAGGCACGCCGAGACTGTAGTTCTGGCTACTGCTTCGGAGGAAGCAAGGTTAAAGGGACGATCATCCAGCCTCCTAGCCCTATCCGGCAATGGGCAAAGATCGATCCGTAATCGGTCATTTCCAGTGCGCCCCGAACAAGCCGATATGTGAACTTGCCTGGCTCGACGGTGAAAGGGCTGACGTTTCGGGCCAATTCGGGGCTGTCGGGATCCAATCCAGACCGGAACACCACCTCAAAAACTCCCTTGCCGGAGTCGTCTGGGGGGCAGTAAATCAGGCCCATCAGATGCGGTTCGATCGTGACCGGCACCGGTGACGGCGCGGCCAACGAGAAATGCACCCCAGTGAGATCAATTCTTGTTGCAGGGCCATCTACTTGTCGCATTTCGAAGGAGTCAATGAACAGGGCAGAAACGATGTGCACATCGAAACAGTAGTTCGTTGTTCAGGTTCCTACGAGTCGGTCAGAGACTAATGTTGGGCTCTGTGCCGTCGACCAGAACACTTTCCGAAGCGGCATCAAAGAGATTGCTCGCACCCTTCGGACTGCCATTTGCGCTGGAGCAGGTAGCCGTTTCGGTCGAAGAAGCGTGTGTCGCCGCCAACACCATTGGGTATCCAGTAGTGGTCAAGGTCTCAGGGGACAAGATCGCTCACAAAACGGAAAGAGGGCTTGTTCGACTTCGTCTTGTTGACGAGGAAGCCGTGAGAAATGCGTGCATTGA
Source organism: Acidimicrobium ferrooxidans DSM 10331 (assembly GCA_945900735.1). Lineage (GTDB taxonomy): Bacteria > Actinomycetota > Acidimicrobiia > Acidimicrobiales > Ilumatobacteraceae > UBA3006. Next base: position 9,737 of record CAMDJX010000011.1, on the reverse strand, counting down.
ATTGCTTACCCTTGTCACAGTTGATGATGGTGATGTTTCATTTTTGGTTGCGCAAATGGTTTCGGGTATTCGAGAATTTATTGCTGGGGTAGTTACCGACCCGCAGTTTGGCCGCATGGCTGTGCTTGGCATCGGCGGTGTCTTAGCCGAAGCTATCGATGATGTTGCATTGAGCCCGCTACCGCTAGCGGATCGAGACGCGATTTCTATGATGCAAGCACTCCAACATCGGAAGATGCTCGGGGATTTCCGTGGCGACGCAGCAATAGATCTAACAAGTGTCGTGTCCGTTCTTAGTGGTTTGAGTGCAGCGTGTGAAGCAAACCCGGAAATTTACTCCATCGATGTCAACCCGCTTATTGCGACTGCGTCCGGAAAGTTGGTAGCGGTAGACGCCCTCGTTGAGGTTGCTGCGGATATCGGCGCAAAGGGTTCGTCTTCCAGCAATGCAGAGGCTCAATTTTCTGTCGCGCGATCTAATCGTCATTTCGATGCGCTATTCAATCCCAAGGGAGTGGTCATCGTTGGTGCGTCTAGTCACCCTGGCAAATTTGGTTTCGTGTCACTACATAACTTGTTGGCAAACAATTACGCAGGCCGTATCTTCGCTACCAACTTGCAGGGAGAAGAGGTTCTCGGGGTACAGACACTTACGTCGCTGTCGGAGTTAGAAGTTGGTAGCGCAGATCTTGCTTTTTTTTGCACTCCTGCTGCGGCGAACGAAGACTTGTTACGACAGTGTGCCGAGAAGAAAATAACAAGTGTGTTTATTTCATCAGCGGGATATCGAGAATCGGGAGATGCAGGCGCTCTAGCGGAGCAAAGGCTGGTTTCGCTCGCGAATGAACTCGATTTACTAATAGCCGGACCCAACGGACAGGGTGTAGTGAGCACTCCTCAATCGCTGTGTTGCCAGATAGTTGCACCATTCCCACCGTCTGGCGGAATATCGGTGGCAAGCCAAAGCGGTAATTTCGTCTCCAGCTTCCTTAATTATTCGCGACAGACAGGTGTCGGTATAGCCAGAGCTGTATCTGCTGGCAATGCTGCTCAGGTGCGCGTAGAGGATTATCTCGACTGGTACACAACCGATAGCAGCACACAAGTCGGATTGGCATACATAGAACATGTGTCCAACGGCGACCGATTGAAATCTGCGATTGCAAAAATGTCGGAGTCGAAGCCGCTGGTTGTTGTCAAAGGTGGAGCAACGAGTGCAGGCAGCAAGGCGGCATCGAGCCATACGGGCGCTCTCGCCAGCGACGACAAGGTTTTCGAAGGGGTATGCCGATCGACTGGCGCTATTCGAGTTGACGACATCGAGAGAGCGTTTGACGTTGCGGCATCATTCTCGACTCAGCCGCTTCCGAGAGGTAACCGAGTAGTAGTTCTCACCACGGTAGGGGGATGGGGCGTAGTGACCGCCGATGCGATCGCTCGCGACGGCGTACTCGACCTTGTTGAATTGCCAGATGACTTGATGTCCCAATTGGGTGGATTACTTCCACCTCGTTGGAGTAGGAACAATCCGATTGATTGTGCAGGTGGGGAAACTCGGGACACCATTCCTCAAATTATGGATATCGTCGCCGCACACGAGCAAGTTGACGCAGTTATCTTCCTGGGAATCGGCATTCAGAGCAACCAAGCACGTCTGATGAGGGAAGGTTCGTTCTATCCCGATTACGGGCTTGAACGAATAGTGCAATATCACAATCGACAAGATGAACGGTATGCAATTGCGGCCGATGAAGCGTCCAAGAAGTATTCGAAACCGGTGTTGATTGCAACAGAGTTGGCGGTTGCCGACCCGTCCAACCCTGGCCCGGCGATGGTGCGAGAAACAGGACGACTCTGTTATCCGTCGGGAGCACGCGCGGCTTATGCACTTGCACAAATGGTTAATTACTCCAATTTCAGAACGTCTATTTCAAGATGAGCGATAATCAATTGGAGGATTCGAACAGTATCAAGCGTGCGAAGCACAAGGTCAAGGTTGGCTCGCCAAGAGTGGTGTTCACACTTCTCGGCACGTTGTCGTTGGTAGTCGCTGCTGTTTTAGGTGTCGCTTGGAAAACCGTTGACAACATAGCCGAATCGGTTACCAGTCAAAGTGTTGTTCGTGAAATTCCTGGTTTATCTGCTTCGATCATTTCGGCGCGACGCGCACCTGCCACGTTGTCAAGCGAGAAGCGAATCGGTTCGCTCCGTCGAAGTTTGGTTCGGTTAGAGCGATTAATTAACAACGAATCATGTCTCATTGTCGATGTTGAGGGACAACAAATTGCTGCATTGCGTCCAAACTTGTCGGTCACACCAGCAAGCACTATGAAAGTGCTTGTCGCATCTGTTGCTTTGGAAGTTCTCGGTCCTGACTTTACGTACAAGACAAAGCTTCAGGGAATTCAAAACGGAGAAATGATTTCGGGTGATCTGTATTTTGTTGGCGGTGGAGACCCGCTATTGATCACTGCGCAGTACCCAACAATTGAGCCGCTGCCGACATTCAACGGCACAAACATCGAGGCCTTGGCCGATGCGTTGATCGCGGCTGGCGTCAAGACGATTTCGGGTTCTGTTGTTGCAGATGAATCTCGCTACGACAGTGAACGCTTCACGCCTTCGCTTGGATTGGGCATCAGAACGACCGAAGTTGGTCCGCTTGGTGCTCTGGTGATCAATGATGGCGTTGTAACAGGAAATCCCATCAAACCCGACAACCCAGCATTGGCTGCTGCGCAAGAGTTCACAAATATCTTGATCGCGAAAGGAGTCAATGTTTCCGGGGTGGCATCCGTGGGTGTGGCATCGTCGGATGTTCCAGTTGTCGCCGAGATTTCGTCGCGAGTATTGCCAGACGTGCTGGCCGAAATGCTCACAAACAGTGACAACAATACGGCCGAACTTGTTCTCAAAGAGATCGGCTTCAGTTCGTTACAACAGGGGACTCGTCTTGCTGGGGCACAGGCAATGATCACAAAATTTACGGAAATGGGAATCCCGACTGAGGGGCTCATTATCAACGACGGTTCCGGTCTAGACCGGGGCAACCGAGTTATGTGTTCAACTATCCACGCTCTGTTGTTGCGCGATGGAGGGTTCGGCTCGCTTGGAACAGGGTTGGCAGTTGCAGGGCGCACTGGCACCCTGGGAGATCTTTTCACCGAAGGAGCGGTTACTCAGCGGCTTCGCGCCAAGACCGGCACATTGACTGGTGTAAAGGGCTTGGCTGGATTTGTCACGTATGACGCGGAACTTGCAAGTACTTTTACGCTGATCTTGAACGGACCCGGTGTCTCCAATCAAAGTACGTATCGACCGATCTGGTCTGCTTTGGCTGAGGCTCTCGCAACATTTTCAAGTTCACCTTCCGCAGACCAGATTTCGCCTTAGCCATAAGGCTTTGCAAGGCGGACCAGCAGGGCCTTTAGGTGAAATTGAGCGAGTCCACTGGTTGAATGGAATGGTGAGTATTTCACCAATTGACCGCAAACGCGCTGCAAAAGCGCCAACCCTGGGTGAGATGTACGACCTTGTTCGCGACTATGTCAAGCAGGAGACCCTGGATCCAATTCGTGGCGCTGGTCGATGGATGGCATGGGCGGCGCTTGGAGCTGTGACGTTGATTTTGGGTATGACGTTTCTCATGCTTGGATTGCTGCGCCTAGTTCAGTCGGAGCTTTTCACCGCAAATGACGGCAAGACGTGGATTCCATACTTGATTGTTGTCATCGTCAGCGTTGCACTGGTGTTGTCGTCAAAGGCACGAATTCGTAAGCCAAGCTTGCATCGTAAAACGGGAGGCATCTGATGAGTACTGAACGCATCACACGAGATCACGTTGAAACGAAGTTGAAACTCGTTCAAGATGAATTGCAAGGCAAGGTCAACGACAAGAAAACTGCCATCACAACAGGAGTATCCATTGGTGCGGCAATCATTGTTCTTGTTTCATACTTGCTTGGCCGCAGAAGTGGACGGAAGCGCCGGAGTACGGGTCGTAGTTGAAGAGTTCAGTTGAATTGGTTCGACCACAGCCAGCATTACGCCATCAGGGCCTTTGGTCTCTTCTATTCGCGCGACTGTTGGGTAGGTACACCGGCAAGTGGTTGTTCGCCTGGTGGATGGTCGTTATTTGGAAGGTAATTAGGATGCGTCGACAGTCAGGGAGAGCAAGATGAATCGGATTTTTGCTTATGGCGACAAGGTTCTCCTGATCGATTCCAAAAAGCGTCGTTATCTCACAACGTTGGTTGAAAAAGGCGAATTTCACAGCCACTCGGGTTTTGTTTCCCACGATCTTGTTATCGGACAGACAGAGGGCGCTGTAATACCAACTACCAAGGGTGCACTGTTTTCGGTGCTTCGTCCCACGCTTGAAGATTTTGTTCTAGAGATGCCACGAGGGGCCCAAGTTATTTATCCGAAGGACCTCGCTCCAATTTGCATGATTGCGGATATCGGTCCAGACACTCATGTATTCGAGTCGGGGATTGGGTCTGGCGCGCTGTCAATGACGATGTTGCGATACGGAGCGACTATCACGGGTTATGAGATTAGAGAAGACTTCGCAAACCGTGCCAAGACCAACGTGCGCAGCTTTCTTGGCGAACAGGCACTGACGAGGTATGACATTCACATTCGTGACGCCTACGAGGGAATAGACGGAACCGACTTTGATCGAGTTGTGCTGGATTTGCCAGAACCTTGGACAGTCGTCCCACACGCAACTAAAGCTCTTCGCCGAGGTGGCTTACTCGTTGCGTACACGCCAAGTATCACGCAGGCGGTTCAAGTTCGCCAGGCAATGGGAAGCGAATGGATCGAATCAAGGACACTTGAAGTGCTGCACCGCACTTGGCATATTGAGGGAATGGCTGTGCGCCCAGACCACCGAATGGTTGCGCACACTGCATTTCTTACTGTTGGACGATATATCGGAACGGCAAGCGCACCTTTATAACTACGGCTCGATGAAGATGCACTCTCCAGGGCATTCTTCGGCGGATTCAATTACTCCGTCGAGCTGACCATCGGGAATAACGGCCATGCCGTCTGCACCCTGGGTGTTACCTTTTGCTGTTGCGTAAATCTTGTCTTTTTCACGGACATATGCAAGGCCATCGTCAAGAAGAGTGAACACGTCGGGTGCGATTTCCTCACAGAGTCCATCACCTGTGCAAAGGTCCTGATCGATCCAGACTTTCATTCTGATTTTCTCCTTGTGTGTCGCGTATGACGCGTTGCTTCGTGGCTAAATAATACACCGAGACGACCAGAGTTACGCGAATCCAGCACTACGGTTGAGGAGCGATGGAGACGACTGACACAGGGCGAAAAGACCGCCAGCACGGGATGAGGGTTATTCGTGAATGGGTTGTGGTCGTAGGCGTGGCCCTGGCCATAGCGCTGTTGGTTCGAGGGTTTCTTCTACAACAGTTCTATATCTCTGGTCCGAGCATGGAATCGACAATGTTCCAGGATAATCGGGTACTGGTGAACAAGCTCTCTTACAGGTTGCATGGCATCGGTAGGGGAGATGTGGTGGTGTTTGACCGGATCACAACCGATGGTGAGGTTGTGCAGCATGATGATTTGATTAAACGAGTGATCGCTCTACCTGGCGAAACGATTGAAATACGAGAGTGTGTGGTCTTGATTGACGGCAAAGCAATATTGGAGCCATATCTCAATGATTACGACATCCAACAAATCAACCTTGAAGACCGTTGCCGCGTTCCAGAATTGGAACCAACGAAGATTAGCGATGATCACATTTTTGTGATGGGGGACAACAGGCCGCAATCTTTTGACAGTCGAATGTTTGGTGAAATCGAATTGGATTTAGTGGTTGGGCGAGCCTTCAGTCTGATCTGGCCGCTCAGCGATGCACGGTGGCTCTAAAGCGTTCTCCGAGCATCAACCATCCGATCCACCCAATCACTGTAAACGGCGTCAAGCCCCATTCGTAAGCCATCAGTGATAACTGGTGGATGCTGCAAATCCCAACCGAAACCAGCAAGTCCGAATCGATGAACGAGTGCGACGAGGCCTCCGTTCCAATCAGTGATATGCATATTCAGAGCATCGATGCCATGTTGAGAAAGCGACGCGGCCCGTCGTTCCGGCCCCTCTTTGATCTTTGCGAGTCTCACCGAGTTAACCAAACGGAAATTCGGAAGCTGCGATCTCTGTATTGAAAGGATCTCCATCGAAGGATGGCATAGCCATACCTTGTTTTGGTTTAGTTTATATTTCGTTAGGAGTTCGAACGCAGCCACGTCCTTGATGTCGATACTGATTGGTGTATCCACTCCAATGGCTGTTGTGAATTCGTCCAACGTTGGGATGTGGGAAGGAAGCTGAGAGCGAGACATTTCGGCGATTGGCTTCTTCCTGAGTCCGACTCTGATCAAGCCGTCGTGATCCAGGACAATCTGACGATCGGACGTGACCCAAATATCGGTTTCAAGTCCGGTAGCGCCTAGCTTTTGGGCGAGGGCGAAAGCACCCAATGTGTTCTCCCGCGCATGGGCGCTCGCGCCCCGGTGGGCGAAAAGTATTGGCTCGTCGAATAGAGACGGCAAGCGCTGCTGCATGCGAACAGCGTAGATGCCAGGGGACTGTCGTCCTTTAGAATGATCTGATGTTCAATTTCTCGGGCAGCGAGCTGATGTTCCTGCTTATCCTTGGGCTGGTTGTTCTAGGCCCCGAGAAATTGCCTACGGTCCTAAGAAAGATGGGAAGGTTTTACGGGGAATTCAAGCGCATGACCACTGATGCGCAGAGTGATTTCCGCCAAGCATTCGCCGAACCTCTGCGAGATCTACAGAGTGCGGCGTCCGAGTACAAGTCAGTTTTCCAGGATGCTGCCGGTGAGATTACCGACGGTTCTCCTGAACCAGATTTCGTTCCTTGGCAAGCTCCCGAGGAGCCCAATGATGATGCCGTTGAATCGACCACCTCGAATGATTCTTTAGCCGTCGACGCTCTCTCGCCCGATGACGACCCGCAGATCACCGTTATCTCGTACGAGGAGAAGATCTGATGGCGATCAAATGGCCGCGCTCGAACAGCACGCCTGAAGGTGGTTCGATGAACATCATTGACCACCTCACCGAATTAAGAATGCGGATTGTTCGATCGATGCTGGCGATTGCTGTTGGCGCGACAGTGATTTTGGTCTTTTATGATTTCGTTTTGCGTTTTCTTACTCAGCCATATCGCAACATTTGTACAGCCAGACCAGATTTCAACTGCGATGGTTCGCTATACGCACTTGGCCCGATCGAAGGACTTTCGTCGAGAATGCGCATCAGCGGATACGGCGGTCTCATCATTGCGCTTCCGGTCATCATGTGGCAACTATGGAAATTCATTGTTCCTGCAATGAACAAGAAAGAAAAGAAGTACACCGTTCCTTTCATTCTTTCGTCTGTCATCCTTTTTGCCTGCGGTGGATATCTCGCGTATTGGACACTTGATAAAGCCTTAGAGTTCCTCATCTCCTGGTCGGGCGCGGATGTAGAGCAGACTTACCAAATATCGAAGTACATCAGCCTGGTTGCACTCATGGTTTTGGCTTTTGGTATTGGGTTTCTACTTCCGGTTCTTTTGGTTTTTTTACAAATTGTCGGAGTGATAACCCCGCAAACATTGCTCAAACAGTGGCGAGTTTCGATCATGGCCATTTTCGCTGTTGCGGCGGTGATCACGCCGAGCGGCGACCCAGTGAGCATGCTGGCTCTAGCCGTTCCCATGAGTGTTTTGTTTCTAATTGCTGTCCTCATCGGATATATCGTTCAACGTCGTCGGCGCAAGAGTCAAGACGATGATGTAGACGATGACTAAGCGGCAATGACCAATCAACAACGCGCGAATCTAACGAAGAACTACAGTTTTTCCCTCGACCAGTTTCAGATTTCAGCTTTCGATGCCATTGACCTTGGGGAAAGCGTGTTGGTCGCTGCACCGACGGGTTCGGGCAAGACCGTAGTTGCCGAATACGCGATAGGTGCGGCGCGATTAAAAGGCATGAGAGCGTTTTACACGGCCCCAATTAAAGCACTATCGAATCAAAAGTACACCGAGCTGGTGTTGTTGTACGGAGAGAACGAGGTTGGTCTACTTACTGGCGACAACAGCATTAACCCGAATGCCCCGATTGTTGTCATGACTACCGAAGTTCTCAGAAACATGATCTATGCGCGATCCGCTTCGATTGACAATCTCGGCGTGGTTGTTCTCGATGAGGTGCATTTCCTACAGGACGCCTATCGAGGACCAGTGTGGGAAGAGGTAATCATCCACTTGGAGCCAACAGTCCAACTTGTTTGCTTGTCTGCGACAGTTTCCAATGCAAACGAGCTGTGTGAATGGCTGACGACCGTGAGGGGGCCGACCCGTCCGATTGTGGAAACCCGAAGGCCGATTGAACTGGTCAACCATTACATGCTTGGTGATAAGGCAACGCGCCAAGTTCGAATGTTTGAGACGTTGGTTGGTGGCCAAGCAAATACTGCAATTTCCCGGCTTGATAACGATGTATCTGGTGGCTCAAAAAAACACGTTACCTATGGCTCACGTGGATCATCGCGCGCTGGTCACCAAAGTGCTCGCAACGGGAGACTCTTCACGCCCTCAAGGACGGAAGTCGTTGAGCAACTGCAGAAGGACGATTTGCTTCCCGCTATTTATTTCATCTTCAGTCGCAATCAGTGCAATGAGGCAGCGAAATCCTGCCTGCAATCAGGTATTCGACTAACCAACGAATTTGAACGCGGCGAAATGCTGGCATTGGTTGATGAACGCTTGAAGGACTTCAGTGACGACGATCTAGCGGCGCTGGAGTACACACAATTTGTTGACCAATTGGAAGCGGGAATCGGTGTGCATCATGCGGGGATGGTCCCCACCTTCAAAGAGATTGTTGAGACCTGCTTCTCGCAAGGCTTCATCAAGATTGTCTTTGCCACCGAGACACTTGCTGTAGGCATAAACATGCCAGCGAGAGCAGTCGTCTTGGACAAGTTAACCAAGTTCACAGGCGAACAACACCAGATGCTCAAGCCTTCGGATTATGCGCAGCTAACCGGCCGAGCAGGGAGGCGAGGTCTGGATGACGTCGGCCATGCAATTGCGCTTTGGAATCCTTTCCTGCCCTTCGATCAAGTTGCCGCGCTCGTCGGCAGTAAGTCGTTCGTTCTCAATTCGGCTTTTCGTCCGACGTACAACATGGCAGCAAACTTGATAAAGAGCACTTCGCAAGTTCAGGCGCGACATTTGCTCAATCTCTCTTTTGCGCAATTTCAAGCAAGCAGTGACGTTGTAGAGATTCAAGCACGCATTCAACGCCGCACTAGAGAATTTGATCGATTGATGCTGCAGGCTCAGAGTTCCTTTGGCGACATCTCGGAATACAAGGAAGTTGCAACGCGACGGGTGTCTGCAGGTTTAAATTCAAGCAGTTTCGGGCAACTCCGTCCCGGTGACGTTGTTTTATACACACGAAAAAGTCAGCCCGAGCGCTTCGTTGTTGTGAGCTCAGCTCAACGAGGTACAGGTTCAAAATTGACTCTTTTGTCACAATCTCGATTAGTCATCACTCTCGGCGAAAAGGATTCTGATCAATATCTTGAACTGGTGGGGTACTTGGATTTGCCTCAGCCTTATCAGCCGACAAATGCGAAATTCCTAAAAGAAACTGCATCGAAACTACAACGACTTAAGACACGTCA
>CAMDJX010000010.1 GCA_945900735.1 Acidimicrobium ferrooxidans DSM 10331 | reverse complement strand
CTGGATCGCAGTGTCAGACCACATCAACGCAGTTGCCAAACCAATTACAAGACAAGCAACAACGCGAAGGCGGCGGCGCAATGTGAATTAGCCCAGTCGGATTGCGCGTTTCACTGGCCTGTCCCAGCCGGGCTGACCAGTTGGCTTCGGGCTTGGCCAAAGGCCTGGGCCCATTTCCACCATGCCGTGATGAGCGCCGTATTCGCCGAGCAAGTTCAGAAACGGGTCGGCATCAAAGGCCTCTGCACCGCGAACGCCGGTTGACTTCCAACTGCCATTAGCCAGCAACTCGAGTGCAACAACCGGACAAATTGCGGTTTGCCAAAGAACGGCTTGGGATCCCCAATCGCGCATTGTTGTTTCGTTGTCGGCAACGTGATACAGGTACACCTCGCGTGGTTCGCCATCGTATGTGCCACGAACCCAGGTGCCGGCGCATGTCTTACCGTGCATGAGGTGACCCAACTTCGCAGGGTTCGGCAACACCGCTGCCAACACGTCGCGAGGAGCAACATTGACATCGCCAACACGAACATGTTCTTTGCTGTCTAGGCCGAGATAAGCGAAAGTTTTCAACCAGTCAATAAACTCGGCGCCAAGGCTGTACTTGAATGTCACTCTGTTGCATTCGATCTCTCGCGGGATGAGCAACACTTCCTCGTGCTCTACGTTGACACACTCGTACGGCCCGATACCTGCTGGGAAGTGGAACACTTCGGGCTCGCTGAAGCAGTCAGTGGTGAACAATCCCTTGTTCTTTTCCCAGACAATTGGAGGATTCAAACACTCTTCAATAGTGGTCCAGATTGAAAACGTCGGTGCAAAATCAAGACCATCAATCGAAAGGTTCGACCCATCGCGCACGCCAATTTCGTCGATGGTGTCAAACAAGTTGTCTGCTGCATACCGAGCGAACACGTCGCTCAGTCCTGGCTCAACACCCATGCCAACGAGCGCCAAAATGCCGCGTTCCCGCCACTGTGCATCGGCAGCAAGCTGATCCTTGCCGAGTGGCGAACCTACCTCTTCGTATGGGTTTGTCTGATGGGGTTCGCTCAGGTTCATCGCCATATCGATGTAGTTGCAATGTGCCTCGTAAGCGGCGCCGAAGATGGGTTCATTCATGCGCGGATCGCAAGCATTAACTACAACATCGGCTTTGACTTTATGAATGAGTGTCTTAATGGCTTCTTTATCACGCGCATCAACTTGTTCTGCAACAAATTTTGTTCTGTCATCAAGCAGCGCAATTGCTTCCTCTGCGCGTGACTTAGTGATGTCCGCGAGGACAAAGGTAGAGAAAAATGATCGGGTCTCAGCAATAGACGCCATTGAGGCGCCTACACCACCTGCTCCGATTACCAAGATATTCATTACACACCAGTTCTTTATGCATAAAACATGTTGTTTTATGCAGTACTTACATTGTTCAGGCTATCGGCAAACGATTAAAAAACGTTCAGTAGATCAACCACAAAAACAAGCGTTTCGCCACCTTTGATTACGCCACCTGCACCGTGTGCGCCATAACCCATATCTGGTGGAATAGTTAATTGACGACGACCCCCAACTTTCATTCCCGCTACACCGTTATCCCATCCAGAAATTACTTGGCCTGCACCTAAGCGAAACTCGAATGCTTCATTGCGATCCCATGATGCATCAAATTGTTTTCCATTGCTCCATGCAACACCGACGTAGTGCACAGAAACGTTTTTACCTTTGACCGCTTCGTCACCAGTGCCAACGACGATGTCGTCAATAACCAATTGGGACGGTGCTTCGGATTGAGGGATGGTGACTGTTGGCTTGGTGGATGACATCGCAGAAGATTAGCAAGGCCGAAATACACAGGGCCCCCCGATTTCTCGGAGGGCCCTGTGTTACTTGGTGGCGGGGACAGGATTTGAACCTGTGACCTTCGGGTTATGAGCCCGACGAGCTACCGGACTGCTCCACCCCGCGTCGTTGAGGTTGTACGGTAGCGAGCGAGATGCCACAACGGCAACCTCGCACCGCAATCACCTAAACATCATGGCCCTCTTCAACCGAACTCCTAAAGCAACTGTTTCAGACCTCGATCTTCTACGTTCCGAAATCGAAGCCCTGCGCGCAGAACTAACGAAGCGCACCAACGAGCTTTCATTCGTCACTGCAGCAACAAACGGGTTGGATCAGCGAATAAATGCCATTGACTCCCGCCTCTCCAACATGACATCGGAGTTGACACATCAGCTTCATGAACTTGGCAATGAAATACAGACAATCACCGAGCAGCAACAAGACCCAGCATCGGTTGCCGCACTAGAGCAACTACGGGTGAACCAAACTCGCATTGCCAACGAACAAGCCCGATACGAAATTGCATTCCGACAGGATTTAGCGACACTCGCCGAGATGCTTAGTCGACCTCAATGAACTGGAAGAATTGAACTATGGCAAAAAATAGAACTACTAAGCCGCCACATAAATCAATCCTGCGAAATATTCAAGCAGTGGTCTTTGATTTTGACGGAGTGTTTACAGACAACCGAGTCATCGTCTCCTCTACGGGAGAAGAGTTCGTCGTGTGCGACCGCGGTGATGGAATGGGCACTGGCCTGCTGAAGAATGCCGGTGTCAAAATGTTGATTCTGTCCAAAGAACAAAACCCAGTAGTGAGTGCACGTGCAAAGAAGTTGAACCTTGAAGTCATCCAGGGTTGTGACGACAAGTTGCCTGAGCTCATCAAATGGATGGAGACAAACGGAGTTCTACCCGACAACACCGCCTACGTTGGCAACGACATCAATGATCTCGAGTGCCTCGAACACGTCGTGCTTGGCGTGATCCCATCCGATGCGCACCAATCTGTTCACGCATCGGCGCAATGGATGCTGTCATGCAAAGGCGGCCGCGGAGCCATCCGAGAACTCGCCGATGGTATTGTGAGTGCACGGCTGTAGCCCATCTCCCAGACAGGAAAACTTGGCGTGACTACTCATATTTCAATAGGTTCTCGCCAAATTGGTGAAGGTCAACCCGTCTATGTCATTGCCGAGATCGGCATCAATCACAACGGCGACTTGGAAATTGCCAAGAAACTGATGGATGTCGCTGCATCAGCTGGTTGCGATGCTGTGAAGTTCCAGAAACGGACACCAGAGTTGTGCGTTCCGGAAGAACAAAAATCGCAAATTCGTGAGACCCCTTGGGGCACCATGACGTACCTTGAATATAAGGAACGAACGGAATTTGGGCAACAGGAATACCAGCAGATTGATACCTACGCAAAGAAACTAGGCATCCACTGGTTTGCTTCACCGTGGGACTTGCCCTCCGTCGACTTTTTGCTCACCTTCGATCCTGTGTGTATCAAAGTTGCTTCAGCTTCGCTCACCGACGATGCATTACTGAAGAAACTTGTCGCGTCGGGTGTTCCACTTATCTTGTCAACAGGAATGTCCACAATGGATGAGATTGATCATGCTGCAACAGTGGTCAAATCATCGAAGTATGCGCTTGCTCACGCAACCTCTACCTACCCTTGCCAACCAGGCGAACTCAACCTACGAATGATCTCCACCTTGAAAGCAAAATTTCAGGTTCCGATTGGTTATTCAGGACATGAAACGGGTCTTGCAACCACACTCGCTGCAGTTGCTATGGGTGCAACCTTCATTGAACGACACATCACATTGGATAGAGCAATGTGGGGAACCGATCACTCTGCCAGTGTTGAACCAACCGGCCTCGATCGTCTCGTCCGCGATATCCGCAATATCGAACTTGCGTTCGGCGATGGAGTAAAGCGTGTGTTTGAATCAGAATTGCCGGTGAGAGCGAAACTGCGAAGGAACTAGTTTCCAACTGTGTTCCAGTTATTTCGAACACGCACTAGCACTCTGGTGTCTGGGCTTCGAGCAATCTTTAGCGTCCATTCATGGAGTTTCCCAAAAAGATCAGACCTGTTGATTTACGACAAATCATCTGTTCGGCACCTGGAACCATTCATTGATACCTCTAAGGCAACCGTATTTGACACATCTCTATATTCAATAAATGTTTGGGCCATGTTGCGCGGAATTCGATATGGCCGTCCATGCATGCAAACGTATCTCTATGGCTACATCGCATTAGTAAAACCCAAAGTGATTATTACATTAATTGATAATTCGTTACCGTTTTATTTCATTAATCATCGTTCCCCAAAAGCAACAACCATTGCCATTCAGAATGGAAGAAGAGACAACTTCGGCCGGAAACCAAATACCGGTTTCCTTGATTTGTTGCAGATCGATCAGGGATGGGGAAAGCCAAGCATTTCCCACTACTGCATGTTTGGTGAGGCCGAAATCTCACTGCTGAGTAAGTACATTCACGCCAATTTCATCGCCACCGGCAATCTTCAGAACAACTCATATCCCCAACAGCCCCTCACGCCAAGAGTCAGGCCAAAGATTTCGTTTGTTTCTTCTCACCCAAATCTTTCCCATGATCTGTCAACTACAGCACTCTCAAATGACACTTACATGCACATTGGAAATCGCACGATTTCATTTTTTGAGTACTACCGAATAGAGCGCGATGTAGCAAAGGTGGTCGGCCAATATTGTGCAGAGAACAACTTGGACTTTCATATTGTTGGAAAACGTCCAGAAACTACGCCACAGGAACACGCTTTTTATGCGGAGGCACTTGGAGATATCCCATTTACCTTTCACCCTTGCTCAACAGAAGGTGCCAGTTACCCGAGGCTTTTGGACTCAGACGTGGTGGTGACGGTCGATAGCACGATCGCTTACGAGTTATTCGGACGAGGTAAGCGGGTTGCCTTTATTTCAGTACGTGGAGAAGCAATTGGCCATAGCAGTATCGATTTTTGCCGTTTCGCATCACCCCTCTCGGCGCCTGACACTGGAAGCAATTGGACCAACACATTTGATCCAATAGCGATTAAGTCAAAACTTGAATTTGCACGATCCTCATCAAAGTCAGAATGGGAAGCTGCAACTGAATCAATTGCACCACAGCTTGTCTATTTTGATGAAGACAACAATCGCATACGATCGCTCTTTGCATCGCTGGGTGTGGCGCGATGAGCTCAGAACTTCGTGATAATAAGCATTTTGTTGTTTTTGGTTCAGGCAGCGCTGGCCGACGCCATGCACGAGCCTTGCGCAGGCTTTTCCCAGAAGCGCGAATCCAGATGGTTAAGCGCTCCTCCTCGTTACAGCCAACTCAACAACTTGATGGTGAAGGAATTGAAATTGTTGACCAACCAATTGCAGCTCTCGGTTTGCGCCCAGACCTTGTCGTTATAGCAAGTCCGGCAACAATGCATGCAGGGGATCTTCAATCAGCCTTGCCGTTCTGTCAGAAAATCCTCCTGGAAAAGCCCCTCGCCCACAACCTTGCAGATGCCAATCTGATTCTTGACACCTTGCACAAATTTCCATCTTCTGTACTTGTCGGCTATCACTTGAGATTCTCCGAAACGCCTCTCAAGTTGCTCGAGCTTTGTTCAGATGCTTCGCTTGGCGACTTGCGATCCGCATCCTTTGGGTATGGTCAGCACCTTTCGCTGTGGCGAAAAGATGTCGTTTTTCGAAGTTCTGTCACTGCCAGATCCGACCTGGGGGGCGGTGTGCTCTTGGAGTTGAGTCACGAGATTGATGCGATTGACATGTTGGTTGGAAAGATTGCCTCTATTGAAAACGCTCAAATCTCAACCGACGCCTCCATCACTGATGGAATTGTTGACACTTCGGTTGATGCTCAATTGGTAACCGATTCAGGCTTGAAGGTTTCACTTCATTTAGACATGACGAGCACTACCCCATGGCGTAGTTGGGAACTCCAGTTTTCTGAGGGTGGCCTTAGAGCAAACCTGCTCACTGGAGAAATCTTTCGAGTTAATTCCGATAAATCAGAGGAGCTCGTGTTTAAGGCATCGGATGACGAACGTGATTCGGCTGCAAGGTCGCAAGTTTCTGTATTTATGGCCGACAGCTACCTCCACGACAACCTCGAGCAGAGCCATTTTGTAATAAGAATCATTGATGCGATTAGATACAGTGCGGAAACACATGCATCGGTTGTCGTTGATCAAGATTATGGAAGTATGTAGCCAATGATTGTTGCTGGTATTTTTGCGCGAGGCGGCTCAAAAGGTGTGCCAAATAAGAACCTGCGCGTTGTTGGTGGCATGTCGTTGGTTGAACGAGCCGTGAAGCAGGCACTCTCCACCCGACACGTAACCCGTGTCTTATGCTCCTCCGACTCTGAAGCAATTGCAGATGAGGCCAAGAGAAGTGGTGCTGAAGCCCCGTGGCTCCGACCCTCCGATCTCGCACAAGACGCCTCCCGAGAATGGGATTCTTGGGTACACATGGTGAAGTGGCTAAACCAAGAGGGTGAATTTCCTGAGTATCTCATGGCAGTTCCTTGTGTTGCACCACTACGAACTGTCGAAGACTTGAATCAGTGCACCGAGCTTGCAGTCTCCTCCGGCGCAGATGTTGTGATGGCCGTTGCGGATTCTTATAAAAACCCTTGGTTCAATATGGTCTCAATTGATTCGGAATCTGGCTTAGTTCGTCTTATCAACGAACCAACGCAAAGAATTTACAATCGCCAAGCAGCACCGGTTGTTTACGACGTTTCAACTGTTGCATTCATTATCAAGTGCTCTTATCTGCTCACCGCAACTTCAATTTATGACGGTGTCACACGAGCCGTTGTTTTGCCAACAAATCATTGTGTAGATATAGACACCGAAGAGGATATTGAATACGCAGAGTTTCTTCTCAACAAAAGGAATAAGGGGAAATAGGTATGGATTACGGGCGAAGCTTGCACGAACTTTCTCGTCTAGATGATCGCGTGGCGCTCATCATTGGTGGCGCAGGACATATCGGCCGCGTTTCGGCAGATGGCTTGGCCGAACGAGGTGCATCCATTGTGATTGTTGATATTTCTGCTGAGCGATCCCAGGCGGTGGCCGATGAGTTAACGGCCAGGCATGGTGTGAAAACTCTTGCCATTCAAGCCAACCTTGAAAATGAGACCGAAGTAAAGGCAGTTCCACAGAAGGTTCTTGATGTCTTTGGTCGAATCGATATTTTGGTTCATCTTGCAGCCATCGTCGACCCCGAACTTGGCGGTTGGACATGCCGTTTTGAAGACCAAAGCCCAGCACAGTGGCGCCGAGGACTCGAAATAAATCTGACCAGCGCGTTTTTGCTTGCACAGGGGTGCCTCGAGCCTCTTCGCAAAAGCGGCCACGGAACAATGATTTTCTTTGGTTCCACATATGGAATTGTTGGCCCTGATTGGTCAATCTATGAGGGAACCGACATGGGCAACGCTGCAGGTTACGCTGCAAGTAAAGGTGGTGTCATCCAGTTGTCGCGTTGGCTTGCTACCACCCTTGCCCCGAGTGTGCGCGTTAACTCGCTCTCCCCCGGTGGTGTGTTTCGTAACCATCTCGACTCATTTCATAACGCTTACGCAAACAAGACCCCACTAAAGAGAATGGCAAGCGAAGAGGACTACAAAGGTGCAGTTGCCTTCCTCGCAAGCGACCTCTCTTCATATGTCACCGGCCACAACCTCGTTGTTGATGGCGGTTGGACTGCCTGGTAATTGTTAGCCAGCAACAAGCGAAATTGCTGAACGAACAAGCCCTCTAGCCTCAGCAAGTTTTTGCTGATAGGTAGCGAAGTCTGGCGGTGTTTGTGCCAGTGCCGCGTCCGCCTCGTCAAAGAGAGTTTCTGCTTTAGCCAGCATTTCTGCTGCAGTGAGCGAACCGGTGTCGATTGGTGTTGACGGAACAGTGGACGCAGTACCAGGAACGGTTGTCTCTGTAGCACTGTCCGTTGGAAGCGTTTCCGTTTGACCATCATCTATGCGGTCGTCAAGGTTCCCCGCGTACCCCGGGAACAACTTCGCAATCGCACTGGTGAGGCCATCTGCAATAACCACCTTGTTGTTGTACGAAGCCAAGAATTTGCGAACGAACACCTGGCGAGCGTTCGCATCATCCGGGCGAACATACAGCGGCCGCAAATACACGAGCCCCTTGCCTACCGGAACCATCTGCAAGTCGCCAAACACCACGCGAGATCCGCGCTGATCCAACAATGTCACTTGCTGTGAAACCACCGGGTCGCTACCAAATTCTGCCGCCACTGTTGCGGGGCCTTCTGGGAGCGGGTCATTAATTTCATACACCGTGATCTTTCCGTACGACTTCGGATCACTGGATACCACCATGAAGGCTCGCAACTCTTTTCGTGCGTCGTCCGAAGAAAACGGCACGAATGGACGGAGCATCGAAAAGACTCCAAGAGAATTGGTCGAACCCGGCTCGTGGAAAATGGTGTAGTACGGCTCGAAGCGAGAAACGTTGGCGTCTTGGACGTCGATGAGATCGGGGTTTAAGGCCGTACCTGCAGTGCCAACTATGCCCGTCGTTCCATCGGGTTCAGACGCTGGGGCCTGAGCCACGCTCCATGCAGCATCACGATTAAAGAACAGTGTTGGGTCGTTGAACTGATATCGGCCGTAAATGTTTGTCTGCACACGGAACAAGTCCTCTGGGTAGCGGAAGTGCGATACCAAATCAGCAGAAGCTTCGGATACTGGTGTGAACAGCTTGGGGAATGCTTTCGCCCATGTTGCCGCGATTGGGTCTTTCGCGTCGACGATATACATCGTGATTGCACCGGAATATGCATCCACAACTACCTTCACACTGTTGCGCACATAGTTGAAGTTTGCATTCAGCCCAGAGCCTGGCGTGAGCTGAGAAACGTTTGCTGCCTGCGCATTCGGATACCGACTTGAGGTCGTGTATGCATCAAGAATCCATACAACTTTGCCGCCGACTACTGCAGGGTATGCATCGGCGTCGTATCGCAAGAACGGAGCCACCTTTTCAACTCGGTCCTTCACATTGCGTACCCACATAATCTGCGATTCCGGTGAAATGAGATTGGAGCCGAACAGGTTGAATTCTCCAAAATTCAATGCAAACGCGACTCGGCGCGCAGTTGAGGAGAGAGCAACACCGCCTTCACCTTCATATGCCGAAGCTGCAATGTCTGGGCATGCCTGCTCAACTTGTTTCGTTCCAACAATTGAGTAGCCATCTAGGCCTTCGCCCACATACAACTGGGGTCGCTTAACCCCAAGGTCTATATATGTCGGACGGCCATCAACTGTGACGCGGCTTGCAGGCGCGGCCACCACACCGCAACCGTGTGTGTAAATCAAATGTCGCGAAACCCAGGTGCGGTTAGGTATACCCGCGGTGTTTAACTCGCGTGCTCCAAGGGCAACTTGTTGCAATCTGCCGTCGATCGAATAGCGATCGACGTCGAGATCACGAATTGCATAAAACGATGTCTTGCCTTCGTCGAGCGCAAATCGATCCCGCATTTCGGTTGGGTCCAACTGGCGCACATCTCGAAGCGGAGCATCCGAAGCCGTGACATCTGCCGTCGAAATTGGACCAAACGACAGTGGTGTCCTCACGACATCACCCAAGTTCATTGCGTGTTTAGTCGCCTCAATATTGTTTGCGATAAATGGCAACTCTTTGGTGCTCACGTTTGGTTGCACAGAGAACCGCTGGATAATCGCTGGATAGATGCCGCCTGCGGCAATCGCTACAACGATCCACATCAACGTGGCCATAACTGGAATGCGCCAACCCTTCATGCGAACGTTCCACAAAAACAGCAGCGCTACGGCCACGGAAACCAGGATCATCAGATTGATCGCAGGCAACTGTGCGTTGACATCGGTATACGTAGCGCCCTGCACAACACCGCGAGTTGAACCCGAGAGGCCAAAGCGAGACAGCCAGTAACCCGCTGCACGCACCAGTGCAAGGCCAGCGAACAACACCGAAAGGTGCGCCTTTGCCTGCGGAGTAACTTTGCGTCCTTGCACCTGAAGACGAATTCCGCCGTTGAGGTAGTGCACCGCACTAACAACAAGAACGATCAAAATGAGAGCTCCAAACAGCCAGTTGACAACGAACTCTGCAAATGGCATCTGGAACATATAGAAACTGACATCTTGGTTAAACAAGGGGTCGGCTATGCCGAAGGATTGTCGGTTGGTGAACAACATCCAGTCCTGCCATTGCGACATCGCTGGCAAGCCAACCATCAGACCAAGTACGCCACCAATTACAAAACGAACGAGCCATTTACGTGAACCAACAAGCTGTCGATAACCCGCGAGTGCGCGCTCCTCGGGCGAAGGTGCAACTATCGCAGGTGCAATTCGGTCGGCAAGCCACAAGTTGACGACAATGATCAGTAGGAATACCGCAACGAACACTGCTCCGAGTGATGCTTTGGTTGCAAGAATGCTCCAGTAGACATCCGTGCGTCCAAGTACGTCAAACCATAAGACATTGACATAAAAACTGGCAATACTTCTTCCGAAAATGACCAGCGCTACGAGTGCAGCAAGGACAACTGCTGCGACAATTCGTCCGCGACTTGGTTTGTTAAAAGTGAAACCGCCACCTGGTTGTCGTGGTCGGCGTGGAGGGAGATCTGAGGGGTTGCGCACCCCGAGGAGATTACTCGCCTATTGGCGCCAGTAGGCATCGGCATCCGGCGTGTGCCGTTGGATGCTGGTGACCAGTTGGATAATTGTCGCCGAGTGCCGTCGCGCCTGCCAACGAGTTGTCCTCAGCATCAGCGCAACTTGGGCCATTCGGGTCAACCATCCAGCACATCTTGGTTCCCTGATCAAGTGTCAGATATGCACCTCTGCTGTGCGCAAGCACCGCGATATCTGCCACAAACTGCTCGACTCGCTGCATCTTCCACTCACGGAACACGCTGCGCAACAGAGATGCCATCTCGTCTCGGTCGCCATTGCTTTGTTCAACACTTCGCTGAATCCTGTCGCGAAGCGGTCGAACAATTGTTTCATCAATATTCTTCGACAACACCTGCATCACTGCGGTATTGGTGACTCGTTTACGCAAATCTGCCTTAAGGCTCTGCGACAGGCTTTTGGCCCCTGCCATTGCGGCAGTCATTACGTCCTCAGTCAAAGCTTCAATGTGCTGCTGGGCATGGGTATCGGCTGCGGGAAGCAATGTCTCCAAAGCAACGACCGACTTCTTGCCCTGCAAATATGTGAGCATTGCATTCTCTTCGTCGGCGAGAACTCGCTTTACCTTGCGCACCATCTGCACCTTCAACGGGGCGAGCACATCGTCGCGATGCTCAAACATTTTCTTGTCGACCTTGGGCACAACTACCTTGGCTTTTGGCTTGACGGGCTGGCTGGCTTTTGTGTCATCCTTCGCCGATGGCTTCACCGCTGCCAGAGCAGGCTTCTTTACGTTGTTTGCTACTTCGCTAGTAGTCGATTCACGCAGTTTTGCAAACAAGTCATCTGTCGACTTCTTTTGTGGCTTCTTTGCAGCAGGTGTCTCCGCTTCAACTTCGGGTTGATCAACTTTATTTTTTCGCGAATTACCAAACAGCTGGACAACAGTGGCAAAGTGTTCCGCCGCTGGTGGGTCGGTTGAAGGGTGATCGCTCATGCCAGCAGGGCTTTCGCGTTTCGGCGAAACAGGTGCTGGATCAACTTTCACCACCACTTCTTCGACAACTTCTTCAACCACGGTGGCTTCTGCAACAACCGATTCTTCAACAATGATTGCTTCTTCTACAACTTCCTCAACTTCGTCGACAACTATCGTCATCGAACGCTGCGGGATTGCTTCTGGATCTTTTGTGTGATCGAAAATCACTGGCTCGGTGGGATCACTCGGGGCGACAGAGGCTGCGGCTCGCGCAATCTCCTGTGAAAGATCATCAAATTCGGCAAGATCGCCGACAACATCATCGGCTGCATTTCGAGCACGATCAAATGCACTCACCAACCGATCGCGATTATGAATCAGTTGCTCAATCTGTTGACGTGCAAGCTCGCGACGACGAGCTAACTCACTGAGTACTTTCTCGCGATATTCGCGAGCTTCATTAACCATGTCTCGACCTTGCTGTTTGGCAAGTTCTATTTCGGCCTCTACATCGGCAGCCGCATCATTTTGTCGGCGTGCGGCCTCTAGCTCGGCATCTTGTCGCATACGGGATGCATCTGCGCTCGCCTCACGCACTAGGCGCTCAGCGGATTCTGCGGCACGTAAGCGCATCTGTTGTGCAGCTTCGCGCGCAACGGTAAGCACCCGAGCCGTTTCTTCGCCCAGCAATGCTGTGACGGTTTCTTCGTCGAGAACACCTGGGGCCGACATGCCGCGCGTTTGCATCGCGCGTAATTCGCTTTCTAGGAAACGTTCACGCTCCTGCAGGCGTGCGAGTTCGGCCGAAACCATACGCAAAAAGTCGCGTACTTCTTCCTGCTCGTAGCCGCGGCGCCCAACCGTAAACTGCGCTGCGCCAACTGCGGCGGGCGAAGATGGATCGGGGCGCGAAAATGAAATCGCCATGGAATCAAGAGTACGCCGTGGTTACAGCGAGATCGTGGCATTCGTAAGGCCACTGCCTCCAAGGGATTCGAGTGCCGCCAAGGCCTCAGCAAGATCATTGACGGGAATGACCGTTACTTTTGAACCCGCTGCACGACGCGCAGCTGCAATGTCCTCATCGCTTTGCGACGCAGGAATAATGAATATGTCTGCTCCAATTGCCTTTACTGCCACTGCCTTTTGTTGCAGAGCGCCAATTGCACCAACCATTTCATCTTCGCTTATCGTCCCAGTAGCAACTACTTTCTTGCCACCCATGAGGTCTCCTGGGGTCAATTCATCCAGCAGTGCAAGGGTAAATGCAAGGCCAGCAGATGGTCCGCCGATCTGATCCGTATTAATTCCTACCTCAAAAGGAAGATCGACCGTACGAGTATCTGCCGGTACAAAACCGATAATGACGCGGTTTGGTTCGTCTGGGCTCACAATCAGTTGCACTCTGCGTTCAACGCTGGTTGAGGTTTTATGAGGGGTGACCGTGAGCGTCACAATTTCGCCCTCTTTCTTGCCTGCCATTAGTGGCGCAAGCTCAGCCAACGTTTCGGTCGGTTCACCATTAAATGCAGTGATCGTGTCCCCAACCCCAAGTTGCTTGCAGGCGCTCAGTGCAACTGGGGTTTCCAAACACACCGACTCGTTAACCACGATTGCACCGAGCGTAAAGGACGCATCAAGGCCCAACCGCGTGTAGGCAACATATTCGGCAATTTGTTTGGCAGAAGTCATTGATTGGAAACCAATTTGCTGTTGTACGCCAGGCGTACTTTCCCCAAATCGCTCCTTAAATGTTTGAACATCTACATCGGGGTCGAGCGCACCAACGAGAGCATCAAGCGCTGTCAGTTGTCCTCCATATGCGGTCACAAACATCACGGAAGATTCGGCCGGGTATCGCGTCACTTGCGAAAGTGCCTTCTTGTCGAAACTCAACCGACTTGCAACTTGCTCGACAGAACCAGGTGCAAGTTCCCACAACCGCACGCTGATAAACGATGCTGCGATGACTGCAACGAGCGATATCCAACCAACAGTTAAGAGCGGAAGGGCCCACCACAATCGACGCTGTTCCTTGCTGGGTACGGCGTTTTGAACATCTGAATACGATCCCATCTGCAACTCGGGCGGAGGTAGAGGTACGCTTGTATTCATCGTGATGCCATAGCCATACAGCATTAAAATTAGCGATTGGTTCACCGAAAAGAACGTTGTTGAGGAGATTTGTGGAATATTCACGAGAAATATCTGAGTACGTCAAACAATTCGAACTTGATGAATTACTCCAACAACCGGTCATCTCCAGTGAACTCGGGGTATTTGACACAGTTAACCCAGAAATGACCAACCCATATCTTCCAGACTGGGACGATCTAGTTCGCCTACACAAAATCATTCGCCAAAGAAAAGCCACAACAATTCTGGAATTTGGATGCGGATACTCAACAGTTGTGATGGCTCACGCCCTCATGCTCAATGATCTTGAGTATGGAGACTTCGTTCGTACCAGTCTTCGACGAGGAAACCCTTTCGAGCTTCACTCAGTGGACGACATGCCAGAATTTGTAGGCATTACTCGTGGACGAATCCCCACAGAGCTTGCCCCCTACGTGACAATGTCGGTGACAACCGTGAACATGGCTACTTTCAATGATCGAATTTGTACAGAATATGCAGAGATCCCAAATATCTGTCCGGACTTTGTCTACTTGGATGCGCCATCACAGCATTCAGCGCAAGGATCAATCAACGGAATCTCAACAGCCCATCCCGACCGTTTGCCGATGAGCTCTGACCTTCTCAAAATGGAACATTTGTTTCTTCCCGGAACTTTGTTTCTTGTAGACGGACGCACCGCCAATGCTCGATTTCTGAAGTCAAACCTTCAACGCAACTGGGCACATATGCATGACCCAGATTCCGACATTCACACATTTGAACTTATAGAGCCTCCACTTGGAGACCTGAACAAAAAACAAATTGAGTTCTGTTTAGGTTCGAAGTGGCTCCAACGGGCAGGAAAGTACTAGCCAGAAATGCTCATTCGTGTACTCCTCGTCTGTTTGTTGTCGTTTGGTGCTCTACGCATCCTGACGCGAATGAAACCCGAGGGCGAAAACAAGGCATCTTTAGTGAAGGTCACTACCACTAGTACACCTCTACATACACACCCAAACCGCGAACAAAAGCTCACCGCTTTAGCACGGCTTTCTGTAGGTGCAATTGTTGCGGGTGCACTATTCGCCATTTTTGTGTCAGTAGCCATTGCCTACTTTGTCGGAACCGTAACCAGCCTGTTGCAATGACCTGTAAATCCACGAGATTCACCGAATGAAATTGATCACCACTGGTGGCGTGCCAATACCCGACAGTGAGCCGGTCGTATTTCTCGGACCTTGGTGCGAGAACCAAGAGGCAGCTATTGCTGGAAGCTGGCAATTTGATGGTTACGCAACACCCGACAAACGAGCCGACCTTGAACAACAGTCAAGAGAAATTTTCGAGTCAATCTTCCCTGATCTGGCATCTGCGTTAAACGACCTGCATGGGCGGAATATTCCCAATGAGTTTTGGTCGAAAACAATCAAGCTTTGGCTTGAGATCTTTACTGATGTGGTCTACCAGCGCTGGGATTGCATCACTGGAGCTATCTCCACTGCATCATGCACAAGTGCTGCGCAAGTAACAACTCGCAGATCTCAGCTAACACCAAAAACCCGGCTGGAGCTTCAGCGACTGATCAACTCGCATGAATGGAACCACCTGATAATTAATGAGATTCTGGGCTTCCTTGATTTTCCGCAAGAGGACCATCAGCCCGGAGAGTTTGTTAATCATTCGGAACACCTCAAATCCAAGCACTTCAATCCAAAACGCAACCTCATTAAACGACTTGCTAGTTGGTTAAACAACGCTCTTGCCCGACGAGCTAAATACATGATCACCCAAACTTATCTTCCACGCAAAGTAGAGATTCGTTTAGCGATTCGTCTTCGCACACTCCCGTTCAAATGGGAGGATGTTGCACTAGACGACGTTGAAATAGATAACGAACTCAGGGGTCGAGTTCAGATCAAAACATCGGAATCACGAGACGCGGAACAATTCATTCGCAAGATCATCTCTCGACACATTCCGATGCTGTACATCGAACACTTCCAGAAAGTATCTGAAAGCTTTACAAAGAAAACTTTGCCCTCTCGTCCAACAACAATCTTCACATCAAATCTGCATATGGCCTCGGAACAGTTTCTAATGTGGATGTCACACAAAGCTCTAGGCGGTACACGGCTCGTTATTGGTCAGCACGGCGGTGTTCACGGAATGTCCAAATTCGACTCGCAGGAATTTCGCCACGAAATGCAGATCGCGGATCGCTATCTTTCTTGGGGCTGGCCGTCGTCAACCAACTCTTCCGTTGTACCGTCATTTGCGCTGATTAATGTAAATAGCGGCGACCGCCGAAATACACCATCTTCTCTTCGTTCTACACTGCTTTTCGTTGTTGATTCCACATATAGATATCCCTCGCCGAACAGAGGGATCAACGGGCCCCTCGTTCAATACCTAAATAATTGCTTTGCGGTCACTGAGCAGTTATCACCCGTAGTGCGCGACAATACCTGTGTTCGCCTATATCACGAACATGAATTTTTTGACAATAATCAAAAACCGTTGTGGAACATTAGGTTCCCAAGTCTCAGTATCAGCACCGGACATACTCCGATGAAACAGCACAGAGAGCAGGCACGAATCGTTTTGTGCACATCAATAGGAACAACGTATATCGAAACCATTCACCGGAATATCCCAACTGTCATATTTTTAGATCCAGCAATCTCCCCACTTAAAGCCGAACATGCCCAGATATTTGAATCGATGGAACAATCGGGAATCCTTCACCTTTCAGCGGAATCCGCAGCCGAGCACATCAATTCAGTTTGGGACAAGGTTGATGAATGGTGGCAGAGTGAACCTGTTCGTGACTCGATTACCAAATTTTCGAACCTCTTCAACCGAACTGTAAATGATCCAATATCTTTTTTGCAGTCAGTGATATCAGGCAATCTAAATCAAGAAGAGTCCCGCTAATGATCATCGGAGATTCGGCAAAAAAGACTGCCATCATTTGGCATCGTGAAGATTCACCACCAAAATCAGATCATCTGGTTCTGCTTTGGAATTCCTTTGAACAAATTAATGAACGATCAATTTCGGTTCCACGATTTATCGAAGACCACGATATTGAGATTCGACGCCGACTGCTTGCCGGTATCAGGGATGTCAAGCTCGCACACGTTGATGGAAAGTCTGTTGCACAACACCTTCGAATTGACGAGCACACTTCATATTGGTGGCTTACTCTTTTTGCCCTAAAACGTTGGACTGGGTCAAGCAACATCCCACTTGCATGCAAAGTAATTGCTGCTCACATGATTGTTCAACAGCACAATATTTCCCATGTTGAACTGCAATGCGATTCCGATAAAGATCGCGTACTGCTAGCCAGTTGTTTCTCGTTGTTTGTTCAACCAGAAGCGCAGAGTCCGTTTCGTATCGCCGTTATTCGAGGATCGTTCTTTCTTTCATTTATTACAGGCGTCACGCGTGCAATTGGAAGCCTGCTGAAGTACTGCATAAATGCTCGTTCGGTGCTGTCGGCAACAGATCGGGCAAGCGAATCACGAGACCTAATTTTTGTGGACTTTCTGGCAGGTATTGATAACGAGATGATGCAAGCCGGACATTTCGTTTCAACGTACTGGGGAGAGTTGCCATCATTGGTTTCGCAACACAAGTCATTATCTACCGAATGGCTTCATGTGTTTCCAAAGAACATGGATGCGAAGGAGATAGGTTCGGCCAACCAAAACCTTGAATTGCTTAACCAACACAATTCCAACAGTCATTCGATGTTGCTATTCAAGCCAAACGTTTCCATATTCACATCGTCAGTCCAAACCTATTTGCACTTAGCTCGGCAGTATCTGCGTTTCAAGGGAGCCAAAAGAATAACTTCGACCTCAGATGACGTTAAATCAATTTGGCCGCTGTTTGAACATGAATGGCGAGAATCACTGATCGGGTCGACAGCAATACGTCATGCACTTCTTCATCACTCGATTGATCAGTTTGTGATGCGCATGCCAAAAACATCAACCGTTGTGTACTTGATGGAAAACCAACCATGGGAATCTGCCTTTGTGCAATCTTTCCGAAAACACCAAACCGGTCGCTTGATTGGCGTCGCACACTCGACCGTGCGATTCTGGGATATCCGATACTTCCAAGATGAGCGTGAACACTCGGACGACGGTCTGGAACAAATCCCCTATCCAGACTTGGTGGTTACAAACGCGCAAGAGGCCTTCGAGATGCTGCGTGAAAACACGTCGGTATCGGAGAAAGTTTTTCTAGGCGAGGCTCTCCGTTACGGATATCTCAATCATTTTTCTAATGAACCCAGAAAACTGTCCACCGAGAAGCGAATTCTCATTCTTGGCGATTTTCTTCCAACTGCAAATGATGTTCTGATGCGTTTAGTTGGAGATGCTTTAGTTCAGTCGAAAGAACAATTCGTGCTCGATATCCGGCAACATCCAGTCTGTTCATTTTCCGAGAAGCAACTTGGTGAGTTTGTTTCGCGAGTAACCACCGACTCGTTGCAGGATCTTTTAACAAAGGCAGATGCGATTATCACCACTTCAAGCTCTAGCAGTGCTGTCGAGTCAATCATGCTGGGTATTCCTACAATCATCGTCGTCGACCCTCTCTCCCTTAACTACAGCCCGTTCAGAAAAACCAACCGAGGTAAATTCGTGACTACTGCGACCGAACTTGCGGCGGCTTTAGATGGCTTACCTTCCCACTCAGTGCGAACAGCCGCTGATTATTTCTGTCTCGACGATCAATACCCACGCTGGAAAGGTCTAATTCGAAGCAATTGAATTGACCAAATAACGCTCTAAAATGAAGTGAATCGCATTTTGGATGCCACCGGCGAGGAGCCCTGCATGAAAACCGTAATTCTCTGTGGTGGGTATGGAACGAGAATCAGGGATGTGGCGGAAGATCTGCCAAAGCCGATGATCCCCGTCGGACGTTTACCCATCTTGTGGCATCTCATGAAGTACTACGCACATTTTGGGCACAATGATTTTGTTCTCTGCTTGGGATACAAGAGTCATGTAATTAAAGACTTTTTCCTCAATTATGAAGCTCGCACCAGAGACTGCACTGTCACACTGGGTTCGGATTCTGAGATCATCTATCACACAAAGCATGATGAACTGAATTGGAAAGTAACACTTGCCGATACGGGGACCGAATCCATGACTGGTGCAAGGATTCGAAAAATTCAGCAGTACGTGAAAGATGAACGTTTCTTTCTCACATACGGCGATGGTCTCAGCAATATTGATCTGCACCAATTACTTGCGTTTCATGAAAAGAGTGGAAAGACACTCACCGTCACTGGTGTGCGCCCACCAGGAAGGTTCGGCGAACTCCGTAGTGACGAATCTGGAATTGTCACAGAATTTAATGAGAAACCACAAGCAACTGGTGGCCGCATCTCTGGTGGTTTTTTTGTTTGTGAGCCAAAACTTTTTGATGTGCTCCCAGCGCAGGACAATTTAGTTTTTGAAGAAGAACCATTGCGCGCACTCGTCAAACAACGAGAGTTGGCGGTATATGAGCACGACGATTTCTGGCAATGCATGGATACCTACCGAGATTGGCAGCTACTGAATGGCCTATTGGCTGATGGAAAAGCGCCGTGGGAAATCTGGTAGCCGACCTCGAAGCGTTTCGAGGCAAACGCGTTCTCATCACTGGCCATACGGGGTTTAAGGGATCGTGGCTCTCCCTGTGGTTGCACCTGCATGGTGCCGAAGTGTTTGGCTTTGCATTACCCCCAGAGGGCGAATCTGCGCATTTCTCGGCACTTCAATTAGACGAACGGATCGATCACACTGTTGGAGACATTCGCAATGAGTCTCAGCTTGCTTCGATTTTCGATCGTGCACAACCCGAAGCCGTATTTCATCTTGCCGCCCAAGCACTTGTACGCCGATCGTACCGAGACCCCATTGAAACTTTCAGCACGAATGTAACTGGATCGCTCAATGTTCTTGAATGTGTCAGACATTCAGATTCAGTGAAAGCCCTGGTTTTTGTAACGTCCGATAAGTGTTATTTAAATCAAGAACGTCAGGCTGGATATTCAGAAGACGACAAACTCGGTGGCCACGATCCGTACAGTGCGTCGAAAGCAGCGGCAGAGCTTGCGTTTGCCACCTATAACGCATCATTCTTTGCGACAAAATCAAACTTTGGCGCGGCGTCAGTGCGGGCAGGCAACGTTATTGGTGGTGGGGACTGGTCGGAGGACCGAATCATCCCAGACTGCATTCGGGCACTACGCGCAAACGATGCGATTGTCCTGCGCAAACCACAGGCCACACGTCCTTGGCAACATGTGCTTGAGCCGCTTTCCGGCTACGTGACAATCGGGGCAGGACTCTTTCAGAATCCTTCAAAGGTCAATGGATCATGGAATTTTGGCCCACCCGAAAACGCCGTGCACACCGTGCACGAGGTTGCTGAAAAGTGTGTCGAACATTGGGGTTCGGGGTCGATTGAAATTCAGTCAAATCCCAACGATCCGCATGAGGCATCGTTATTGCAACTGAACTGTGAGAAGGCTCACGCGCAACTGGGTTGGAACCCTCGATGGGGTTTTGAACGAACCTTGCAAGAGACTGTTTCTTGGTACCGTTCTGTCGTCGGTGGAGCAAATGTTTTCAATACAACACAACAACAAATCAAGGAATATGAGGAGTCTGGACAGTGATTAACGGCGTACAAATAAACCCTCTTAAACAGATTCCGGATGAACGCGGCAAAGTCATGCACATGATGAAAGCTGAAGACGCTGTCTTCTCATCTTTTGGCGAGATCTATTTTTCGCGCGTTTACCCAGGTGCGGTGAAAGCCTGGCATCTTCACGACCGAATGACTATCAACTATGCGGTTCCTCACGGAAAAATCAAACTCGTTCTTTTTGATGATCGCGCCGACAGCAGCACCAAGGGAGAGATCCAAGAGATCTTTCTCGGCGAGGACAATTATCAACTTGTAACCATTCCGCCATTTGTCTGGAATGGCTTCAAGGGCATTGGAACCGAGACTGCGCTTGTTGCTAACTGCGCGAGTATCCCCCACGACCCAAACGAGATCACACGGCTAGATCCAGATGATTGCTTCATCCCGTACAACTGGGAGCTAAAGAACAGATGACCCCAACGGTTCTCCTTACAGGAGGATTTGGGAATATCGGTGGTCGTCTCACTGATGACTTGATTACTCACGGCGATGTCGAGATCAGATTGGCATCCCGAATTGCACAACCACCGCCTATTTGGGCACCGAACGCAGATGTTGTACTGCTGGATTTGCTAGATGAATCAACGATTCGCCGAGCGGTAAATGGCATAAACACCATTTTCCATCTTGCTGCACTCAACGATGTTGAGTGCGCAGCAGACCCGGAACTTGCGCATCGTGTAAATGTACGCGGTACAGAATTGCTGTTGTCTGCCGCGATCGCAGCTGGCGTAAAACGAATTGTGTGCATGTCGACAATTCACGTTTACGGGTCTCCTCTCTCCGGAAACATAACGGAAGCTTCGCCAACCGAGCCAACACACCCATACGGAGTTACACATCTGCTCGCAGAAAAACTGATCTTGGATGCTCATCAAAAAGGCCTAATCGAAGGTGTCGTATTGAGAAGCGCAAATGGTTTCGGTGTGCCGATGAATCCTGCTGTGAAAATCTGGCAAATTCTTGTCAATGACTTATGTAAGCAGGCTGCTGAAGTTGGCGCGCTTCGCCTGCATTCGGATGGAACACAGATGCGCAACTTCATTACGCTCACCGACCTGTGTGCCGCCCTCAGACACCTACAACACCTGCCCGCCGCATCATTAGGCAACGGGATCTTTAATGTCGGAAGTCAGAAAACTGTTTCTGTTTTAGAAATGGCACAGTTGATCGTTGAGCGTTGCAAGCAGGTGCTTGGCTTTACTCCGGGGCTCACACTCGGCCCGCCACCAGCACAACAAGTGCAAATGGATCCGCTCTCATTCGACTGCACCAAGATTTCCACAACTGGCTTTTCGGCTACGACACCTGCTGCTGTAGAAATTGACGGTCTGTTAACCATGTGCCAAGAAGTTTTTGGTGCGCATGGCTGAAAACTTCAATCCGCGCGTGTCGGTAGTAATTCCTACCTACAATCACGCGGCGTTTCTGCACGAGGCTCTTCAGTCCGTAGTTGACCAAACATACAAGAACTTAGAAATACTCGTTGTTAATAACTTTTCCACTGATGAAACGGAATCGATCGTCTCGTCCTTCAATGACAAAAACATTTCGCTATTCAACTTCCGCAATAATGGCATCATCGCTGCCGCACGCAACCACGGTATTCAGCATGCGACTGGAGAATTTATTGCATTTCTGGATTCGGACGACATTTGGTACCCAACCAAGATCGAAGAATGTATTCATGCACTTGAATCCGGGGCAGATATTGCCTGCCATGGAGAGTTCTGGGTGATGCCTAATGGAAATAGGCGTGAAGTTATGTATGGACCAGAAAAGAATGCGACTTACAGAAAATTACTGCGCCGTGGCAATTGCATTTCAACATCAACCGTTGTTGTACGGAAATCAATTCTTCAAGAAATTAACGGGTTTAGTGAACGAGAAGATTTTGTCACAACCGAGGACTACGACTGCTGGATGCGAATTGCACAGGCAACCGACAGGTTTGTTTTCGTGCGCAAGGTTCTTGGCGAGTACCTGTTGCATGAAGGAAACGCCAGCAATTCGATCATGCGCAACCATCATGCAGAGCTGGCAGTAGTTGCAAGCCATTTTGAGCATCAAGACCGCACTCCGTTGCGAATGCTGCGCTGGCGGCAGAGAAACGCACGCGCTCAATACGCAGCCGCGCGGGGCTTGCACAAGAATGGTTCGTTCAAGGCCTCGATTAGCATGTATTCAAAATCTGTTCTTACGTCACCATTTGTTATTCGAACGTATGCAGGGATACTTCTGCTTACCGTTACACGGCTTCAAGCCATATTGAAAAGAACGCCACAATGACCAGTGAGACTTTTTTCTACTCACACGCTCGTTTTGCATTAGTTGAAGCGTTAAGGATGACGGGTGTTGGCCCAGGCAATGAAGCCCTATTGCCGGCGTTTATTTGCCGAGATGTTTTAGCGTCGATCAATCATCTTGGGGCTTCGGCCGTTTTCTACCAAGTAGATCGGTCGTTGAGACCGCTTGAATTAGTTAAACGCGACTCGATCAAGGCAGTTATCGCCGTCAATTACTTTGGCTTTCCGCAGGACTTAGAACCCTTCGTTTCCTACGCAATTGAAACCGGTGTTGGAATTGTTGAAGACAACGCCCACGGTTGGCTCAGCAAGGACAGCGAAGGTCGGTTACTCGGCACACGAACAACCGTTGGGATTACAAGTTTTCGCAAGACAATTCGTGTTGTCGATGGCGCATTGCTACATGTTTCCGATCACGCGAATAACTCTGTTTCTCCGCATCAAGTAGACACAAATACCGATGCGCTGCCATTGGCATTTCGTATTCGTCGAATTTCGGCGCGAATCGAGCGTAAGAGTGACATCCCCCTCTTGCGCTTGCTGCGTCATGCAACGCGCGTATTACGCAAGATCACCAGTGGTAACGCGCTACCCCAATCTAGTTACCTATCGGAAGTTAACTTGCCAGACGATTCGAGACCACATCAAGACTCACTTGACCACTACAAGTCGCTGAATCAGGAAATTGAGATTCGAAGGCGACGTCATCTGTATTCGTTAGTACAACAGAAACTTGCGTCCGCTCCGACTCAACCGGTTTTTACAACCCTTCCAGAGGGTGTTGCACCTTACGGTTTCCCGTTCCTCTGTGAATCAGCCGATCTCCCCGAAGTTGAGCGGTCTTTGCGTAAGTTGAGCGTAGAAGTAATCAGTTGGCCAGATCTTCCCAGCGCTGTTGAAACTGGCGCACCAGGCTTCTACCAACAAGTACGTCTGGTTAATTTCTTATGAGTCAATGGAAACAATGGGATGCCACCCTGCAGGACTGGGACGGCGCATTACAAAACTTTGCCGATCAAACCATCTACCAATCAAGCCCTTGGGCTAAACATCAAAGCCAATTCGGTTGGGATGCCATTCGCGTTGCATGCACACATGAGAACACTGTTGAGACGCTTGCTCAAGTGCTTATTCGTCGGGCACCGCTTGGCGTAGTTGTCGCTTGGT
This sequence comes from Acidimicrobium ferrooxidans DSM 10331, assembly GCA_945900735.1. Classification (GTDB taxonomy): domain Bacteria; phylum Actinomycetota; class Acidimicrobiia; order Acidimicrobiales; family Ilumatobacteraceae; genus UBA3006. The sequence goes on along the minus strand of CAMDJX010000010.1, from coordinate 6,332 downwards.
GCCCGGGTGGGCCTATAGGCAACACCCTGCATTTAAACAATCAGTTCACCAAATGCATCAAGGCAATTTCTGGTGCGCGCTTTTTGTATCTTCGTGTCGGACTAATGACTCCAATGATTCCACCAAGTGAGCTGCGTGAGCTCGGATGGCATCAGTGCAAGAAATCGTTGGGTGCAATAGAAACCCTCGTTTACGATCTTTCCACTCCGGAACCTGCAAGACGAGAAGCGTGCAGCGCCAACTGGAAACGCAACTTGCGTCGGTCCGAACAGCGTAGCCATCGACCCTACGTTTGGAACAACCCGTCTCCAGGAGATATCGCTTCCGCGATTGGGTTGATGGATGAGTACAAGAATTTGGATCCAGCACATTCACTTTCGCTCGAACGCATTGAGTCATTAGTCGCCAACCTGGGCAGTTCACTAGTTTTCGTTCGAATGGATGACGAAAACGGTCAGGCGTTGTCAATTCGTGCAGCCTGTTACTCACATGAATTGGCATGGGACATGGTGGCCGTAACTACACCCGCCGGGCGTAAGGAATACTCGTCGTACGAAGTCTTTTGGAAGCTCTGTCAGGAGCTTCACATTCGAGGAGTTGCCCGTTTGGATCTCAGTGGTATCGACCCGGTGAACAATGTCGGCGTCTACAACTTCAAGAAGGGCACCGGGGCCGCAGCTGTTAAGTATTTAGGTGAATGGGAGTGTTCCCGACCCACAATCATTCGGAATGTAGCAAGTACAGTGATTTCACGGCGATCATGAGTTCCATCTCTTACTACCTGCAAGTCGTGATTCTTTGCAGCACATTGCTTTGGTTTTTCTCTCGAAAAGGAAAAATTGATCGATTTGTCCTGTGCACAGTAGTCCTCTGGGCATTCGGCGTTTCGCTCATCTACTTCCGTTACGGGCCGATCGGACAATGGTCTTTTTATCAGAATGACCAATATTGGCACTGGAAAGTTGTCGCCCAACTTATCCCTCAGGGCATCAACTTTTTTTCCGCTGACCAACTGAACTTATTGCGAATTCCTTATGCGTTACCGGCATATCTGATATCAACAGTGGGTTTTGATATCACGCTTTCCTTGAAGTTTGTATCGCTTGTTTACCTATTGCTCAACTTCAATGTATTTCAGAAATACGCAGAAACGCACGGGATCCAACTGAAGTTGAGAATCGTTTGGCTTTTTTCTGGCCCTTTTCTCATCTTTTTTTCATTGCTCGCCCTGCGTGAGACAACCATGCTGTTCTTCCTGTCATACATATTTTTAGGCCGTAATACTTCACTACGTGGATTCTCCTTAGTTTGTTTGGGCATTCTTCGCCCGCACTTGGCAGTAGCAATTCTCTTTGGCTTTGTTTGGGGTTGGTTAATGAAGCGCGCGCCGCGGTCTTGGTATTTTGCGACTGTCGCAGCTTCGGCGCTTGTCCCCATCTGGGTTGGAACACTTGGTTTCTCTGTTGGAAACTTTCTGCTTAACAATCTTCCGTTACAGCTCTACCAAGACCTGTTTCTCAAGAGCCAGATAACTCAAGTGTTCTCGTCGTTTGTGGGGTTGCAGTTTCTCACCGTTGCATATCAAACAGTCGAGTACACCACGCAATCAATTCTGTTGATTCGCCTTATTTTTCCCGAAATAGTATTGGTACCGCTTTTGTTTACTTCAACGCTGCTTATCTATAAGCAGGAACTCACACAACTAAAACTCACTATCTTCTCTGCGTTTGTCTTTTTCGTTGCCGTTTCATCTGGAACTGAATACCTGTCGGTTCGCCAAACACTGCCGTTTTTTCCCATCTTGGCCGTAGTAGTAATTCGAACTTACGCAAAAGAAGTGGTTGCAAAGCCTGACGAACTAGCTGCAAACAGGGTGACTAACTAATTCGTTGTAATTGAACCAAGGGAATTCTTCGGTCTGTTTTCTCTTGATACTCCGCGAAGCCAGGCCAAATTCTGACCATCTCAACCCATGCGGTTTCTCGGTCAATTCCTTCCGCCATCGTCATAGCGGTTGCATCAAATACTTCGGCGCCTACTTGTAAACGAACTATTGGGTGCGACACCAAATTGTTGTACCACAGTGGATGTGTGGAATGGCCGCCCTTTGACGCAACAATCACGTAGTCATTACCAATTCGACCGTATATCAGTGCAGTGCGCCGATTTGTGCCGCTCACTTTGCCAACAGTCGTCAAAAGCAGAGTTGGTACTCCCTGCCACATATGGCCATCGTCGCCATTTGATTGCACATACCGTGCACTGTGATCCGCAACCCATCCGGTTGGACTATCAACGATCTCTTGTTCTGAAGCCATGTTGAGAGGCTAACGCTGGATATTTCATGGACTCCGTCGGCACGATTCATGCCATAGCCTTGACGGAACGATGTCCGCCGAAGCGCCCGCCTCCCCTCCCTCCATACTGCCAACGGCAAACGATGCCTGTTGGTGTGGAAGCGGTCGTAAATACAAACGCTGTCACAAACCATTAGAGGGAAAAGTTCTTCCAGGAATGATTAGTCCGCGCCGTGTCGTTCCGCCGCACATCACTCCTCCTCCTTACGCAGAAACCGGCAAGGTCACTAGGTGGAAAGAATCCGCCGTCAAGACACCCGAAGTGATCGAACGAATGAGGGTTGCATGCAGTACGGCAACCGAGGTGCTTCGCTTGGCGGGAGAGTTTGTACGACCAGGCATTACAACCGATGAAATTGATGCCTACGTGCATCAGTTGTGCATCGATCGCAACTCTTATCCAAGCCCTCTCAACTATTCGGGTTATCCAAAGAGTGTTTGCACATCAGTGAATGAAGTGATCTGTCACGGCATTCCCGATTCGCGAGTGTTGCTTGATGGCGACATCATCAACCTGGATGTCACTTGCTACATGGGCGGCGTGCATGGGGACACCAACGCAACGTTTCCCGTCGGAGAAATTGACGACGAGAACCGCAATCTCATTGCAGTGACCGAAGAATGCATTTGGCGCGGCATTGAAGCCGTTGTTCCCGGCCGGCCACTCAGCGATATCGGCAAGGCCATTGAGACCCGAGCGAAACAAGACAAACTTGGTGTCGTGCGAGCATTCGTTGGCCACGGCATTGGCGAGCAATTTCACACCGACATACAGGTGCTTCACTACTACGACGCAAGCAACAGCACCATTATGCGCCCTGGTATGACTTTCACGATTGAGCCGATGATCTCGCTTGGCTCATGGCAACACAGAATGTGGAATGACGATTGGACTGCCGTGACCGCGGACGGAAAACGAACTGCTCAGTTTGAGCACACCGTGTTGGTTACAGACACGGGTGTTGAAGTGCTCACTGCTGGTTCGGGTGCGGCATCGCCAAACGCACCATGGAAACGCAGCGGAAGTACGCAAGCGTGATTGACGCGATAGACATCGACCGCTATCTGCGATTTGATCGCAACGAATGGGCCGAGCTTCGCGCACAGACCCCACTTACGTTGCATGAGAAAGATCTAGAAGAGTTGCGTGGTATTAACGACCGCATCGATCTTGATGAAGTTGTTGCGATTTACCTTCCACTCACTCGCCTACTCAACTTGTATGTCAGCGCGACACAACACCTACATCGTGTGTCGGCCACATTCTTGGGCACGATTGCACCAAAGATGCCGTATGTGATCGGCATTGCGGGCAGCGTCGCCGTCGGTAAAAGCACCTCGGCCCGTATCTTGCAGGCATTGCTTCATCGCTGGCCCGAGCACCCCCGCGTCGAACTCATCACTACAGACGGCTTTCTGTACCCAAATGCCGAACTTGAGCGGCGCGGAATCTCTAACCGGAAAGGCTTTCCCGAGAGTTACGACAGTAAGCGTCTCGTGCAGTTCCTTCGTGAACTGAAGGCGGGCATTCCCGAAGTTTCCGCACCGGTGTATAGCCACGTCGAGTACGACATCATGCCGGATGAGCATCAAATAGTGCGACAGCCTGACATTTTGATTCTTGAGGGTTTAAACGTGCTGCAAGTCGACTCGCAAGCGAGCGAATTCGTGAGCGACTATTTTGACTTCTCCATATATATCGATGCACAGGAAAGCGATATTGAAGACTGGTTTGTCGATCGATTCTTCACGCTACGAAAAACTGTGTTTCAGAACCCAGCAAGCTTTTTCACACACTTTGCACAACTGAGCGACACAGAAGCCGATCAGGTGGCACGCTCTATCTGGCGCGAAATTAACGGTAAAAACCTGAGCGAGAACATTGCCCCCACTCGGTCACGAGCCTCGCTGGTGATGCATAAGGGCGCAGATCATCGCATCACCGAAGTCCATTTGCTCAAACTATAAATCAGATAGGTGCATGTGTAGCGAGCCATTGCGGAAATTCCGACAAGGTTGCTATTTCAACAAATCGCGCACCAACTTCGGGTACTGATTCTGCTGAGTCGAGCTCCCACAAAATTTCATACGGCACGTGAACTGCAAAACCGCCAATTGCCAACACGGGCAGGATGTCACTCTTCATAGAGTTTCCCACCATGCAGAACCTATGAGGATCGATGTCCAAACTGTTGAGCACCTTTGAATATGCTGCTGGATCTTTCTCCAACACGATTTCAACATGGGAAAAGAGGTGTGCCAAACCGCTTGTTTCTACTTTGCGGGTTTGATGCGCCAAATCGCCTTTTGTAATCAAGATAATTCGATGTGTTTGAGCCACTTGCGTGAGCACATCCGCGACACCCTCGAAAAGCCGCACCGACTCGGTGATGTGGGCTCGCACGCCGGACAAAATCTCTTGTAACACTTCGGCAGGGATGCGGCCAGAGGAAAGTGTGATTGCCGTCTCGATTGCGGATAAGCCAAACGATTTCACGCCATAGCCATATGCGGAAATGTTCAATCGTTCAGTGGCAATTAGCGCAGCCTTGATATTCGCGCCGCTTTCAACAAATGGGGAAACGAGTTCTACAAACCGATTCTCGTAGTGGCGAAACGAGTCTTCACTAAACCACAGCGTGTCGTCGGCATCAAATGCAATTGCATCAAACCGTTTTGCATTAGTCATGACTAGCGGTGAAGCGCGTTGAGATAGTTGTAAATGGTGATGCGCGATACACCCATTGCATCGGCCACATCTTCTACAGCGCGCCGCAAGGTAAATGCGCCTTGCTCATCCAGCAAGCGAATGGCAACCTGCTTGTTGTTGCGCGACAATGCAGAAAGTTTGTCGCCAAGTTCGCGCTCCACTCCGTCAATGATCCGGTCGAGCGCACCATGCAACGGTGGCAAACGAACACCAGCGACCGTCTCGCCTTCCCAGACGAGCGGAATGTCGCCGTTCTGGATTTCATGCACCGCGATGAGGCGCCCGCCTGTTGCCTTTAGTAGCGGTTGAACCGTCGCGATAACTGGGTGTTTCGATGCCATTAGTTGGAACCTGCATCATCTTGTTGGCCAACGTCGAGGCTGACATACGTAGCTCCGTTGCCGTAGGCAGCGCGCATGAGGTCTGCCGTTACTGCAGGCAGCTGTTCGACTGAGACGACAAAAGACGAGCCGAATGGGCCAAAGTCAACCACGATTCCATGCCCCTCTACAGCCGCAACTGCGGCCGTTACGTGAGCGCCCGGGGAACCCTCAATAAATGGCTCAATCGTGAACTCGACAATCAACATGAGGAACTCCCTTTCGTGGGTCTCATCGTAAACAACCACGAGCCCAAGCGACACCCCCGACTGAAAGTGCCTACCATTGCAGGATGGCAACCAAGGCATCGACCGAGCCGGCATCCGAGCGACACGGTGGCACTACGGGCCTCCTCGAGCAGTCATCGGCAATGTTGGAAGAGGCCCGAAGGCTCCGTCGCGAATTGCATATGTGGCCAGAAATTGGCCTGGATTTACCAAAAACCCGCGAGGCAGTGTTGCAGGCGCTTGAAGGCTTGCCGCTCGACATCACGCTGCACACCACCACAAGCGGAATCGCCGCGATGCTTACCGGAGACAAGCCCGGACCAACTGTGATGTTGCGCGGTGACATGGATGCACTTCCGATGCCGGAAGACACTGGGCTTGACTATTCGTCGAAAGTGGAAAACGTCATGCACGCCTGCGGGCATGATGCTCACGTTGCAATGTTGGCCGGTGCCGCTCGCATGCTGAGCGAACGCAAGTCGGACTTAACGGGCCGAGTGCTGTTTATGTTTCAGCCAGGCGAAGAGGGCTACGGTGGCGCCGAATACATGCTGAACGAAGGCATCCTCAACGTTGGCGATGAATCGCCGCTTGCTGCTGCTTATGCGCTGCACATCACTTCCTCGCTTCCATCTGGTTTTGTTGGCAGCAAGGGCGG
>CAMDJX010000009.1 GCA_945900735.1 Acidimicrobium ferrooxidans DSM 10331 | reverse complement strand
TAAACCAAAATATGTAATGGAGGGTGCTCATGCCTAGTGACCGAATGCTCAAAACAATGAATGGGATACACCGGATAATTCTTGGTGTCACACGTGGCAAAGCAGGGTGGACAGCAGGCAACATGCCCGTGCTCGAACTCACAACGATTGGTCGCAAGAGCGGTGAACCACGTAGTTGTTTGTTGACCTCGCCGTTACAAGAAAACGGTGAGATAGTGATTGTTGCTTCACGCGGTGGCGATGACCATCACCCTGCTTGGTATCTCAATTTGCTCGAGACCCCACAGGTGCAGGTGTCATATAAAGGTGCACCTCACAAGATCATGACTGCACGTACGGCAAACGCTCAAGAGCGCGCACGCATGTGGCCAGTCGTTGCAGGAGCGTTTAAGGGATACGCGGGATATCAAGAAAAGACATCGCGCGAGATTCCATTGGTCATACTTTCCGAATCATAAAAATATGCGCCCACTACTTCCCAACGATCAGAGGCGTATTCCGTCTGAGTCAAAGTCCGCAACTTCAGACCCCAATGAAATGATCAATATCAAACTTGGAGAAATGTACGCCGATGCTTTTAATGAGTGGTGCCTAAGCGAAGAGGGCAAAGACTGGGATAACTTAGCGCTCTGACTAGGTCGGCAAATCGACAAGACGGGTAGCGTGGGGTTATGCCAAAGCCCGGAATGCACTCAGGAATAGCCACAGACGACGCGATGAACTTGGCCATGTCGGCCAAAGCGGTTCCATTGTTTGAAGCCGTCAAAGAATTTGTTGCCAATGAAATTAATCCGATTACAGACGAGTTTTTTCGACTTGGCGAGGGAAGACCAGACCGCTGGCAATACGGCAAAGGTCAACTTGAATTGCTCGAATCGGTAAAGGCAAAAGCAAAAGCAAAAGGATTATGGAATTTCTTCCTGCCAAATGCAGAGACCGGCGAAGGTTTATCAAACCTCGACTATGCATACATTGCAAATGAATTGGGCAAGAACCCGATTGCATCCGAGTGTTTTAACTGCAGTGCGCCAGACACGGGCAACATGGAAGTGTTGGAGCGCGTTGGCACCCCAGAGCAAAAGAAGCGCTGGCTCGAGCCGTTACTTAATGGCGAAATTCGTTCTGCATATGCGATGACCGAACCAGACGTTGCGTCATCAGATGCCAAGAATCTTGAGTGCCGTGCAGTGAAGGATGGCGACGAATGGCTCATCAACGGCGAGAAGTTTTATATCTCTGGCGCAGGAGACCCTCGCTGCAAAATTATGATCTGCATGCTTCGAACAAGTCAAGATGGTCCACCGCATAGCAGGCATTCACAAATACTTGTACCGATGGACACGCCTGGCGTAGAGATTCTTGGATCGATGAGTGTCTTTGGTGAAGACGATGCACCACATGGCCACATGCACTTGCGTTTTACCGACGTTCGTGTGCCTGCGAGCAACATGTTGTTGGGCGAAGGACGTGGTTTTGAAATCAGTCAGGTGCGTTTAGGACCAGGACGTATTCACCACTGCATGCGGTCGATAGGTGCCGCAGAACGTGCGCTCGAACTTATGGTGCAGCGTGGGCTGAGCCGTGAAGCATTTGGCAAACCAATTGCACGACTTGGCAAGAACACAGAAGTGATTGGTAAGGCGCGCATTGAGATTGAGGCAATGCGCCTGATGGTCCTTCGCGCCGCAAAAGCAATGGACACACTTGGTAATGCCGAGGCGCGCATTTGGGTAAGCGCTGTGAAAGCAATGGTGCCAGAGCGCGTATGCAAAATCATTGATGAAGCCATTCAAGTGTTTGGTGGTGCAGGCGTTTCGCAATGGACACCACTCGCACGCATGTACGCAGGTCAGCGAACATTACGTCTTGCTGACGGTCCAGATGAAGTGCACTGGCACGTTGTAGGGCGAGCAGAAATCGCTCGCCACGAAGGTGAAGTACTTCCACCGATGAAGGGTGATCGAAGCGGTTTGTTTACTGGCCCTTGAGCCGTAATTGTTTTAGAAAACTGCTGGATTAAAAGCGGGTTTTTGGTGACACGGTTAGCCGTGGATCGCTGACGATAATTCCCTCGAGTGCCTTGTCGATTGCCGACAAGATTGCAGGCTCAAGCACAATGTTTGCGGCTTTCACATTGTCGTCGAGTTGATCTGGGCGAGTGGCACCAACAATTGCTGATGCAATATTTTTGTTTTGCAACACCCACGCAATTGCCATTTGCGCCATCGTGATGCCAGCCTCTGCCGCAATTGGTTTGAGTGCTTGTACTTTTGTCAAAGTGTCATCAGTGAGCCAACGCGAGATGAAGTTTTTGCCGCTCAACTCATCGGTTGCGCGCGAACCCTCTGGCGGTGGTTGACCAGGAAGGTACTTACCTGTGAGCACACCTTGGGCCATTGGTGACCACACAATTTGCGAAAGTCCTTCGCGCTCGCTTGCTGGCACAACTTCTTCTTCGATTACGCGCCACAACATTGAGTATTGAGGTTGGTTTGAAATAAACGGCACGTGCAGTTCGCGCGCAAGTTCTGCGCCACGGGTGATCTGATCGGCGTCCCACTCGGATACACCGATGTAAAGAGCTTTGCCTTGGCGCACGATGTCTGCAAAAGCAAGCATCGTTTCTTCGAGCGGAGTTTCGACGTCGTAGCGATGGGCTTGATACAAATCGACGTGATCCATATTGAGTCGTTTGAGTGATGCATCAATGGAGTGCATGATGTGCTTGCGCGATAAACCACGATCATTTACGCCGCCACCAGTTGGGAAATAGACCTTGGTGAATACTTCAATGCTTTCGCGTGGCACGCCAGCAAGTGCACGACCAAGTACGGCTTCGGCGCGAGTGCCGGCATAAACGTCGGCTGTATCAAATGTGGTGATACCAAGTTCAAGTGCACGCTTGACACATGCATTGGCAGCATCTTCTTCTACTTGGCTGCCGTGTGTGATCCAGTTGCCGTAACTAATTGCTGAGACTTTGAAGCCGCTTCGGCCGAGGTATCTAAATTCCATTCCGTAAATCTACGGTGCGATAGTCACTTCGCTCGCACCGGCAGGTCTTCGAAGATATTTTGGACCAACAAGCACACATCCAAGGCACACAAGTGTGAACATGGTGATGCCCGTAGCAACAAATGCAGTTTGTCGGCCATAGTGCTCGTACACAATGCCTGCGGTCATTGCAACAATTCCGCCGGTGAGTGTTTGGATTCCGCCGAGTAGCCCTGATGCTCCGGCTTGACGCTCTGGTGGAGCGACTTGTGCGACCGCGATTCCAGTGCCGGTGACAGTGAGCGCGTCGAGTGCCGACTGAGTGACTCCAATGCCGAGCATCCAGTACGGGCTACCAATGAATCCGTACGAGGTCATATAAAAAGCACCAAGCGCGAGCCCGAAAGCACTGACACGAAATGGACCATATTTTTGTGCAATGGTGCCACCGACAGTCGCAAACAAAATCCACGGCATACCAAAGATGGATATGCCTGCATTGCCCACCCAATTTGGCGCGCCCATGTCATCCATCATCACTACCCACAGCGGATCAAACACGCCGATCATCACGTAGAGCGCAACGCCGATGAGTATTGCTCCAGTGAGTGGTCTGATGCGCAACAAGTCGATAGCAAAACGCTCAGTCGTGCGATCTTCGGCGGGAGTTTCTTCAATCTCTTCGCGCGCAATCAACGCCACCATCACTATGAGAATCGCTGCGATGATGAGGAAAGGTGCTGCTAAACCAAATGTGCCAACGGTGAGCGCTGAAATGATTGGCCCGAGTGCAAAGCCACCGACTTCAATTGCCACTCCGCGACCCAAGTTGGTTCCCATGTTTTCCCGGTCACTGACAATCACGATGCGCTTGATTGCAGGAATTGCGATGCCGGCTCCGACGCCCATCAACACACGGCCACAAATAAAGCCGGTCATTGACGAGCCGTATGCCATAACGACCGCACCCACCACATTTGCTGCCACACCCCAGGTCATCAACCGTCGGGCATGTCCTTTGTCGGCGTATGGAGCAATGGTCAATTGGGCAACAAATGAAGTAAAGAAACCAGCGGCAATGATGATGCCGAGCCCTGTTTCTTGAATTCCGAATTGTTCACGCCAGTCGTCGAGCATCGTGAACATGACGCCATATCCGGCTGCAAGAAAACCCATTGCAATCTGCAAAATGTTGATCAATCGCTTATGGGCCACCGAGCCACACTAGACCAACGCTGATTGTCCGTAGGATGTTGTTATGGATGTCGCAGTTGTCGATTACCAATCACCAGATGCACCAAAGCGTTTCACTGAGTCATTGCGCAACACAGGTTTTGCTGTTCTTACTAATCACCCTATTCAGTACGACATGGTGCAACAATTACAAAACGAGTGGTTAAATTTTTTTCGTACGGGCAACAAGTGGGATTATTTGCCGAGCGAAGGTGGACAAGATGGATATCGTCCGCTCGAAGAAGCTGAGCAGGCAGTCGGTGCTTCGCTTCCCGATATCAAAGAGTATTTTCACTGGTACCCGTGGGGTCGTCAGCCAGCAGCCGAATCAGCAAGTGCGGCCGCGATGTATCAAGCGGGTTGGTCACTTGCGTCCGAGCTACTTACTTGGGTAGAAGCCAATACACCGACAAGTATTTCTCAATCTTTTTCAATGCCACTGTCCGAAATGATCGTTGGCACGAAGCGAACACTATTGCGAGTTCTGCATTATCCGCCTCTCAAAGGCAACGAGCCAGTTGGTTCAGTGCGCGCGGCGGCTCACGAAGACATCAACATGATCACGGTGTTGCCGGCATCAAACGAACCTGGCTTGCAAGTTCGCGACTTGGACGGAAAGTGGCACGATGTGCCGTGCGACCCGGGCAGCGTTGCGATTAACGCGGGCGACATGTTGAAGTACGTAACAGAGGGCTACTACCCAAGCACCACCCACCAAGTGAATAACCCAACGGGTGATGCGGCAACGCGTTCCCGAGTGTCGACGCCACTCTTTTTGCATCCTGCCGACGATGTGATGATTTCACAGAACAAAACAGCATTCGACTTCCTGCGCGATCGAATCAAAGAGATATCTGGAATTGAACTGACCAAATGACGATGGCCGAGATGCGCACCAATTCGTTTATCAACGGAGATTGGGTGGGTTCGGCGAGCCAAATTGATGTGCTCAATCCTGCAACAGGAAAGAGCCTGGCAAGTGTGGCAAATGCGTCAATCGCCGATTGTTTGCGTGCCATAGATGCGGCCGACGATGCGTTTGATGCATGGAAGAACACCGCGCCGCGTGTTCGCGGAGAAATACTGCGCAAAGCATTCGAGATCATGATTGCCGAACAGGAACAACTTGCTCGGCTGATCACGCTCGAGATGGGCAAGATCCTTGCCGACTCGCGTGCCGAAGTGGCCTACGCGGCCGAATTCTTCCGTTGGTTCAGCGAAGAAGCGGTGCGCATTGATGGCGACTATCGCCGCGCTCCAGGCGGAGCCAATTGGTTGATGGTCTCGCGCCAGCCAGTGGGCGTTGCGCTATTGGCCACTCCTTGGAATTTTCCCGCCGCAATGGCAACTCGCAAGATTGGGCCAGCACTTGCAGCCGGCTGCACCGTCGTGTTGAAACCTGCTCAAGATACGCCGCTTACGGCGTTGGCAATCACAGATGTATTGCAACGTGCGGGCGTGCCCGCTGGCGTGGTCAACGTTGTTGTCACCAATCCGTCTGGCCCCGCAGTTGCCGCAATGATGGACAGCGGCAAAGTTCGCAAGTTGAGTTTTACTGGTTCGACAAAGGTTGGTTCGATCTTGCTGGCGCAAGCAGCGCCCCGAGTAATCAACTGCAGCATGGAGCTTGGCGGCAATGCTCCGTTCTTGGTATTTGGCGACGCCAACATCGATGCTGCAGTCGACGGTGCAATGCTGGCAAAGATGCGCAATGGTGGCGCGGCGTGCACCGCAGCAAATCGTTTCTATGTACATAGCTCGGTGCTTGCCGAGTTCACCGACAAGTTGACCGCGCGCATGTCGGCGCTAGTTCTTGGCGATGGGCTGGATGCACAGACAACGCTTGGCCCATTGGTGTCGCGGGCCGAACAAGAGTCTGTTGCGGCAATGGTGAATGGGGCAGTGAGTAGGGGCGCGAAAGTGCTGTGCGGTGGCAAAGCTGTTACCTCTCCAGCCTTTGGCTTTCAGGCAACAGTGTTGGCAGATGTTGCACCTGATGATGAAATTTTGAAGGATGAAATCTTTGGCCCAGTTGCACCAATCGTGGGATGCAGCGACGAACAAGAAATGGTGCGTCTTGCCAACGATGTGGAGTACGGCCTTGTGAGTTACGTGTTTACTCGAGACGCGGCGAAGGGTATGCGCGTTGCCGAGTCACTCGAGGCCGGAATGATCGGGTTTAATCGCGGCATCGTGTCCGACCCGGCCGCACCATTTGGTGGCGTAAAGGCTTCGGGCATTGGCCGCGAAGGCGGCCACGACGGGCTACTTGCGTTCTTGGAAACCAAGTACGTCGCTGGCAACTGGTAGCGCGCTGGCTTTCGCCAGTTTGATTGCCCACCAAAACATGACGAACTGCAACGGCAAACGCCCGAAGGCAACCAGCTGGTCGGCTACAGCCTTGTCGCGCCAATCCCAAGCCATGTACAAGTTGGCGGGGTAAACGGCGAGAAAGAGGAAAAACGCGGCCCATGCTGCTCGCGAACGGGTGCGCTGCGAAAGTAGCCCGATGCCGACAGCAAGTTCGGCTGCACCGCTGGCATAGGTCCAGAACCGTTCGCTTGGGGGAAGCCATGGCGGAACAATGTCGTCGAAGAATGTGGGATTGGCAAAATGCGCAACGCCCGCAACGATGAGGAATGTGGCCATGATGCGGGCACTGGCATTGGTTGACGGCGAAATTTCCATGCCACATCCTGACATTTCTTGTAAACAGATGCACTATTCACACACGGCGTTCACACATCTGAGACAATGGAAACCGAACTACGAAAACGAGGTGCGCTGGTGACCGACCATATCGACGTGCGAACCAATTGGCTCGACCCCCAAACCCTGAGTGATGTGCGTGGGCAGGTGCCCCTTGTGTACGTGGACGCCGTGCCAGTGCGGGTGGACGACATGGGCCAGGTGACGCACGTGGGCATGTTGCTGCGTCAGGCACCCGATGGCAACATCAGCCGAACAGTTGTTTCAGGGCGAGTGCTCTTGGGCGAACGAATCCGTGAGGCATTGATTAGGCATCTCGAAAAAGATTTGGGGCCACTGGCTCTGCCAAAGATTCCTGCCGAACCCGCGCCGTTCACAGTTGTCGAATACTTCCCCGATCCAACGATCAGTGGTTTCCACGATCCGCGCCATCATGCAGTGAGCCTTGCGTACGTAGTTCCTGTTTCTGGCGACTGTCACCCAACGCAACAGGCGCTCGACTTGGGATGGTTCACACCCGAGCAGGCTGTCAGCGACCAGATGAAGCGCGAGATGACAAGCGGCCACGACCGCTTGGTGCGCCTTGCGTTGGGCTCGGTTGGCCAACTGCCTTAGGGCAGCAAATCCTTGTGGGTGTTGGCCCTGCGCCGTTTTCGCACTTGGCGCCTGAGGCCCAATCGAGCCTGTGGCGGGGGCGAACTGACAGCGGTGTTGTCGTCTAACACGAAGTTGATGCCATCTACGTCGATGTCGCCGGGTTCGCCAGAGGCCTCCACGACAATTGCCGCTTCTTCTTTTGGTTTTCGACCAAGCAACTTGTCGAAGACCACCATTCCGCCGGCCAACATCGCGCCAACTGTTCCGTAACGCTGCGCGGCACGCTTGATCATCGCCGACTCGTCGTCGTGATGTTGTTGTTCGTCGGGTGAAGTCATGGTGAAAGTGGGGAGATCCCTCACTCTAATGATGGGGGTGAATAATGTTTAGTCATGTCGGAAATCGCCCTATATCGCAGTGCAGTTGCATTGCGAACGGCGCTCATCGGTAAAGAGTTAATCCGAATAAATGCACCTCTTTCTGCCGGTCCTTTGCCCGAAGTTGGCAGCACCATTGAAGAAGTGCGCAGCCACAACAAGAGCATCGAAATTGTTTGGGACGACGGAATGGTTTTGGAAACGCAGCTGCGTTTACTTGGCGGCTGGCACTTGTATCGGCAAGGTGAAGTGTGGAAAAAGCCGCAAGACAGTGCGCATGTGGTTGTCGAAGTCGATGAATGGGTTGCAGCATGCTTCAATTCTTCGAGTGTCGAAACATATCGCGACTTTGACCCACGTCGTCACCCATTGTTAGGAACGCTTGGGCCCGATCTCAGATCGCCATCGGCCGACATCGAAGAGTGTGTCGACAGAATGATGGGATACGAGGAGCGCGACGAAACCATCTCGGAAGTACTGCACGACCAGCGCATCATGGTTGGCGTCGGCAATGTGTATCGCTGCGAAATTTTGTGGGCTTGCGAGATTCATCCTTGGGCACAAATTGGTACGTTGAAGCGCGCCGAGTGTCGAGAGCTTGTGCAGTTGGCATACGAAATGTTGCAATCAAATTATGTTCACCCTGCGCACAAGAGCGCCGAGGGTGTAGCGCACGATTTGGCCGCATACGGCCGACAGGGCAAAGCCTGTCACCGCTGTGGCGACTTGATCCGTGTTGCCCACCACGGCGAAGCCAGCAGGGTGCTGTACTGGTGCCCAGGCTGCCAAACGGCCCATCAGCCTTTGGTCAGGCCGAATTTCACGCCGTTATCGATTGAGCGCGACGGAATGTATGTCGATCAGCATCCAGCAGCACAAATGTTCATGCAGGATGTGATTTCTGCTCGTGATAACAGCCAGCACAACACGTACTGATTCGGTTACGCCCGACCCATGATGCGGTCGACTTCAATAATCACTGCAACGCGGTTGTCGCGTTCCTTTGGTTCTTGATACCGGGCGGCGTATCCCGCAACCGCACGTTGCACTTCATCGGGGTCGGTCTCGCGCGTAACAAGATGTGCAACACCCTCAAGCGTTAACCATCGGCCGCCATCCACCTGCGAAACTGCGGCTCTTCCGCCGAGCAAAGCGTTCTTTGCTTTTTGTGCCGTCGAAAAAGTGATCACGCGAGCGCGCTGTCGCTCGACGTCGTAACTGAAACCGACCGCAACAACATGCGGCGAGCCATCTTGGCGAAGCGTGGTGAGCGTTGCCAAGTGTCTGTCGCGCAAAAACTGCACCATCTCTGGCGTGATTTCCGACGGTTTCATAACTTCACCTTTTAGTTGGTGGCGATTGCCGAGATGATGTCGGTGCGCGTGGCGCGCCATGCCGGGTATACCGCAGCAATGACACCCACGATGAAAGCCATAATCAAAATGAAGATCGTTGTGCCAACTGGAAGACGGAATGTTGAAATGCCGTTAGTGGAGAGCACCGTAATCAGCACTGCACCCATCACGATTCCAAGAACTATGCCGGTGACGGCACCAATAAACGAGGTGATGACGCTTTCCCACGTGACGGACTCCCACGCCTGGCCCCTGGTCATGCCAACCGCACGAAGCAAACCAATCTCGCGGCGTCGCTCAAACACCGACAGCAACAGGGTGATGACGATGCCGACGATGGCGATGATGATGGATAGGAACAACAAGCCGTAAATGATCCCGAAGAACTGGTCGATTTGGCTGGATTGAGCGTCAATGAACTCGGCGCGGCTTTCCACTTTGCCCAGGCCCTTCTCCGACGACAACGCTTCAATCTTTGCCCGTGCAACATCGGCGGAAACACCCGGTTTGAGGGTGACATAGATGGAGTTGTCGAACAAAGTGTTGGTGGTGTCGGCAAAGAGGTCGCGATTGATGACGTAGGAGCCAGTGAAGCCAGAAGCAACAAATGTTCCTTCAATGGTCACTGTTTTGGTGGTGCCGTCTACAAGCACGATGTCGAGCGGTGTGCCGATGGACCAATCTTTGGCAATAGCGCGAGTGTCGCTAACAAGAATCCCGTTTGCCGACAGTGCGCTTTGCGAGCCCGAAACCATTTCGAGGTCGATGAGGCCAGCCGTGGTTTTCGGGTTGATGACTTGAACGAAACGGCCTTTCCCGTCGAGCGTGATCGTTGCAAAGCCAAGCCCTGTTGCCTGCGCAACTTCAGGAAGAGCGCCGATCTCGTCGACAAGCGTGATGGGCAGGCCACCGAAACCATTATTGGAAACGCTGATGGCGAAGTCGCCTTTGAATTGGCTGCCGATGGTGTCGCGAATTTCGGATTTGAAACTGGATGCGAACGAGGCGAATGCCGTAACAAGTGCGACACCGATCAATACCGGTGCTGCAGTGCGAGCCGTTCGTTTTGGATTGCGAGCCGCATTCTGTCGCGCCATGCCGCCGGTGACGCCGCGAATTTTTCGGATTGGTTGACCGAGTGTCAAAGCAACTGGTCGTGAAATACCAGGGCCCATGATGAGAACAGCAGTAAAGACAAACAGCACGCCCAGGCCAAGCACGCCAAGTGGTGCGTCGTTTGCGGCTGCCATGATTGCGACAATGCCGAGCGCCAAGATGATGAAGGCAATCACAAACCGCTTGACGTTGCTGCCGATTGTTTCAAGCGCGGTGTCGCGCAAAGCAGCAAGCGGAAGCACACGGCCCGCACGCAGTGCAGGAAACACGGCGGAGAAAATAGTGACAAGCACGCCGACGATCATGGTGGTGACAAATGCGCTTGTCTGAATGGTCAGACCTTTTGTAGGAAGTTCGGCGCCAAATGCTTTGAGCAATGCGCTGAGGCCTCGAGAGATTCCGATACCGGCAACGAAACCCATGAGTGATCCAAGAACACCAACGATGGTTGCCTCAACTAGCAGCGCAGTTGCAACTTGGCGCTTACTAGCGCCAATTGCGCGCATCAAGGCATTTTCACGGAGGCGCTGTGCTGCAGTAATCGAAAAAACGTTATAGATAACAAAGCAGCCGATGCCTAGTGCGATGTATGAAAACACTTTGAGGAAGGTGGTCAAAAAATTGAGCACGGTTTGGATTTGGCCCTGGGTTTCCTCGGTGATTTCGGCACCCGTCAAAGTCTCAAGTTTGTCTGCTGGGTCGAGCGCCTTATCGACGGCATTAGCCAACTCTTCGTCAGATAGTGAACCATCACCTTGAATAAGGAATGCATCGACAAGGCCCGGCTTGAGCAGAAACTCGGATGCGGTTGGCTGGTCGAACAATGCAAATGTTGCACCGCCTGGCGAACTGACGTCGCCATAGTTGGCAATACCAACGAGAGTAAATTCGCGGCTTCCGGATTGTGCGTTTACGCGAACCTTGTCGCCTAAGACGAAATCGCCGTTTTCTGCCGAAGCCTTATCGAGCACAACTTCGGTTGGGCCCACAGCAAGGCGGCCTTCCTCAATATTCCATAAACCCACAATGTTGGATGCGGCAATGCCACCAAATGTTGGTGGGCCGTTGTCGGCACCCAGCGGCGTGCCGTCTTTGCCAATGATTCGGGCAAATCCTTGGATGTCGCCGACGGCATCTTTCACGCCCGGCACTGCGAGCACGGTCTCGAGCGCTTCGATTGGCGTGCTCGAGCGCTGCTCGCCACCAAAGTCAACTTCAACGAAACTGGAAGAGCGCACGTATGCATCTACATCGCGAAAAACATCGGAGAACAATCGCTCGAAAGTCTTATTCAGAGTGTCGGAGAAAATGTACGTTCCTGAAAGGAAGCTTGTTCCCAAAATAATGGCGAGCGAAGTAAGTATGAGCCGACCCTTGCGAGCCAGCGTCATCTTTAATGACAGTCGGAACATGTTGATTATTCTCCGAGGTGCTTCAAGTAGTCGAGCACACGATCGGGCGTTGGCTCGGTCATTTCGCCCGCAATCTTGCCGTCCTTAAGAAACACAATTCGGTCGGCATAACTTGCTGCAACTGCATCGTGCGTGACCATCACAATGGTTTGGCCAAGGTCGGTTACTGCGCGACGCATGAAACTCAGCACCTCTCCGCCAGTTTTCGAATCGAGGTTTCCAGTTGGTTCGTCAGCGAAAATAATTGCGGGCTTGCTTGCAAGTGCACGCGCTACTGCAACTCGCTGTTGCTGACCACCCGAGAGTTCGCTTGGCCTGTGGTCGAGGCGATCGCGCAAACCAATGGTGTCAATGACTTGATCGATCCATGCCGCGTCGCCTTTTTGCCCGCCAAGTGAGAGCGGAAGCAATATGTTTTCTTCTGCGTCCAGTGTCGGAATGAGATTGAACGCCTGAAAGATGAAACCGATTTGTTCGCGGCGTAAACCAGTGAGGGCCTTGTCGCTGAGGCCAGCCAACTCGGTGCCACCCACAGAAACGTTGCCGCTTGTCAACGCATCCAACCCCGCCATGCAATGCATCAAGGTGGACTTGCCAGAACCGCTGGGGCCCATGATGGCAGTGAACTTGCCCTTTTCGAACTGCACGCTGACATCGTCAAGCGCGCGAACTTCGCTGTCTCCGGACCCGTAAATTTTGCTTACTGTTGTGGCAACTGCGGCTGAGGGATTCGTCATGCCCCTCAGCCTACTTGCGTACTAATTCCTGTTATTTCGGCTGTGCCAATGTTCGCAGGTAAGGCTTGATGGTTTTCCAGCCTCCAGGGAACAGTGTTTTTGCTTCCTCGTCGGTTACCGCGGCGCCGATAATGACGTCTTGGCCGTCTTTCCAGTTGGCAGGGGTGGCAACTTTAAATTTCGCAGTTAGTTGCAGCGAGTCAATGACTCGGAGCACTTCATCAAAGTTGCGGCCCGTTGAAGCTGGGTAGGTGATTGACAGTTTCACTTTTTTGTCCGGACCAATGACAAACACGCTGCGAACGGTGAGCGTGTCGTTGGCGTTTGGGTGGATCATGTCGTACAAGTTGGAAACCGTGCGGTCTGGGTCGCCGATCATCGGGAAGTTGACGGGAGTTCCCTGTGTTTCTCCAATGTCGCTTTCCCACTTCTCGTGCGACTCGACGCTGTCGACAGAAAGGCCGATTACTTTGACGTTGCGCTTATCAAACTCTGGTTTGATCTTGGCGACGTAACCAAGCTCGGTGGTGCACACCGGTGTGAAGTCCTTCGGGTGGCTGAACAACACGCCCCATGAGTCGCCGAGCCAGTCGTGAAACTTGATCTCGCCTTGTGTGGTTGCTGCAGTGAAGTCGGGTGCGATGTCGCCGAGACGAACGGTCATGGTGTTCTCCTGAAGTACTTGGGTAGGGGGTCAGCATACCCAAAACCCGACCAAACTTGTCAACTATTGGAGATATCAACCCCGAATGACGCCTTGAAGGCCTGAAAATAGGCGGAGTCCTCTTGCACTGCACCCAGTTCGACCCACCCGGCATCAGTCATGGCGGCTCGTCCATTCACAATTTGCTGCCCGCCCCACGAGCAGGGGTAGCGAAGCTGCGGCGTGTCGGTGGTGATGGCGTGCAAGATCAGCGCACCAACTTCTTCCGCCGGCGTGGCATTCGCAATTCCGGCGGCGTAAAACTGAAACATCCGTCGGTAGTGCGTGTCGTATGCGCCAGTGCTGTTTGGTGCCTCGATATTTTTACTAAAGATCGACGAGCGCGTTACGCCCGGCTCGATGATTGCAACGCGAATTCCGAACGGTGCAACTTCTTGCGCCAGCCCCTCGCTTACACCCTCGAAAGCCCACTTGCTGGCAACATATGGCGACTGAGCGAGCGCAGCAATGCGGCCAACAATTGATGTGATGTTGATGATGGCTCCGGTTTTTCGTGCGCGCATGCCAGGGAGCACTTGTTGCGTGCAACGAATTGCTCCAACAACATTGACATTAAATGATTCGTGATATTGCGCAGGTGTGCATTCTTCGGTGACACCGTTTCCGCCGATGCCTGCGTTGTTCACCAACACATCGATGTGAGAAACCTTGCGCATGATGTCGGCAAAACCGGTTCGCACCGAGTCGTCGTCTGCAACATCCATTTCTACAAGTTCGATAGTCACACCTAACTCGCTGGCTTTAGTAAGCAGCTTGTCGGCTTTGTTCAGTGCGCGAACTGTGCCAAACACGGTATAACCGTGCTGTGCCAGGTGGAGGGCAGTGGCCCTGCCAATGCCCGAGTTGGCCCCTGTGACAACGGCGACCGGTGCTGAAGTTGAAGTGCTCATAGCCCCAAGGATACGAGCGCACACCCAGGGGATACCCTGACCACATAGCCCTCAAGTTTTCCCCGATCCAGCCGATACATACGCACATGAGGCGATTGATCAGGCTCCGAACCGCGGCGATCTCGGTCGTATCAACCTTGCTCTTCACCGCTATTGCATCGGGAGTTACGCCACTCGGCGCCGAGGCCGCTGCACCCGCTGGTGACTACATCGTGTTATTGAAAGACGGCACCAACGTGTCGCGCAAAGTTGCCAAAGAAGCGGGCATGGGTAATGCCGTCAGCGACGTGTTCACATCTGCTGTCGACGGGTTTGTTGCCGAATTGGATAGTAGTGACGTCGCGCGACTGCGTAAAGACAAAGATGTGCTTGTTGTCGAACGTGATCAAACATTGTCGATTAATAACGACGTAGTTGGGCAAGGCGCGCAAGCCGAAGATGCCGATATTGGCCCCGACTTACAGGATCTCGTAGGTGTGCCAATCGCTGGGCAATACATCGTCACGCTTCGCAACAATGTTGTTGCACGAACATTTGCAGCCGAGCAAGAGGCAGGCGGGGCGCAAGTTCTGTCGGTGTTCAGCAACGCGCTCAATGGGTTTGTGGCCAAGTTGTCTGACGACGACCTGTTGCGCCTGCAAAAAGACACGGATGTAGTTGCAATCGAACAAGACACGCTTGTGGTGTTACAGGGCGACCAACTCAATCCTCCTTGGGGTCTTGACAGAATCGATCAACGCGATGTGCTTCGCGACTCGCGCTATTCCTATAACGAGACCGGTGCTGGTGTCTCGGCCTACATCATCGACACAGGCATCTTGCCAACCCACAGCGATTT
Organism: Acidimicrobium ferrooxidans DSM 10331; assembly: GCA_945900735.1. Taxonomy (GTDB): domain Bacteria; phylum Actinomycetota; class Acidimicrobiia; order Acidimicrobiales; family Ilumatobacteraceae; genus UBA3006. The sequence continues at coordinate 17,924 of CAMDJX010000009.1, read as the reverse complement.
CGGCGGTCGTGTCGGCGCTGGCTTCACGGCAATTTCCGACTCATACGGCTCGGGCGATTGCCACGGCCACGGCTCGCACGTTGCTGGCACTGTTGGCGGTTCCACGTATGGCGTTGCAAAAGCAGTGTCGCTGATTCCAGTACGTGTTCTCAGTTGTGCAGGAAGCGGTGCCACTTCGGGAGTCATTCGCGGTATCGACTGGGTGATTGCACATCACGAAAGTGGCGTACCTGCAGTTGCCAACATGAGCTTGGGTGGCAGCGCATCCGCATCACTCAACGCAGCCGTTACTCGCGGCATCGACGACGGAGTGGTGTTTGTGGTGGCGGCAGGAAACAACAATCGCCTTGCATGCAGCTATTCGCCAGCCTCGACACCCAATGCCATCACGGTTGGTGCCACTGGCAGCAACGATGCACGCGCAAGTTTCTCTAACTACGGATCGTGCGTCGATGTGTTCGCGCCAGGGGTGAGCATTCTTTCTGTTGGCATCACTTCGTCAAGTTCGACACGCACTATGTCGGGCACATCAATGGCGGCGCCGCACGTTGCTGGTGCAGCCGCGCTGTGGTTACAGATCGACCCAGGCGCAACGCCTGCCCAAATCGCGCAGCGCATGTTGAGTGTGGCAACACCCGACAAAGTGACAAACCGCGGTGTAAGTTCGCCCAACTTGTTGTTGTACGCGCGCTCCACGTTCGATACACCTGCCCCAACTGCACCTTCAACGCCTACGTCACTCAGTGCGGTTGGTGGTGTTGGCCAAGCAACACTTTCGTGGTCGGCTCCAAGCCAAACTGGTGGCGCCGACATCAGCGATTATGTCGTTGAGTATTCAACTAGCGGTTCCTCTTCATGGTCGCAATTTAACGACGGGGTTTCGGTTGCTACCTCTGCAACGGTCACGGGGCTCAGTAATGGAACTACATATCTGTTCCGTGTTCGTGCGGTAACCAGCGGTGGTACCAGCGACGCATCGTCATCGGCTTCTGCCGTTATTGGCGTACCAACCTCGCCGCAATCGCTGAGCGCAACGGCAATCGATCGAGCAGTTCGTTTGGCATGGTCGGCACCCGCACAAAACGGCGGTTCGGTAATCACTGACTACATCATCGAATATTCCTCCGATGGTGGAACGGCTTGGACAACGTTTGACGACGGCACGTCGACTTCCACAACTTCGACCGTCTCGGGTCTCACTAACTCGACGACTTATCAGTTTCGGGTCAGTGCCTTAAACACGCTCGGCACTGGCGCGTCGTCTTCGGTGGTCATTGCTGTTCCGTGGGCGGCGGCATTACCAAGTGCTCCACTCGCCGTCACTGTTGGCACCGTGGATCTCAATTCCATTTCACTCACGTGGTCTGTGCCGGCAACAAATGGTGGCGCAACCGTTACCGACTATGTCATCGAATATTCGTCCAACAATGGCTCTAGCTGGACAACCTTTGTCGACACGGTTACCACGTTGCGCGCTGTCACTGTTACCGAACTTGTCAGTGGCAGGCCGTATATCTTCCGAGTTTCTGCGAAAAATACGGCAGGTGTTGGCACGCCGTCCGAATCAACGGGCGCGCGCAAGCCTGGCGTTCCATCCGAGCCATGCTGTATTACGAACACACTCGTCGGCCCTGCGTATGTTGCAATCCGATGGGGTGCACCGACATCCGACGGTGGTTCGGTAGTCACCAACTATGTGATTGAGTACACCATCAACGACGGTGCATCTTGGACAACATGGCCCGAACCACACGGCAACGGAACGCTGCGCACAATTACGGGCCTAACAGATGGTGTCGCGCATAAATTTCGAGTGAGCGCACGCAACGCAATCGGAACGAGCGAACCCTCAGAGGTTTCCGATGCATGGACGCCTTGGACACCGGTTGCCCCAAGCAAGCCACTCAACTTGGTTGCATCCGCACAAGCGGGACAAGTCAATTTGGATTGGGACGCTCCAGCAACCGATGGCGGTGCCGCCATCACCGACTATCTCATCGAGTTCTCCACCAACGCAGGTTCGTCGTGGTCAACGATCACTCACGGCGCAACGCCAGCAACGGCAGCCACTGTTCGTCAATTGCAATCTGGCGTTGCACATATCTTCCGCGTGAGTGCCATCAACAACAGGGGCACCAGCCTTGCTTCTGACGTTTCGAATTCGGTCGTGGTCATCGGTGCGTATGTCAACGACGCATTTTCTGGCGCAACAGCATTTTCTGGCAACACAGGAACTCTCAACAGCTCAACTATTGCGGCAACGCGCCAGCCTGGCGAACCAACTCACGGAGGGTATGGCGCATCCGCATCGCTTTGGTACAAGTGGGTGGCGGTTGAAGATGGTTCGATCATCGTCGACACTCGGCTGAGTGCGTTCGATACGTTGCTCGGTGCGTACACGGGCAACGCAGTTAACGCATTGACAATAATTGCCCAAAACGATGACAGTGGCGGCGGTACATGGAGCCGTGTCACCATTGCAATGACCAGTGGAAATACCTATTACTTCGCAATCGATGGATACGGCGGAAAAACTGGGCTCACGGCGTTGAACTGGGAATACACGCGCGCACCCGACCCAGCGGTACCAACGGCGCCGCGCAACGTGCGCGGTAGTGCAGGCAATGCAGCGGCCGCAATTTATTGGGAAGCGCCACTGAACGACGGCGCTCGCAGCATCACGCGCTACACCGTCACATCAAGCCCAGGTGCCAAACAATGCACATCCAGCGGTTCGCTTACCTGCACAGTTGTCGGCCTCACCAACGACACCGACTACACATTCACCGTTACCGCAACTAACGCAATTGGTACAAGCGAATCTTCTGCGCAATCCGCAACAGTCACTCCTCGTAACGCATCGTCGCTTGAAGTAGCAACATCACTCTGGGGCCTCGACCGCATCGATCAACGCGCGCTACCCCTAAACGGAACAGTCAGCCGTGCCAACACCGGAAGCGGAGTCACCGCATATGTCATCGACACTGGCGTACTCAGCACGCACACTGAGTTTGGTGGCAGAGTCGTTGGCGGTTACTCATCTGTGAGCGACGGCAACGGCACTGAGGACTGCAACGGCCACGGCACGCACGTTGCCGGAACAATTGGTGGCAGTAATTACGGAGTGGCACCAAGTGTTGCCATCGTCCCGGTTCGCGTGCTTGATTGCAGTGGTTCTGGCTCGACATCTGCTGTTATTGCCGGCATCGACTGGGTTGTTGCGCATCACATCGCCGGCACCCCAGCGGTTGCCAACATGAGTCTTGGTGGCGGCCGGTCTTCGGCGCTTGATATTGCGGTACAAAACGGTGTTCGTGATGGTGTGGTTTTTGTTGTAGCGGCGGGGAATAGCAACGCCAATGCGTGCCAAACTTCGCCTGCCGGCGAACCACTTGCCGTAACTGTTGGTTCGACAACTTCCGCCGATGCCCGCTCGTCGTTTTCCAATTATGGATCTTGCCTCGATGTCTTTGCTCCGGGCTCGAGCATTCTTTCGGCATGGTTTACCTCGACAACAGCAACGAACACCATTTCGGGAACATCGATGGCCTCTCCACACGTTGCTGGTGTTGCGGCACTTGGTTTAGGAATTGCACCGGACAGTTCTGTGCAACAGATTTCCGACTGGATCACCAGCACTGCAACTCGTGATGCGCTTACAAATGTCGGCACAGGGTCTCCCAACTTGCTGGCCTATTCGCGCCTGAGTGCAAGTCCGCCACAAGCCTCTTCGCCATCGACAACTGTTCCCCCAACTTCCACAACAATTCCGAGCAGCCCCGACGGTGGTGGTGGCGGTGGCGACGATGGTGGTGGCGGCGATGAGCCCGAAGCCCCAAGCACCACTTTGCCAACCACGACTGTGCCCGCTCCAACCACAACCGTTCCTGCTGCGACTGCGCCCGCTCCAACGACAACAGTGCCACGCTCGGCTCGAGTAACAACACCGATTCCGGGATCAAATCGTTTGACCAACCCAAAGATCGGGTCGCAGCTTCCAGCCGAAGTACTGGCAGCAGCGTCGTCACCTGCTTCGTCCAAGGTGGTGGGTAACAACGTCGTTCTCAACGTCCAGGCGCCTGCTCTGTCGATGGTGCACGTGTATCGGGACGGTGTGCTGGTGAAGACAGTGCCGGCCGCAGCGGCACGGGCCATCAAGATCACCAAAAACAAGATGGGCGACTCGTCGTTCCAGGTGGTGGTGGTTGATAAAGCAGGGAAAATGACAATTACTGGCAAGCGGACTGTGCGCGTGCAGAAGGCAAGCAAGTAGCCTGCCGCAAATGGCTACTGCGCAATCTTTACCCACAACACTTGGTGCGCTTCGCGCGTCGGGCTGGAAGTCTGAACCGATCAAAGAAGAGTTGCGTCGCAACGCTGTTGCACGAATTGCTGCGGGTCTGCCGTTGTTCGATGGCGTGCTTGGCTACGAAGACACGGTGATGCCTCAACTCGAGAATGCATTGCTCGCCGGGCACGACGTCATTTTTTTGGGCGAGCGTGGTCAGGCAAAAACACGAATGATTCGTTCGCTTACTGGGTTGCTCGATGAATGGATGCCGATAGTTGCGGGAAGCGAAATCAACGACGATCCATACAACGTTGTGTCGCGCCATGCGCGTGAGTTGTTGGAGCAACACGGTGACGATTTGCCAATCGCATGGGTGCATCGCAGCGATCGATACGGCGAAAAGCTTGCGACTCCCGATACGTCAATTGCCGACTTGATTGGAGAAGTAGACCCCATCAAGGTTGCTGAAGGCCGTTACCTCAGCGACGAATTAACCATTCACTACGGCTTAGTCCCGCGCACCAATCGCGGTATTTTTGCGATCAACGAATTGCCCGACTTGGCCGAGCGCATTCAGGTGGGCTTGCTGAACGTGTTGGAAGAACGTGACGTGCAAATCCGTGGCTACAAAATTCGGTTGCCACTCGATGTGATGTTGGTTGCGTCTGCAAACCCAGAGGATTACACCAACCGCGGCCGCATGATCACGCCGTTGAAGGATCGTTTCGGAAGCCAAATTCGCACGCACTATCCACTTGAAGTAGCAACCGAAATGCACATCGTGCGCCAAGAGGCCCGAACTTCGAGCATTGGCGACGTGGTGGTGCAATGGCCCGAATTCATGGAAGAAATCATCTCGACCATCAGCCACACTGCGCGCGCCAGCACGCACGTGAGCCAGCGCAGCGGTGTGAGCGTTCGGTTGTCTGTCAGCAATTACGAAACCCTGGCGGCCAATGCTGTTCGCCGTGCGCTGAGGGTTGGTGAAACACAAGTTGCGCCACGCGTCAGCGATTTGGTGGCACTCGCTGCATCAACTGCAGGAAAGATTGAAATTGAAAGCATGGAGGAAGGTCGCGAGTCGATCATTCTCGAGAACATCGTGAAGGCTTCAGTGCTGCAAGTGTTCAAGCAGCGAGTTACCTCGGAAAAGATTCGGGATGTGCTTGCCGCATTCGATGAAGGTGCGGTTGCACACGCAGGCGAGGATGTGTCGTCGGCCGACTACGTAGGGCTTTTCGCCAATGTTCCTGCACTTCGCGACTTGGTCGGCCTGCTTGTGCCTGCCGACGCGTCTCAAGCCACCCAGGCAAGCGCGGTGGAGTTCGTGTTGGAAGGTTTGCACTTGTCGAAGCGCTTAAACAAAGACTCGAGCGGGTCTCGGTCTACCTATCGCTCACGCACCTAAACGGTGTTAGCCAACAAACGGTGAGCGAGTCCAGAATTCGTTGATGTCGTAACGACCATCAATGAGTGGCTCACCAGCAAGAGCAACTACTTCCACGGGCTGGGCGAAGCCAGGAAGTGAAACGGGCTCGTGCGCAACTGCATAAACACCAAGTGGCAAATCGTTTGCTTGTTCTTCAGGAATGAGCGTGCCGACAAGCGCGGCAGCGTCGCACAGGCGCGCAGCCAGGTTCGGTGCAGACCCGATGTAGTCCTGTCCCTCGAACAACATGGTGTCGCCGGTGGCGATACCAATGCGCAGCGTCAGTGGGGCACAAGCGGTAACAGCATGACGCTGTAGTTCCAGTGCAAAAGTGATGCCGTCGATTGCCTCTACGGCAACGGCCATCAAACCGTCACCCAGGTATTTGTCGATTCGGACACCCTGGTGCGACCCAATGGCCCGGGCAATGCCGCGGAACTGCGCCAGCAATTGGGCGGCCGCACCGTCGCCGTAGCTCTCGGTGTAGTTCGTAAAACCAGAGAGGTCAACGAAGATAAAGGTTCGGCCGAAGCGCATAGTGCCCATCAGCATAGGGGTGTGACGGATGTCTTGGGGGTCGGGTTCCCGTACTGGTTGGGCTTGTAGGCAGCACTATCGTGCGCCTATGAGTTCGCGCTTCACCTATTCGCGCTGGGATGGCACGCAGCGGGGCTTTGAGGTGGATGCCGATTCGTTGCTCGACGAAATGACGGACGATCTTTTGTACCACGGGGATGTCAACAGCGCACTAAGAAAGATGATGCAAGACGGCCTGCGAGATGCCAATGGCGAACGAATTGCGGGCATGCGCGAGTTGATGCAAAAACTTCGTGAGCAGCGCCAAGAGATTCAGGAGCGCGGAGATTTGGGTGGTGTGTATTCGGAAATTGCCGATGCACTCAACGACATTGTCGACGAGGAACGGCATGCAATCGAGAACTACACAGAACAGGCCGCAAATTCGGGCGATGAACGCCGAGCAGATACTGCCAAACAGTCGGCGATGGACAGAAACTTCCGGCTTGATATGTTGCCCGACGACCTGGCGGGCAAGGTTTCGGAGCTGCAGCATTACGACTTTCAGTCGAAGGATGCACAGCAGCGTTTTGAGCAATTAATGGAGAAATTGCGCGAACAATTGATGCAACAACACCTAGATCAAGTGTCCAGCGCAATGCAAAATATGTCGGCCGAGGACATGGCGCGAATGAAAGACATGATGGCGGCGCTGAACGAGATGCTCGAGCGGCGTAAAAATGGTGAAGATCCTCAGTTCGAGGAATTCATGAAACAGTTTGGTGATTTTTTTCCGGAAAATCCGCAAAGCCTCGACGAGTTGTTGGAAGCAATGGCGCAACGAATGGCGCAGGCCCAAGCCATGCTCAACTCGATGACACCAGAGCAGCGTGCACAGTTGCAGCAACTCTCCGAACAGCTACTTGAAGACATGGACCTGCGTTGGCAGATGGATCAGCTGTCGCAAAATCTTCAGTCGATGTTTCCCCAGGCTGGCTGGCAGAAGAGCTACGACTTTTCGGGTCAAGAACCGATGGGCTTCCAGCAGGCGATGCAGTCGATGCAAGATTTGGCCGACTTGGACCAACTAGAGAATTTGATGAAAAACGCCAGTAATCCTGCGGTTTTGGCAGAGGCCGACATGGACAGGGTGCGCGATTTGCTGGGCGACGACGCCGCTAAATCGCTAGAAAAGCTGTCCCAATTATCGAAGATGATGCAGGACGCAGGGCTCATCGACCAGAAGGAGGGAAGGCTGCAACTAACCCCTCGCGCCATTCGCAAATTGGGCGCAAATGCATTAAGCGATTTGTTTGGCAAGTTGAACAAAGACATGTTGGGGCAGCACAAGTTGGATGCCACAGGTGTAGGTCACGAGCGCGCGAACGACACTAAGCCCTACGAATTCGGTGACCCATTCCGTCTCGATCTGCACGGCACGTTGCGCAACGCACTTCGGCGCGGTGGGCCTGGGTTACCAGTAAAACTTTTGCCAGACGATTTCGAAATTGAACGCACCGAACATTCAACAAAATCATCGACAGTGTTAATGCTCGACCTCTCGATGTCGATGCCAATGCGCGACAACTTTTTGCCTGCAAAAAAGGTGGCAATGGCCCTCCACCACCTCATTTCGTCCCAGTTTCCAAGGGATTATTTGGGGGTAGTGGGGTTTGGCGAAACCGCTCGCGAGTTGGCCCCCGAGCAGTTGCCGGAAGTGTCATGGGATTTCGCGTATGGAACAAACATGCATCACGCGTTCACGCTTGCTCGACGCATGCTCGGGCGGCAAACAGGCACCAAACAAATCATCATGATCACCGACGGAGAGCCAACCGCACACGTGTTGCCTTCGGGTGAGGTGTTCTTCAATTACCCCCCAATTCGCGAAACAGTCGAGGCAACCTTGCGCGAAGTGGTGCGTTGCACGAAGGATGAAATTCGCATCAATACGTTCATGTTGGACGCCGATAATGGGCTGCGCCGCTTCATCGAGCAGCTCACAAAAGTCAATAAGGGAAGGGCTTTTTTCACCTCCCCGGATACCTTGGGCGACTACGTACTGGTGGATTTTCTGGAGCACAAACGAGAGATGTCTCGGGGCAGGCGACGAGCCTCGTAAGGCGTGTATTTGCAATTTGTCCGTATCTTTGCCACAATGACACCGTTGTAATTACTTCGGTGTAGGCGCGAGTTCGCGACTGGGTCCGAGGCTTCAGGAGGAAATCAGAGTGCAAGAAGATCACATCGCGTTGAGCGCAGATAGGGCATGGCAAGACCAGGCAAACTGCCTCGGTGTAGACCCCGACCTATTTTTCCCCGAGCGTGGTGCATCTACTCGTGAAGCAAAAGAAGTGTGCAAGGGCTGTGTTGTGCGCGAGGATTGCCTCGAATACGCACTCGCAAATGGCGAAAAATTCGGCATTTGGGGCGGTCTTTCCGAGCGCGAGCGGCGTCGACTTCGACGCCAGCGTGCTCAGGCTACGCGCAGCATCGTTAGCGCATAATTCGTTTTAAGCGCGCAACTTGCGGTTGCGTTCCGCAAGATTCCATTCAATAGTTGTTTCAGTGCTCAAGTCGAGTTGCGCCCAACGTTGCCGAGGAATTGCGGCCAGCGTGCGTGAAGGAACAAGCCCGACAAGTTCGGCTCGATCAATTTCTGCATGTTGCGCAACAGCGTCGTAGACCTTGTCTGGCCCTGTTACCTCTGGGGCGATGAGGTTCATGCTTACCTGCACGCTTGAGCCAACTTGCAATGCAAGTGTTCGCACTGATTCGCTCCTGATTTCAGCACATATACGCTTTGCCACATCCAGCGTTGAACCCTTCAACCACAGGTTGTAGGCAATCAAAATCGGCCTAGCGCCTACACACATTGCGCCTGCGGTTGGGTGGGGATTTGCCGGCCCGAAGTCTGGCAACAAGTCGATGAACGCGTGCTTGCGAATGTAGGGCAGAGTGCGTTCTGGCCCATACAGAAAACACGGAACCCCCAACTCTTCAGATGCGAACGCAGCGAATTCGTTGCGCGCATGCATTGCTTCATCAAAGGTGCTTGGCTCGAGTGCAACAAAAGGAACAACATCCACAATGCCAACGCGCGGGTGTACGCCGGCGTGCGCAGAAATATCAAACATGGAGATGGCTTCACGAGCAAGGACGCGGGAGGCATCGCTACCCGCAAGCGTGAACACGCTGCGGTTGTGGTCGGCATCGCTGTGCACATTCAGCAGGTCTGGCCCGAGTTTTTCCCGCAGGGCATTCAGGCTCTCGGGGTTGCCGCCTTCGCTAATATTGATGACGCATTCAAGCATCCATCTTGCTTATCGCATTTCGGGGTCGCCGTGCTACCCTGAAGCCATGCCTTCAGGTTGGGAATGGATCGTCGTATTAGTTATCGCAGTTGCCTTGTTTGGCTCGCGTCTGCCGAAGATTGCTCGCAATCTTGGTCAGGCACAGCAAGAGTTCAAGAAGGGTCAGTCGTCCGCAGGTAAGGACGAGGCCCCGAAGAACGACACGCCCTCGGCGTAACTGGCAGTTTCGAACACGTGCTTCGCTGGCGTTAGCTGGCGGAAATTTTCACGCGCAAGCCAAGCACCTCGGCAAGCAACGAGCGTCGCTCGTTAGCAGCAAACTCATTCAGTTCGTTGTCGAGCTTTTTCGACGTGGTGAACGAGATATTGAGATCCAGTTCTGTCAGTGCAACTGACATCTTTTTGACCCGGCCGTCTTGCGTTCGGTCGAGCCCAACGGCAATACGCAAGATTGCAGCCAAAGCCCGGACGGTGTGCTGATCGGACGAATCCAATGCCGCAAACTCTTTGTGCTCCATCTTCGGTAGGCCCTTGCGGTGATAGCGCGCCACTTGAGCAATCAGTTCGATTTCTCGGTCGCTGAGCCCAACCAATTCGGAATTTCGGATGACGTAATAGGAATGCAGGTGGTGTTTCGAATGCGAAATGACCACGCCAACATTTGCCAGCAGTGCGCCTGCTTCGAGAAGGCGCCTGGCGGAAGCATCGAGGCCAAGTTGTTGGTGCAACAGATCAAAAAGTTGACCTGCAATTCGGGCAACGTGTTGGGAGTGTTCGGGTCGGTCGTCGCAGCGGTCGGCAAGCAGGCGCACACTGCGCATTGCCGGATCCACCTCGCTCGCTTCTGGGCCAAGACCACGACGCTGCAGCGTGTCGATGAGTAAACCTTCACGGAGTGCATAGTCGCTGTACATGAATGTTGAAATACCGAAAACGTCGGAGATCGCTTCAAGGATGATGGCGCCCGCAAGAATGATTTCGGAACGACTCTTTTCAAGATTGAACATTATTTGACGCTCTTCAACCGTTGAAGCGCTGGCAAGTTGCTTGACAGTTTCAGAAATGTCCTTGCCACTGAAAGCAAATCTGTTCATTGTTTTCGGCTCGGCATTGCCCGAACGAGCATGGATGAGTTTGGCAACGGTTTCTGCAGTACCCGAAGAAGCAACTGCGATTTCGTGCCCCAATTCGGCCATTTCCGATTGCAGCACCATCAACGTTGAACGAACGAAGGCGCGACAGCTGCCAACAGCGCTGGGGTGCAATGCGGCAGTGCTAAAAAAGCGGTCGGTCAGTCGCACTGCGCCAAGCTTGAAACTGCGGGCAATCATTTCTTCGTCTTCGTTACCAAGAACGATCTCGGTTGATCCGCCACCGATATCGCACAAAAACATGGTCTTATCCGGTTCGCCTATGCCGTGCAGTGCGCCAAGGTGAATGAGTCGTGCCTCTTCGACACCAGAAATTACCTCGATTTCTATATTGGCTTCTTTACGAGCTCGGCGCAGAAAATCGGACTTGTTCTTTGCCTCGCGTACAGCACTCGTTGCTACGGCCCTAATCTCGGCACCGTGCGAGTTGGCAACTCGACGCATTCTGGCCAGGCAAGCAATGCCTCGCTCAATTGCATCGTCATCGAGTTGTTTCATTTCGCCAGATCCATGCCCAATTCGCACGGTTTCTTTCTCGCGGGCGATTACTTCAAAGCCACCAACGACTGGTTTGGCAACAACCATATGGAAACTGTTTGTTCCGATGTCGAGTGCGGCAATGGTGAGATTGTCCGCGTCGTTTGCCACGTGGCGAGCCTAGTTGCCGTCTTTGACGCACCTAGTCCGCAACGCGAAGTGCAATGCGACGGCGCTTGGCAATGCGTCGCCGTTCGCGCTCGGAACAACCGCCCCAAACACCATGGTCGATGTGTTCGGAGAGCGCGTATTCGAGGCAATCGTTGACAACCGGGCACGTGGCACAAATTGCGCGGGCTCTGTCGACGCCGGCGCCATCTACAGGGAAGAAAACGGCGGGCGGGAAGTTGCGGCAATTGCCTTGACCCATCCATCGAGTTGAACGAATGTTGTTATCCATTGGGGTTGGTCAAAACCGTATCGCACGGTAAATGAACGGGCAATTTTGATAGGTAAGAACTCGGTAAATTCTGCCGATAGCCTGTATGGAATGTCAGAAACTGCAGCAATCGTCGAGCCTTCTCGCGGCCATGCCCGCATTGTGTACCTAGGCCCAGCCTCCCCACATTGGGAGCTGTACAGCGAATTTGGCGACCCAAACCTGCTTGAAGAATTTCGCGCCCGCGTGCTTGCACGTTTGGTGTTGCTGCCCCGCAACGACCCACAATTTCGCCGCAACCAGGAGCGCGTCAACCGCGATGCCGAGCGCGAGAGAATTACCGTTGAGTGGGAACTTGGTTGGGCAGCAGACGCCTAGAAACCCGCGCTGGATGAATGGCGAACTTCGCCAACATGACGAGCAAGTGAACCACTAATGACTTCTTGGCGACAATTACTTCGCCGCAATACGCCGGCAGAGAGTAATTCCTACGCTTCGGGTATCGATGCCCGATTGATTAACCGCGAATTGAGTTGGCTTGATTTCAACGACCGAGTGTTGTCGTTGTCTGGCGACATCGGTATTCCACTTCTTGAACGCTGCAAGTTTTCTGCCATCTTTAGCAGCAACCTTGACGAGTTTTATCAAATTCGTGTTGCAGCGCTAAAGGATCAAATTGCTGCAGACGTTCACACGCCAACTCCGGACGGCCGCTCGCCCCAGGCGCAATTGCATGCAATTGGCCGGCGCGTGCAACAGCTTGTCGACGTGCAAGAAAGCACGTGGAATAGCGAACTTGTTCCCCAGTTGCGCCAGCACGGAATAGATATAGTCAGTTGGGATAACGCAAGCCCTCTAGAGCGCGAATACTTGGCCGAACAATTCGAAACCAGGATTTTTCCGGTGCTCACACCGCTTGCAGTAGACCCCGCGCATCCGTTTCCATACATCTCGAACCTTGCCCTCAACCTTGCCATCATCGCCAACGACCCGCGCACGCAGGAGCGCCGTTTTGCTCGCGTCAAGATGCCGCAAAACTTCCCGCGCTTCATGTCGGTTCCTGGTTCCACTCGCTTTGTGTTGATTGAAGACGTGATCACTGCAAACCTAGGCCGACTGTTTCCGGGAATGAACATTGAACAGTGCTACACCTTTCGCGTGTCGCGCAATGCCGACTTGTCGCTCGACGATGAAGATGCAGAAGATTTATTGGCTGCGGTGGAGATGGAGCTTCGCCGCCGACGATTCGGCAGGGCAGTGCGCCTAGAAGTTCCCGAGACCATCGATGCCGACATGCTGGCAATGCTGATCGACGAACTTGAACTTGATGCGACAGACGTGACGCGCCACCGCGCGCCGATCGCGCTTACGGCACTTTTCCAGATTGCCAATATCGATTTGCCAGCACTTCGATTTACGCCATGGCCGCCGCTTGTGGCTGGCCGTTTGTCTGCCGCACAAGAGGCGGGCAAGTCCATATTCAGTGTCATTCGCGAACGCCAGTTGCTGGTGCATCATCCACACGAATCGTTTTCTTCGTCGGTTGAGGCATTTGTCGAGCAGGCCGCGCTCGACCCTCAGGTGCAGTCGATCAAGATGACGCTGTACCGCACATCTGGCGATTCATCAATCGCACGACATCTCATCAAGGCCGCCGAACTTGGTAAGCAGGTGGCCGTGGTGCTCGAGTTGAAGGCCCGCTTTGACGAAGCGCGTAACGTCAGTTGGGCTAAAGAACTTGAGTATGCGGGTGTGCACGTTACGTATGGGCTTGTGGGTTTGAAGACACACTCTAAGTGTGTGCTTGTGGTGCGTAACGACCCAGACAAGATGCGTCGATACGTGCACATCGGTACGGGTAACTACAACTCGTCCACCGCTCGTTTGTACGAAGACATCGGGTTCTTTACGTGTGAAGATGCCATTGGCTCTGATGCAACCGAGTTGTTCAACTACCTCACCGGTTACGGACACGAGCCGAACTATCAAGCTCTGCTCGTTGCACCTCATCAGTTGCGTGATCGAATGATCGCGCTCATTGATAAGGAAGCATCATTTGGGGCCGACGGGCGCATCACGATGAAGATGAACTCCATTTCTGACCCCGCAGTCATCGAGGCGTTGTACGCCGCAAGTGGCGCAGGCGTGCAGATTGACATCGTTGTTCGTGGCATCTGCTGCTTGCGGGCCGGAGTGAAGGGTGTTTCCGAAAACATTCGCGTCCGCTCAATTCTCGGTCGATTCCTCGAGCATTCGCGCATCTATCGCTTCGAGCACGGGCTGTCGGACAACGAGCCACTTCACCTCATCGGCTCTGCCGACATGATGGGTCGCAATCTTGATGGCAGGGTCGAGGCATTGGTGCCACTTACTCATCCCAAACATCGCATGTGGTTAGACACGGTGTTGGGCTTTTTGACCGACGATGAAGCCACCCATTTCCGTCTTGGTTCAGACAACACGTGGCATCGTGCGGGCAGCGCATCTTTTGCTGTGGACGCCCAACAGAAACTTCACGAATGGGTAGTGGCTACGCAAGTCCGCTGATCGGAGCGGAGCAGTTCACTCGCCTGTAATCTACAGTTTGGTTGGTTGTAATAGTTCGGTTATATGGTTATTGCTCGTCGGCTCGACATGTTAAGGAAGTGCAAAATGGACGAATTAAGGAAAACCTTCCATCACGAACTCGACGCCATTCGCGATGAAGTAGTTCGGCTTGGTGCATCGGTTATCGAGGCAATTCCAAGGGCAACTGCGGTGCTCCTCACGGGCGACCTTGAAGGAGCCGACTATTTGGTAAAGGCGGACGACGAAATCGACTCACGTTCGATTGAAATTGAAGATAAATGCTTTCAGCAACTTGCGCTGCAGGCCCCTGTTGCGGGCGATTTGCGTCAACTTGTAGCCATCATCAAAATTTCATCCGAGCTCGAACGGTCGGCCGATCTTTGCGTAAACATTTGCAAAGCTGCGCGGCGCATATATGGGCACGACATCGACCCAGTGCTTCGCGGCCTGATCAGCAAGATGAGCGAGCAAGCGCAGCAGTTGTACATAGCCGCACTCGATGCTTTTGAAACCAACGATGCACCTAAAGCGGCTGCCATCGACGACATGGACTCTTTCCTTGACGGCTTGCATCGCCAATTCATTCAGGAAATTTTTGAAAGCCACGCGCGCGAAAAAATCGACTTGCAAGTGGCAGTGCAATTGGCAGTGGTGGCCCGCTTCTACGAGCGCATTGGCGATCATGCGGTAAACGTTGGCGAACGTACCAACTTCCTGCTTACCGGTTGGGTTCCAGAAAGCAAGGGCGCTGCTCGTTTTCAGGCAAAGCAGGCCGCATCCGGCCTCAACCCACCAATCGAAACGCAGTAAGCACCACGATGTCGGTCGGCTGGTTTGTCGCTGGCATTGCGGTGGCGTCAATCGTTGCCTATCTCATTTCGCGGAAGAGAACTGTTACTGCGGTTCAGACAACCGCAGTCACCCCACTCACCAACTCGGTGAAGGAGCTCCCACTTGCGGGGGCAATGGATGCTTTGCCAATTGGCGTTGTGGTTGCGGTTGCATCGGCAGATCATCTAGTGAGAAACACCATCGCATCGGCAATGACCGGGGTTCGTCATGTTGACGTGCTGGTTGACCAAGCCGTCGAGTCACTCATCGCCGAAACTTTTAACAGTGGCAATCAAGAACGTGCATTGGAAGTTGCAGGGCCACCAACCAGACATTTTTCGATTCGCACCGAACTTCTTGCGGGCGGCGATGCAGTTGCCGTAATTGAAGACGTAACGCAAAAAGTTTTAATTGATACCGTCCGCACCGACTTTGTTGCAAACCTTAGCCACGAGTTAAAAACCCCAATCGGTGGCATTGCTGCACTCAGCGACACCATGACGAACGAGACCGACCCACTTGTCATTCAGCAATTGGCAGAACGAATCGTGAAAGAGTCGTTTCGAATGTCGGGCATTGTCGACGATTTGCTCAGTCTCTCGCGCATCGAATTTGGCAAGTCGGATGACTGGCAATCGGTGGAGGTGGGCTCAGTTCTTCGTGAGGCGGTAGGGCAGTGTCAGCACTTGGCGCAGCGTCATCATGTGGAAATCAAGCTCGAACTCGAGAACGGCGCAAAGGTTTTCGGCGATCGCAGCCAATTGGTTTCAGCGCTTTCCAATCTCATTGAGAATGCAGTGAAATACAGCGAGCCTGGCAAGTTGGTGCGCGTTGAAACAAAGGAAGATGCGGAAACGGTGACGATCTCCGTTACCGACCAGGGCATTGGTATCGCCCCCGCAGACCAAGAACGAATCTTTGAACGCTTCTTTCGTGTCGACCGCGCTCGTAGCCGAAGCACCGGCGGCACCGGGCTCGGGCTATCGATCGTGCGCCATGTTGTAGATAATCACGGCGGCAAAATATCTGTGCAATCAGAAGAAGGAACAGGCGCCACTTTTACCGTCACACTTCCAACCACCCCCCAAGAAATACAAACTAATGAGGAGCATCATGAGCATGCAGTCTGAGTTGCCAACAGTTTTTGTTGTCGAAGACGAAGAGTCGTTTATTGAAGCCCTCGAAATCGGTTTAAAGCGCGAAGGTTTCAAGGTGCATGTTGCCCGCGATGGCGCCGAGGCGCTTTCTATGTTTGATTCCGTGAAACCCGACATTGTGTTGCTTGATGTGATGCTTCCGAAGCTTTCGGGAACTGATGTCTGTCGCGAATTGCGCAAGAAAAGCCAGGTTCCCATCATCATGGTTTCGGCCAAGGGCTCAGAAATCGACACCGTTGTGGGGCTTGAAGTGGGTGCCGATGACTACATCGTCAAGCCGTACCGACTGCGAGAATTAGTTGCCCGAATTCGCGCAGCGTTGCGCCGCAGTTCGCTTACTCCTACAGAAATTGATGAAGTTGGATACGGCACCGTTCGCATTGGTGATATTTCCATCGATCCAGAGCAGCATGTCGTCACAGTTCGGGGCACGGTAACCAAGTTGCCACTGAAAGAATTTGAATTGTTGTACGTGCTGATTGCAAATGCTGGCCGCGTTATGACGCGCGAGACATTGATCGACCGCGTGTGGGGCACCGACTACTACGGCGATACGAAAACTCTCGACGTGCATATCAAGCGTCTGCGTTCCAAAATCGAGGCCGACCCTGCAAACCCCAATCAGGTTGTCACCATCCGCGGTCTTGGCTACAAATATGAGAAAGTGGTTGCATAGCAACATCGTCCACTCAGAGCGGCCTTGCGCCAATTAGTCCGCTTTCCAAACTTGCGCGTGTGCACGGCGCGATTGTCGCCGGCGAGGCCGCGTTAGCAGTCTCGCTTGCCGATTCGCTTTTTTTATCTGTAAGCCCAGACGCAGCACGCAGCAAAGTGTTGCTCTTCCTTGTCTTTAGCTTCACACCGTTCATCGTCCTTTCTGGGCTGATCGGGCCATTTCTCGACAAAGTTCCTGGCGGGCGTCGGTTAACAGTCGTTGCCGTTGCGGTGTTGCGCGCAATCGTGGCGATCATGATGATCCGTTGGTTCGATTCGTTGGTGTTATTCCCACTGGCGTTTGCCTCGCTGGTATTGGCAAAGGTGTATGCGGTTTCTCGGTCGGCAATGATGCCGATGGTGGTGCGTAGCGACAATGAACTGATGGCAGCCAATGGCCGCATCGGTCGCTTAACCGGCATCATGGGTTTCGTTGCCGGTGTTCCAGCCGCGCTTCTTCACCTCATCGATTCGAGAGTTTCGCTTGGTGCGTCTGCCGTCGCCTTTTTGATTGCGTCCGTGTTGGCATTCACCATGCTCCCGCGCGCAGCTGCAGCGCCCAACCGTGCCACATCGCTAGAACAAGAAGAGCTACATCGACCCGCAATTACTCGAGCCAGGTTTGCCATCGGGTCGCTTCGTGTCACCAGTGGTTTCATGTTGTTACACCTGGCATTTTGGCTGCGCGACCAAAAGGCGGGGACGGCGTGGTTCGGGTTGGCTCTTGCTGTTGGGTCGGCAAGCACGCTGTTGGCCAATTCGCTTGGATCGGTGATTAAGCGCATGAAATTAAGCGAGCACTCGGTGTTGGTCGGTTCGCTTGGCATTGTTGCGTTTGTCGGTTGGGTTGCCGCATATTTCGGAAGCATCACTGCGGGCATTGTGCTCGTTGGTGTGGTTAACGGGTTCGGCGCGACAGGCAAGCTGGCTTTCGACTCGATCGTGCAATCAAATGCTCCCGATGCAAACCGATCTCGCGCATTTGCAAAGTATGAAACGCGAAATCAATTGGCTCAAGTTGCCGGTGGCCTGGTTGC
>CAMDJX010000008.1 GCA_945900735.1 Acidimicrobium ferrooxidans DSM 10331 | reverse complement strand
TTGGTTACTACGGAAGTGTCATGCGTGAAATTTGGATGAAGCCCGTGCCCGACGGTGACACCACGCCAATTCGGGTTCCGGGCTCACTGAAGCTGGCACTTGTTCTCACCGCTGCAACAACTCTGGTTCTTGGCATTTTGCCGGGTGTTGCAATGCACTTCGGCGACATTGCACGACTTACCAGTGCCTTCGGCGGTTAAACAACTAGGCGCGGCGATTGCCGCTGCCGGTGGTGCAATTCCGTTCAATCAATTCATGCAACTTGCCTTGTACGGCGATGCAGGTTTTTACACCACAACGGGCCAAGCCGGTAGGCGTGGCGGCGATTTCATCACCAGCCCAGAAGTTGGCCCGCTGTTTGGGACGGTCATTGCTGGGTATCTAGATGAGTGCTGGGAAAAGTTGGGATCACCCGCCAAGTTCGATGTGGTGGAGTGCGGCGCTGGCCCGGGCACGCTTGCACGCAGCATTTTGGCTGCGAAGCCACGTTGTCTGCAGGCGATGAATTATGTAGCGGTTGAGATCTCTGCTGCACAACGATCGTTGCACCCCAAGGGTGTCGAATCGCGAGAGACAATGCCCGAACACGCGATTAATGGAGTGATCTTTGCCAACGAATTGTTGGACAACTTGCCGTTTCGGCTGTTTGTTTTTGATGGCGCATGGCTGGAAGCATTCGTTGCTCAGACGCCAGACGGCGCGTTCGTAGAAGTACTGCACAAACCTGCAGCCTTGCCGGCGGTATTGCCACAAAATGTAGCGCTTGGTTCACGTGTGCCAATACAGGATGCTGCTTTCGCGTGGGTCAATAATGCGCTGTCGTTGATTGAACGCGGAAGTTTGCTGCTATTCGATTACTGCACCGACACAACTGCAGAAGTTACGGCAATGCCTTGGCGCGAATGGCTGCGCACCTACAAAGACCACGAGCGCGGCGGGCACTATCTGCTTGCACCCGGTTCGCAGGACATCACTGCACAAGTGGTGCTCGACCAACTTCCCACTGGTTTTGTTGCGATGCCGCAAGCAAAGTTTTTGCAGCAGTGGGGCATAGATGAACTGGTTCTTGAAGGAAATGCATACTGGGAGAACCTGTCTGGTGCGCCAGACGTTGCGGCAATCAAGATGCGAAGCAGGGCGACAGAAGCGCAGAGCCTGCTTGCGTTGGATGGCCTGGGTAGGTTTACTGCGCTGGAGTGGTCGAAATAACTTTTTGAACTTCTGGTTTACTGGTGAGCCATGCGCCAAAGATAACGATCAACATTCCCACAACAGAAAGTGCAAGCAGCGGTTCACTATTGAATGCGGTTCCGAGAATTGCACCAACAACGGGAGTGAAATAGGTGGGGATCATGCTTCGGGCTGTGCCAGCGCGCTGATTAAGTAATGCGAATAAAACAAACGCAAACCCGGTTCCCAGAACGCCAAGTATCGCGAGGGCTCCGAGCGAGCCAAGGTTGAATTCGGATTGGCTGATACCCCAAAACCCGTATGGGGCCGACATGGTAAACGCGACTATTTCTACGTACAACATCAAGTTGGCGGGGCTGTAGATGGCCTGTAGTGGGCGAGCAACGTTGATGGCCACTGCGTATGAAAGAAGCGCAACAATGAGCAGCAAGATACCTTTTGCGTCAGCCGCCGTTCCGTGGTTAATAGATGGAAGGGCGATGAGCGCAATTCCACCAAACCCAATCAATACAGCAGCCATACGCCGTGTGCTTGGAAGCGTGCGCACCCAGATTGCCGTAACTACAGCAACAACGATCGGCAGACCACCGTTCATCATGCTGGTGATGCTGGAAGAAACAGTTTGTTCGGCCAGCGGATAGAGCAAGAACGGAAGCGCCATCCACGTAAAGCCGAGAACCAGTAGGCGTGGCCAGTGTTGCCTTGCAATTGGTTTACGAGCGCTGGGGAACAACATGAGCGCAAGCACCCCAAACCCTGTGCGACCAAATGGAACCACAGCACTGTGGAAATGCCTGATTGCAATATCAATCAGCAGAAATGATGAGCCCCACGTGAGAGCCATGCCAACCGAAAGAGCCCAGTCGAGCGGGCCAAAACGGGCTTGGGTTTCTGCTGTTTGGCGGGTTTTCATCACTGAGAACTAGTCTCGCAGTTGGCTGATATTGCCAAAGAATTAGGGGGAATTTGCCAACATGGATGACCACCTGCAAGCAATCGATGCGTTGTCGTATGAAATGCGCAAATTCCCTCCGTCTGCACAGTTTGTTAGTGATGCGAGCACCAACGATCAGTCGCTATATCAGGAGGCGCAACTCGATCACGAAGGTTTCTGGGCCCGGCAAGCACGCGAACTGATTTCCTGGGATGCACCATGGACAACTGTGTGCGAGTGGGATTTGCCCTATGCCGAGTGGTTTGTGGGTGGAAAACTAAACGTCTCATTCAACTGCCTCGATCGACATGTGCTTGCTGGGCGCGGCGACAAAGTGGCGTTGTACTGGGAGGGCGAACCTGGTGACACCCGAGTGGTTACATACGCTGATTTGCTTACTGAAGTGCAAAAGTTTGCAAATGCACTGA
Organism: Acidimicrobium ferrooxidans DSM 10331; assembly: GCA_945900735.1. Classification (GTDB taxonomy): domain Bacteria; phylum Actinomycetota; class Acidimicrobiia; order Acidimicrobiales; family Ilumatobacteraceae; genus UBA3006. The sequence goes on along the minus strand of CAMDJX010000008.1, from coordinate 31,296 downwards.
AAAAACTGGGTGTAGAAAAAGGCGACCGCGTAAACATTTATTTGCCGATGGTTCCTGAAGCCGCGGTTGCAATGCTGGCTTGCGCGCGCATCGGTGCGGCACACAGCGTGGTGTTCGGTGGCTTTTCTTCGCAAGCACTAGCCGACCGCATCAATGATGCCGAAGCAAAAGTGCTGATAACTGCAGATGGTGGCTGGCGCCGGGGCGAGGTATTCCCGTTAAAGCCACAGGCGGACGAAGCAGTGAAAATGGCGCCAAGCATCGAGCATGTCGTGGTGGTGAAACGGGGCAACAACGAAGTTCCGATGATCAATGGTCGCGATCATTGGTATCACGACATCGTGGCCGAAGCCGACCCAGTGTGCGCTGCCGAACCAATGGACTCTGAACAGTTGTTATTTTTGCTTTACACATCTGGCACAACGGGTAAACCAAAGGGCATTATGCACACCACTGGTGGTTACCTCACTCATGTTGCATACACCTTTAAATTTGTGTTCGATCACAAACCGGAGTCGGATATTTTTTGGTGCACCGCCGATGTTGGTTGGATCACGGGGCATAGCTACATCGTGTACGGCCCTCTGGCAAATGGTGCCACCCAGGTGATGTATGAAGGAGTACCCAACTTTCCTGCCAATGATCGGATGTGGTCGATTATTGAAAAATACAAAGCAACAATCTTTTATACGGCACCAACAGCAATTCGTACGTTCATGAAGTGGGGCACGCAAGAGCCAGCAAAACACGACTTGTCTTCGCTTCGCCTCATTGGCAGTGTTGGCGAACCAATCAACCCAGAAGCGTGGATGTGGTATCAGGAACACATCGGCGGCGGCACTTGCCCGATTGTTGATACGTGGTGGCAAACCGAAACTGGAGGCATCATGATTTCGCCACTGCCTGGTGTCACTGTCACTAAACCTGGCTCGGCAACGTTTCCATTGCCGGGTGTTGCGGCCGAACTTGTGGATGAAGAGGGTGGCCACGTAAGTAAGGGTGGCGGATACCTAACCCTCACAAAACCCTGGCCAGGTATGTTGCGTGGCATTTGGGGAGACCAGCAGCGTTACCGCGAAACATATTGGGGACGGTTTAAAGGACGATACTTTGCCGGCGATGGCGCCAAGTTGGACGACGACGGATACCTGTGGCTGCTTGGCCGGGTAGACGATGTCATGAATGTTTCTGGACATCGCATTAGCACGACCGAAGTTGAGAGCGCCCTCGTTTCTCACCCAAGCGTTGCTGAGGCCGCAGTGGTAGGTGCCAACGATGCGACAACAGGCCAAGCAATTATTGCGTACGTCACGCTTCGAGGCGGGCTCGAGGTGGATGAGAAAGTACTCCGAGACCACGTTGCTACCGAAATTGGGGCAATCGCAAAACCCAAAGCCATCTTCTTCACACCCGAGCTACCCAAAACCCGCAGTGGAAAGATCATGCGCCGGCTACTTCGTGATGTTGCAGAGGGTCGCAACCTTGGCGATACCACCACGCTTGCTGATGCTTCGGTGGTTAATGAGTTGCAGCGCCGCGCAGCCGAGACACCTGCAGAGGATTAGTCTTTTGTCTGTGCATGATGACGACATAACCGAAAAAGTCATTCGGCAAAAGCGACTGATTGAAGAACACGACGAACAAACGGGCGGGAACCAGTTTTTACTTTTTGGATTCGCTCTGCGACCATTTTTCTCGATGCACACGGGAACCTCGTTAAGTCGATTTCCAAATCCAATTAGATTTGTATTGAAGTTATATCGAAATGTGAGATATTATTTAGTGCCCAAAAAATTGCCGTTCACCTATTTCGGAGACGGTGTTGCTACCAAATCGCGCATGCCATTTCTTGAAGAGACATCATTTCGTCACGCTTATTTGCGGATGAGAGTTTCATCAGAAGCCGTAGTTGATCCTGCTCTGCATTGGCGCGTGCATCAAATAATTTGGGCAGTGAAGAATTGTATGAAACTAGATGGCGACTTTGTGGAATGTGGTACTGGCAAAGGTCTGATGATGTCTGCTGCACTAGCAAGTGTCCAAGAGTGGAATGATTGTGGTAAAAAGTTGTTTCTGTTTGATACTTTCGAGCCATATGGGCTTGATCCCGAAACAGGTGAGAATAGCGAAAGTCAGGGGATCCGCGAGAAATATGCTGAGTCCGCCGAAAAAGTGAGAATGAATTTTTCTGAGTGGGCAAATGTTGAGCTTGTAAAGGGACGACTCCCGGACTCACTATCTGATGCACGAATTACAGAAATTGCTTTTTTGCACCTCGATTTGAACCATGCCATATCTGAAGTTTTAGTGTTGCGCAGACTGTGGGATCATATTGTTGAGGGCGGCATCGTGGTCCTTGATGATTTTGGATCAACAGATGAACAAAACATTGCACTGACTAATCTGTCAAAAGAACTTCAATTTGAAATTCTGAGTACAGGAACAAGCCAAGGAATAATCGTAAAGTACACAAGGCGATGAACGAACTCAACCTGGAAAATCATGGGTTATCAAAACTCACCGTAGTTATTCCTACGATTTCTCGGCCGGAATTTGTAAAACGTCAAATAATCTTTTGGTCGCAGTTCGATGCTCAGGTACGAATTCTTGATGGTGCAAAAACACCAATTGATACTTCACAACTTGGATTACTTCCAAAGAATATTCAATACTTGCATGAGCCACAGAGGTTCAATGAGCGATTGAGTAATGCGTGGAAACATGTGAACACTGAATTTGCTTGTCTTCTTCCCGATGATGAATTCTTCTTGCCAAGTGGTTTGGCTTCGAGCATGAGGTATCTAGATCAGAATCCGAATATCACTGGCTGTGTGGGGAAAGTTCTGATGTTCTTTGTTGATCAGGGTAGGTTTCTCACATATCAGGACTACGAGTATTGGAGAAATTTTGCCACCGATTCAGTTACGGCAGAGTCTCGGGTGCAGGAAGTCTTGCCTCCCAACAAGGTGCACAAGGTTCAATTTGCAGTGCTGAGATCGTCAATTTGGAAAGAGATATTCACGTCGTCCTACTGCGATTTCTATTCAACTGGCTATCTATACGAACGGATGCTGAACCTGCATTCCGCCGTCCTAGGTAGAACAGTCGTATTGGATGAATTGATGTGGATGAGAAGTATGGAGAATCCACCGCTGACCAATGCGGCCGTTCCTCGCGATGATGGCGGCATGTTGGGTTGGGCCGATAACCCGAGTAATCGAGATGAAGTTTTGCACTACGTCAAGAAGGTAGAGAAGATCATCGCATCTGAAGGATCGATCGAGGCGAGTAAGGCGCATGAGTTTGCCGAACAGTTTGTATACGGAGGATTTGAGAACCATCGCATCAAAGTGCAGAATTCCCAACGATCGTTCAGGCGTCGCCTGAGCGAAGCACTGATCCGTTATGCACCGAAGTCAATCAAGCTTGCAGCTAAGCGAATAGGGCCCCGAAAGGTGCTCGGCTACCTTGATTGGCAGGGTTTTGTCATTGAAGACACATGTAACAAGCTGGAGCAAAATGGCATTGCATTCAATAAGCGAGAGCTTCAATTGATCGAGCGTCTTACCCTAGAAACAGATCTAGAAAGAAGGACCGCTGGGTACAAGTCTGTCCCGGCGCATCTTGTACAGCGTTGAATATCCCCTACCAATCGCCAGGGGATACGTATGGTTAGGCGTGGTTAACCAAATCGCGAAATGGGGATTTATGCGTAATCTACTTTTGAGGGCAGCAATATTGGGGACATTGTCTACGTGTTTGTTCGCGGCCAGCGAGGCGCGTGCCGCCTCAGTTGTATGTGTCAAAAAGGCAACTGGGATCATGCGCTACTTGGACACCACGCCAGTTGTAAAAACAAACAAGAAGACCAAGAAGTCGACAACTGTGACCCCGGCGTGCGATGCTGCAACCGAAGTTCAACTTGCCTGGAACAAAGATGGAGTGGCTGGCCCCGCAGGTCCGGCCGGTGCGGCAGGTGCTGCTGGCGCAAAGGGTGCAGATGGTGCAGATGGTTCGGCAGGAGCAAATGGAAACGGTTATGGGCCATTTGATTACAAAATTGGCGATACTGGCCCTGGCGGCGGGATCGTGTTCTTCGTTGATCGGTACAACGAGTATTCGGGTTTCACCTATCTTGAAGTAGCACCCAAAGAATTAGACGCCTCAACTCCACCGAACGGCGCTGACGTATTTAACTGGTCTACTAATGTTGCCAAGTGTTATGCAAACACTGCTGGCAGTACCACAGCAGACCAAAGTTGCCAAGCGGAAAGTGTCTACCCCGACACTGTTTCGGGAACTACCCGAACAGCGAGCCAAGTAACTGCTACCAGAATTGGTGCTGGTTCGGCAAACACGCTGGCAATCATCGCGTGACATGACGCCGTTACTCCTGTTATCGACAAAGCTCTCTATGCTGCCGGTAGCGCTGACAATTACTCGAACACGCCAACGGGCGGTTCCGCAGTAACCGACTGGTTTCTGCCTTCTTATTCCGAGATGGTGATGTTGTTTCAGAACTTTTCTCAATTCAAACCTGGTGCAATAACACTGAGTGTTGTCGGCACGTGTTCTGCTTATTGGACGTCATCCGAAACCGATAGGGCGACTGCTTGGCGTGTAGCACCGAATGCTCCAGCATGGCCAGTAGTGGCTAATGCCCCAGCCGCTCAGGTAAAGAATGATTCAACGACCAGTTGTGTATTGCCGATTAGGCAGTTTTAACCCATACACCGACGTCACGTTAGGCATGCCTTCTTTGAAGTGCTGCGTTACGATGGAGGCGTGACAAAACGGAATTTGACTGAGGCTGAGGTTGAATTTAACGCCCAGCGGGAAGCACTGATTTCGAAAGTGCCATCGCAATATGTGGCTGATGCGCCATTTGTATTTACAACGCGCGTGCAAACGACTGCAATGCTTTCACGAATTCGACTGTTTGAAATGATTCGCGAAATGCCTGGCGCAGTGATTGAATGCGGCGTATTCAGGGGAAACTCCCTCATGCTGCTGCAGCAACTGTCGCTCGTGCTCGAACCGTATGCGATCAACCGAACTTTTTACGGCTTTGACACGTTTGAAGGCTTCCGCTCGATTGACGCAAAGAATGACCCAAACGACATCAACGAAGCGATGTTTTCTGATACCAATTTTGACCTATTAGAGGCGGCATCAAATCTGCACAACTTGGTGCGGCCAGTGAACAAGATACCGAAGATGCATTTGGTCAAAGGTGACATTGCTCAAACGGTGCCCAAGTTTGTTCAGGAAAACCCGGGTTTACTCATTTCGTTGTTAATTCTTGACACTGATTTGTATGACTCGACCAAAGTTGCATTGCAAAACTTTTTGCCACACATGCACAAAGGCGCCGTAGTTCTATTGGATGAAGTGTGTTATGCCAAATTTATTGGCGAAACGATTGCGCTCAAAGAAGTGTGCGACTTGAAGCAGGTTCAATTGAGGAAATTTCCGTTTGATTCAACCTGTGGATACTTCCAAATTTAGAGGAGGAAATTATGTCGGATACAAAGGAAAAGAGTCAGAATTACACGTCGCTCGACTCGGTTCTGTTCATGTTTGGAGAAGATCGGTTTCCAAGGTTGGCGGTTAAGCATCGAGACGATTTTCGAGAAGCGGTCCCGTTCAAGCACGCTGTAATCGACAATTTTTTGCCAGAGGAAGTGGCACAGCGAATCTTTGAGCATTATCCAAAAGTAGATGACAAGATCACGCATCACGACAATGAAAATACGTCGCGCAAATTGCAGCAAGATGTTGCGAACATGCACCCATACGTTCGGGCTTTTGCAGCGGCCCTTTCGTCCCGAGAGTTTTTGTTGTTCCTCGAAACGCTGACCGGCATCGAGTGCCTCATTCCCGACCCATATCTTTTTGGTGGTGGTGCAATGATTAGCGAAAAGGGAGACTTTCTCAACATCCACCAAGACTTCAACTGGCATTTTCAATTGCAATTGCATCGCCGAGTGAATGCGTTGCTGTACCTAACACCCGATTGGAAGCCCGAATACGGTGGTGATCTTGAGCTTTGGGATGAGAGCAAATGTGTGCAGCGAGTAGCACCATTGTTCAACCGCTTGGTTGTTTTTGCGACACCTGGCGCCAACCATGGCCAGCCAGAGAAAATGGATGCCCCAGAAGAAGTGAAGCGTCGCGTGTTTTCTGCTTTCTATTACACATCACGTCCAAGTGACGAAACCTTTGACGACCCGCACTTCACAAAGTATCTACCAAGCAACTTTCGTCTAGGTGTGAAGACAAAGGACGACTATGTGGCTCGGGGAAGTGAGTATTAGGCAACCCAGGGCGGATTATGCTCTTATTGCATGAAATGTAGACATTGTTCTTCGGAGATCACATTTCAGCTGATTGATTTGGGAACGGCTCCGCCGTCCAATGCCTATTTAACCCCCCAGACGATTAACCAGCCGGAAACGTGGTTTCCTCTCAATGTCGTCGTATGCGAGAAATGCTGGTTGGTGCAAGTGGAAAGCTCGTCCAGGGCAGCCGATTTGTTTAACGATGAGTACGCCTATTTCAGTTCGTTTTCAGATGTTTGGCTTCAGCACTGCAAGGCCTATGTGTGGCGGATGATTGAAAAGCTCGGACTTAATCAATCCAGCATGGTTGCAGAAATTGCGTCGAATGATGGATATTTGTTGCAATTTGTTCAGGAGCAGAAGATTCCATGTTTTGGCGTTGAGCCAACGGCATCAACTGCCATAGCGGCGCGCGCTAAGGGCATTGAAACCATCGAAGAATTCTTTGGAGTAGCTCTTGCAAAACGATTAGTGAACGAAGGCAAGGCTGCCGACTTGATCGCCGCAAACAACGTGTTGGCTCACGTCCCTGACATCAACGACTTTGTCCGTGGATTTGCAACACTGCTTAAAGCGGACGGCGTGGCAACTTTTGAATTTCCGCATTTAATGAAGATGATTGAGGATCGACAGTTTGACACGATCTATCACGAGCATTATTCGTATCTTTCATTTACAACTGTTGTGGATATCTTCGCCGCTAATGGGCTATCGGTCTTGGACGTCGAGCAAATACCAACACATGGAGGGAGCCTTCGGGTATTTGCACAACGTTCCGACACAGGCTCACGACGGATGGAGGGCTCGGTAACAGACTTGCTCAAACTGGAGTCTGACAAAGGCATGAAGACCGTCGACTTCTATGAGGGGTTTGAGGAGGAAGCTGAACAATTGAAATCGGCATTAATGGATTTCTTAATCACTTCAAAAGAAGATTCGAAGAAGGTTGCTGCATATGGCGCCGCGGCAAAGGGCAACACCTTCCTCAACTATGCCGGAGTGAAATCGGATCTCATTTCGTTTGTTTCGGACAGAAACCCAGCGAAACAAGGAAAGTGGATGCCGGGTAGCCGGATCCCCATAGTTGGTGAGCAACAGATTAGAGATGAACAACCAGATTTTGTGCTCATACTGCCCTGGAATCTGCAAGAAGAAGTGTCTCAACAACTTTCGTACATTCGTGAATGGGGCGCTCAATTCGTGGTGGTGCAACCGAAATTTCGAATCTGGTAGGTAGGCATGCGATTTACGGTTTTTGGTGCAGATGGCTTCGTCGGAAAGAGTCTTGTTTCGCGTTTGGTAGTAGACGGTAACGAAGTGCTCACGCCGGACAGAGAGCAGCAGTTGGATACCACAACCGACCTGGGGCATGTGATTTACTGCATTGGAGTAACAGGCAGCGACTTTCTCACCCAGCAATTCAAGGTAGTTCAAGCGCATGTCTCGTTTATTTCGCAGGTGCTTGAGAATTGCACCTTTAGTTCATTGTTGTATTTGTCATCTGCGCGTATGTACGAAGGACTGCAGTCAACTGCAGAAACTTCTGTGTTCCAGGCATCAACCGAAAACATCTCGGATTTTTACAATCTTTCGAAACTCTTTGGAGAGTCGATTGTTTTGAATTGTGGTGTAGAGAACACTCGAGTAGTTCGAGTTGCGTATGCGGTCAATTTGGATGAAAACAGCACCAACTATGTTGCTGTAAAGGCCAGAGAGGCCGCCAAAGGAAAGGTCGTGTTTCAGGCCCATCGCGATTCGGTGAAGGATTATGTCTTGCTAGACGACGTAGTTTCGCTTTTGCCAAAAATTGCGATTAGCGGCAGAGAGCGCGTTTACAACATCGCTAGTGGGGTCAATATCTCAACATTGGAAATTGCGAACTTACTGAAAGATGCGACAGGTTGCTCTGTTGAGCTTCTCGATAGCGAATCTTGCAGAAAGCCGATGGCCATTGATATATCGAGGATTCGAAACGAGTTTGGGTTTCAACCAACTTCGGTATTGGACTACGCTCGGACAATGCTTTTAAAGGATCAGCAATGAGTCCAGAAGAGCAATTTGCCCAAGAGCGGTTGCAGCGCCTTGAGGAGTATTCAGAGGATGCACGTCTGAAATCACTTGCGCACGATTGGGTGTTTCATTCGATGCAGCAGAAGTACCTTTACAATTTTGACTGGCTTGGAAGACCGATTATTCAATACCCAGAGGACATGGTCGCGATCCAGGAACTGATCTGGAAGGTGAAACCCACCCTGGTCATCGAAACCGGTATCGCCCATGGCGGCTCCTTGGTCTTGAGTGCCTCGATGCTTGCAATGCTTGACTATTGCGAAGCTGTTGAAACGGGTTCAACACTTGACCCTCGCAAATCTCGTCGAAGGGTGGTGGGCATCGACATCGATATTCGCTCACATAATCGTTCGGCAATTGAGGAGCATCCCCTCTCTGGCTTGATCAGCATGGTTGAGGGTTCGTCGGTTGATCAACATGTGATTGATGAAGTTCATCAGCTTGCTGCGGGGCATGAAACAGTGATGGTGTTTATGGATTCCAACCATACACACGAACATGTTTTGGGTGAGCTAAACGCTTATGCACATCTGGTAACCAAAGGCAGTTATTGCGTTGTGTTCGACACATTCGTTGAAGACATGCCGCCCAAGTATTTTCCGGATCGGCCATGGGACAAAGGCGACAGCCCAAAGACCGCAGTTCGCGAATACCTCAAATCACATAGCGAGTTTGAAATAGATAAATCGATAGATAACAAACTGCTTATCTCTGTTGCTCCCGATGGTTATTTGCTTCGTATTGCATGATTGAAATACACCCCACTGCGTATGTGTCGCCATTGGCAGACATTGAAGAATCGGTTAAGGGATCAAAAATAGTTGTTGGTCCCAACTCCTATATTGATGCGTTTGTCAAAATTAAGGCCGCAGGTGGCACTGGCGACATAGTGATTGGGAGCAACTCTTTTATCAACTCGGGATGTGTTCTCTACATTGGTAATGGCATTGTTATCGGCAACAATGTTTCAATTGCTGCAAATTGCGTGCTTGCACCTACCAATCACGAGTTTGAGAATCGAAACATGCTTCACCAAATGCAAGGGTTTAGGCCGTCGCGGGGTGGCATACGGATTGAAGATGATGTGTGGATCGGAGCAACTTCGGTGTTACTCGATGGTGCAACGCTTGAGGTTGGGTGTGTTGTTGGTGCGTGCTCTCTGGTGCGTGGTTCCACAGACCCTTACGGGATTTACGCGGGCAACCCACTGGTGAAACGTGGAGAGAGAATCGAAAAGTAGTGGATGGCCTAGAAAAGCTATCGATAGTAATTCCGACCTATGGCAGACACGATTTTGTAAGGCGGCAGATTGGTTATTGGTCGAACTCTCCTGTGACAGTTCACATTATGGATGGATCACCAGATCCAATCGAGTCGGAATTTCTGGAAAACCTCGCGCCAAATATCAAATATCGTCATTCCAACGATGACTTCTTTACTCGGATGCGCGCAGCAACAGAGCTGATAAATACTCCATATGTTGCGTTGCTGGGTGACGATGACTTGTTTGTAAAGTCTGGTTTGAGACGTTGTGTAGAGCATCTTGACAATAAGGCTGAAGTATTTGGTGTCGTTGGGCGTTCTATGTATTTCTTTCATCAGCGTGGCGTGGTGTTTGGTGAGCCAAAACATTCTGAAGCTACGAACTATGAACGAGATATCCGGGGAGGTATCGCCCGTTTGCACAACTTGTACCATCCAGGAAAGATTGGAGCGGTTGCTTATGGAGTTTTTCGCTCGGATCAATGGAAGCCAGTGATTCGAGCAACGTACGCCAAGAAATACTCATCTGGATATGTGTATGACACCTTTTTGCGAACGCTGCTTACCTACACCGGAGAAATTGAAGTTGTAGAAGCAGCCACTTGGCTATGTAGCGGGGAGAACCCGCCGATCAAGAATCAGTCGTCATTCAATCGGAGTGTTGATCTTATTGAATGGCTTGATGATCCAAAGTTCAAAGATGAAGTGGTTGACTTCAAAGGCCGACTTGTATCTGAAGCTCTTGATATCAAACCCGAAGAAGAAGTGGTGATGGTGGGTGCAATAAATTATGTAGTTGGAACGCTTGAAGAGCGGTATCGAGAAAAAGCGAATCGGCGAGTTACGTTTAGGGAAAAATTGCCCCGAATGATTAAGGCAATGGCTCCTGTGCCTATGAAGCAGGCAGCAAAATCTATATTGCCTCGGTCAATTACAAGGAAATTAGATTGGCAAGGAACTCAGTTCTTGGAGTGTCTGAATTTGTTGGAACAACGTGGTGTTTATGTTGACCGGAAGGAAATGTCAACAATTACTGAAATGATTCGGGCCTTCCATCAACCATCTGTTGCCTAATCGCGGAAGTTATTGAATTGCAAAGGAAGTTCGAGATCGGTTGCTTTAAGTAGCGACATCACTTCCTGCAGATCGTCACGCTTCTTGCTGGTTACGCGAACCTGCTCACCTTGGGTTTGGCTACTTACACCCTTTGGTCCCTTTTCTTTAATTAGTTTGTTTATCTCGCGGGCCTTGTCGGAATTGATGCCGACTTTGACCGTGACTACTTGGCGAACGCTTTCGCCCGATGCTGCTTCTACCTTTCCCCATTCGATGCCCCGAAGCGAAACTTGTCGTTTTACGAGCTTCTCTTCCAGAAGGGTTTTAAGAGCACGGAGGCGATCTTCGCTGGAGGTCTTCAAGGTGAGAATGAGGTCGGCTTGTTCGATAGAAGAATTGGTGTTTTTGAAATCAAACCGATTGGCCAGTTCACGTTGTGCCTGATCGACCGCGTTCTTGAGTTCTTGTTTGTCTACTTCGGAAACGATGTCAAAGCTGGGCATAGTGAACACAATACCCAAGCCGATAGAGTGGACACCTTGTGGGTCGGTACCCAAGCGGCCCAAGGGAGCAGCCTGTAAATCTGCCGGCTTATGCCTACGTAGGTTCGAATCCGTCCCGGCCCACCATGTACAACAAAGTGCTGACCGAGTCATTCTGTTACTCCGATAGCATTTCAACCGCTTCGGGCAACCGAAGATATGCCCTCTTAGCTCATTCGGTAGAGCACTTCCATGGTAAGGAAGAGGTGGCGGGTTCGATTCCCGCAGAGGGCTCGTAGTTACGGCGGCGTAGCTCAGTTGGTGAGAGCATCCGGCTCATAATCGGAAGGTCACCGGTTCGAATCCGGTCGCCGCTACAAGAGAGCAATTTGGTTCTGACGGTAAGGAATAGAATCTGATGGTGAGAGATTTGCCAATTCCAAAAATGGTATGGCGGGCTCTGGCAGCAGGTGAGCGAAGAAAGCTGTTTTTTGTTTGGGTTCTTGTCTTAATCGGCATGATCCTCGAGTTGCTCAGCTTGGGCTTGATCATTCCGTTCATGGGGTTGCTCACTCAAGACGACTACGCCACCAAATTTCCCTCGCTCTATTCGCAACTAGGGCAGCCGTCGCAACAAGAGATACTTGTGGTTGGTGTTCTTTTCATCCTGCTTGTCTACCTAGTTAAGGCAGTTTTCACGTACTACAGCAACTGGGTGCAGCGTGCCTTTCTGAACAAAGCAAAGGCTCGGCTATCGAACGAGATTTTTCAACGGTACCTTCGCCAACCGTATTCATTTCATTTAGATCACAACTCTTCAACGTTGATCACCAATGCCGAAAATGGTCGCACCATTGTCAGCGGTGGGCTCGAACCACTTCTGGTGTTACTCACGGATGGCCTGATTGCATCGGGCATGTTTGTACTGCTTCTTCTCGTCGAGCCGATCGGCACTCTTTGTGTCTTCGTTTTGTTCGCAGCCGCCAGTGTGTTGTTCCAATTCTCCACGCGTAAGCGAATTCACGATTGGGGAATCGCAAAAAAGATTGAATCCCGACTGGTACTCAAGCACCTTCAGCAAGGCTTGGGGGGCGCTAAAGAAGTGAAGATCATGGGTCGTGAACAGTTGTTTTTGGAAGAGCACAAGAAGAGCGTGAATGCAAGCATGGAAGTAGACCGCCGATTCATGATGCTGCAAATAATTCCTCGACTGTGGCTTGAATTACTAGCGATTGTGGGGCTGGTTGTTCTGGTGCTTGCAATGATCGGCTCTGGTGACTCTGTCTCTCAGATACTTCCCGTTCTTGGCCTATTCGCAGCAACGTCATTTCGCATCATTCCGTCGATAAACCGAATTATGGCAAGTGTTCAGACACTTGGCTATAGCAAGCCGATAATTCAATCGGTTTTTGACGATCTGCAGTTGTCTGTGTCGGAGACACCAAAGGTAGGAACCGAAATCAAATTCACTACTTCGGTTTGTTTTAACAATGTGAGTTTCAAGTATTCCAATGCTGCAGGCAGCGCAAACGATGACATTTCGTTCTGCATTGGCAAAGGTGAGGCCGTTGGGATCATTGGCCACAGCGGGGCAGGCAAGAGCACACTTGTGGACATCCTGCTTGGCTTATTGCAACCCACTGCGGGAGAAGTATTGGTTGATGGCGTCGACATCCAGAACAATCTTCGGTCTTGGCAGGACCATATTGGCTACGTGCCGCAAACCATTTACTTGGTGGACGACACATTGGCGCGAAACGTTGCCTTCGGCCTGCCCGACGACATGGTCGATCATGACGCGGTAGCGCGCTCGATAAAGGCTGCTCAGTTGGACGAATTTGTTGCCACGTTGCCAGATGGCATAAACACCATTGTTGGCGAGCGCGGGGTGCGCTTGTCTGGTGGGCAGCGTCAACGCATTGGCATTGCCCGTGCTCTGTACAACGACCCCGAGATTTTGGTACTGGACGAGGCAACCTCGTCGCTGGATACCGAGACGGAGCAAGGGGTGATGGATGCGGTGAAAGAGCTACTCGGAACCAAAACCATCGTGATCATTGCCCACCGAACAACAACCGTGAGTTATTGCACCAAGGTGTACAAGATGGACAAGGCCCAGATCGTTGGCAGCGGGCTGCCATCGGAGATGACGCTTCTTCCCGAATAGTCCAATAGCGGGTGCTACTTGCCGCTGGTAACCTCTACTTTCCTTATTTATATAGGGCAGTAGCTCAGTTGGTAGAGCGCCGGTCTCCAAAACCGATGGTCGGGGGTTCAAATCCCTCCTGCCCTGCAAATATCCCCATCCATCTGGGGTAAAGCCGCCGATAGGCTAAAAACCCGCTATGTCAATGGATCTCAATCGCCAACAGAAGCGCTCCATGAAAAAGATGGGCGCCGTCAACGACCAGGGTGCGCCTATTCGCCAACCCCGGCCCACTGTTGCTGCACAGGCCAAGAAAGAGCGCACCAGCCCTGCCAAGTACATTCGCGAAGTTCGCGATGAGATGCGCAAGGTGGCCTGGCCGAAATGGCCAGAGATTCGCCGCTATTCCATCATTGTTTTAACCACTGTTGTAGTTGTTACGGCATTTGTGGGTGGATTGGATGCAGTCTTTGGCATACTTTCTGGCTGGCTTTACAAGGACTGACCCCGCACCGAACGGCTGAATTATGACTGATGACGCAACCCTCACTGAAGAAAACATCGACACGACCGACACGGTCGCGCCCGACGTCGCCTTCGATCTCACCGACGGCGAGGATAGCGACGACGTAGAAATTGATCGCCCTTGGTTGCGCCCTGGCCAGTGGTACGTAGTGCATTCGCAGAGCGGCTACGAAAAGAAAGTGCAGCAGAGCATGAATGCTCGTATTGCATCAATGCACATCGAAGATCGCATTTACGAAATCGTTATCCCAATGGAAGACGTTGTCGAATTTAAGGGCGGCCGCAAACAGACCGTTCAGAAGAAAGTTTTCCCTGGATACCTGCTTGTTCGTTGCGACATGGACGACGACACATGGTTCTGCATTCGCAACACACCAGGCGTCACGGGTTTCGTTGGCCAAAGCCAAAAGGGCCAGAAGCCAACACCGTTGTCGCGCAAAGAAGTTGAAACGTTCCTTTCGGCAAAGGGCGACGGCCAAGAAGCGCCGAAGCGCAAAGCACCGAAGTTGGAATACGAAGTTGGCGAAGGCGTACGCGTGAAGGAAGGCCCATTTGCCGACTTCTCCGGCCAGGTCGCCGAAATCAACCCAGATCACATGAAGCTGAAAGTTCTCGTCAACATCTTCGGTCGCGAGACCTTGGTCGAGATGGACTTCAGCCAAGTAGCCAAGCTCTAACAACGAACTCGAAAAGAAAGAACACCCGTCATGGCAAAAAAAGACGTCGCAGCAATCGTCAAGATTCAAATTCCAGCAGGTAAGGCAACACCAGCCCCACCAGTTGGTACCGCATTGGGGCCACACGGCATCCAAATCATGGACTTCGTGAAGCAGTACAACGCTGCAACCGAAGCACAAGTCGGCACCATCATTCCTGTCGACATCACCATCTACGAAGACCGCACGTTCACCTTCGTTCTGAAGACACCACCAACACCAGTTCTGCTTCGTCAGAAGGCCGGTTTGGACAAGGCTGCTAAGAACCCAGGCAAAGAAGTGTGTGGTTCGGTAACCGAGAAAGACATCGAAGAAGTTGCCAAGATCAAGATGCCAGACTTGAACGCCAACGACATGGAAGCCGCAAAAATGCAAGTTCGCGGCACCGCACGCAGCATGGGACTCAGCGTCGTCGGCTGATCATTTAGTTCTCTAAACAACAACGTCTGATCTGGATTACCTCGCAAGATCGACATAACAATGAGGGAGGCTTTATGCCACAAGGTAAGAAATACAAAGCAGCAGCAGCAACGTACGACATCGACACGTTGTATTCGTCCACCGACGCAATCACCAAGGTGAAGGCAATGGCCTCGGCCAAGTTTGATGAGACCATCGAACTCGCCGTTCGTTTGGGCCTCGACCCACGCAAAGCCGAACAAGCCGTTCGCGGAACCGTCGCATTGCCATCAGGCACCGGCAAGACCGTGCGCGTAGCCGTGTTCGCAGCAGGCGAAGCAGCCCAAGCAGCACGCGACGCAGGCGCCGACATCGTTGGCACCGACGACCTCGCCGCAGCAATTGAAGGCGGAAAAATGGATTTCGACATCGCCATTTCCACCCCAGACTTGATGCCAATGGTGGGTAAGTTGGGCCGCGCATTGGGACCACGTGGCTTGATGCCAAACCCAAAGACCGGCACCGTGACCCAAGACGTCGCTCGCGCAGTCACCGAATTTAAGGGTGGAAAAGTGGAGTACCGCACCGACCGTTACGGCAACGTGCAAGTACCAATCGGCAAGGTCAGTTTCGATTTGCCAGCCATTGAAGCCAACTTCAAAGCAGTGATCGAAGAACTTCAGCGCGCCCGTCCGGCCTCGGCCAAGGGCAAGTACATCAAGAAGGTCGGCGTTTCCTCCACCATGGGGCCCGGCGTCAAGATCGACATCAGCGCCTTCTAACTTCTCGGTATAAATCTCCAATGAGCAAAGTTGAGAGACTGAATAAGTCTGAGACGGCGCGTTTTAAGGCCGTCGCCAGCTTGCACTGCAATGAGATACCTGGCGGCGTTCTTTCAATATTGGGTGAAGATTTCTTAGCTGTTCTGTATCGCTATATTTCGCAGGCTCCTCATTGCGGTATTTGGGTAAGCGAAGATAGCGGAAACCTAAAGGGCTTTATCACTGGATGTGCTGATGACAAAAAGATGTTCCGATGGGTCTTGTCGCACGGACTTCTTCCGTTGATTGCAGTAGGCATAAGGTCAATTACCAAGCCCGGGGTGATTGCTGGAGCAATATCAGTGTTGAAGGTTCTTCTAAAAACAAAGCATGATGAACCCACCCCACATTCACAGTTACTTTCCCTTGCTGTTCATCCAGGCTGCCGGAAAGAGGGAATAGGGAGATCTTTGGTACAGGCCCTCGAAATTGAGCTCGTTACGTGGGGGGTTAATGAATGTCTTGTATGGACAACGCAGTCAAACCTGAGAGCAATAACCTTCTACGAATCCAACGGATTTATCCGCAGGTTTACCGTCAAACATGCAACAGAAGACATGGTGGGCCTACTTAAATCACGAGTCACTTCTAACTTTTGACCTCGGGTTATTGTTGTGGATGTGAATTCAAGTAACCAATCGATGATTCCCTACGCTCAGCCGAAGTTTTGGGGCTTGGAAGAGCAGTACATGGTTGATGCTCTTAGGAGCGGTTGGATTTCCACGGGAAGTTACATTCAGCAACTCGAGAACGACTTCCTCGAGTTATTGGGTACGAGCAAGGAACAGCATGATGCAATCGCTGTTTCAAATGGAGGTGCTGCAATTCACTGCATTCTTCTTGCACTCGGACTTCAACACGGCGACGAAATTGTTGTGCCCGCTTTTTGCTATCAAGCAGCAGCACTTGTTGCGATCCAACTAGGACTTACTCCAGTTTTTGCAGACGTCGATGGCGATACTTACTGCGTAACTGCGGAGTCAATAGAAAAGGTTCTTTCGCCGCGAACGAGGGCTGTTGTAGCAGTGCACACGTATGGCGGTATGTGCGACATAGTAGAGATTCAAAAAGTGCTGAGAGGAAGAAACATCACGCTGATTGAAGATGCGGCTGAAGCGCTTGGTTCTAAATTGAACGGAAAATCCGCCGGAACCATTGCGGAAGTTGGCTTCTATAGTTTCCACGCCGTAAAGACGATAACCACGGGCGAGGGAGGAATTATTGTTTGCGCCAATCCTGAAATTAGCGAAAAACTCAGGTCGATACGTACATATGGTTCAATCAAAACAAAATATTGGCACGACCTTCCAGGACACAATCTCCGTTTGAGCAATTTGCTAGCAGCTATAGGTTGTGCACAGATTAAGTATTGGGATGAGATCGTTGGGGCAAAAAAAGAAATCGCGCGGTGGTATGAAGAAGAACTAGGCGATGTTAAAGCGGTGAAGCAACAGCAATTTTCCGGACAGGTAGATCCGTTGATCTGGGCTGTTGCAATCGAGATACAAGAAGGTCATTTTCCAGCGGGAAGAGATTGGTTGCTCGGGGCTCTGAAGGATGATGGTATTGAATGCAGAAATGGGTTTTATTCACCCAACGAGATGCCAATGTTCGGTGCCTATAAATCAGATTCGCCTGTGAGTGATCGCCTCGCCAAGAATGTTTTGAGTCTTCCAACATACATTGGGCTTGAGAGAGAACAAGTGAAGAGGGTATGTAACGCAATAACGAAGTTTGATCGACAGTCGTGAGCAACATTTTTGAAATCAGTTCGGTGACAGTGGTAATTCCCACATACAACGAGGCGGGAAACATAGTTCCGTTGATTGAACAAATAGTTCAGCATGTTGGTGAAAAGTATGAGATCGAAGTAATCGTCGTAGACGACTCAAGCCCAGATGGTACGGCACAGATCGCAATGGATCGTTTTGCAGGAGATGGGCGGGTCAGGATAGTTAAGCGAACTGAAGGCAGGGGGCTCGGATCTGCTGTCGGGCATGGAATGAAATTGGCAACATCTGATGTCGTCGTCGGGCTAGATGCAGACCTCACGCATAACCCAGCCCAAATTCCAGACATGGTCCATGTTTGCGAGCGATTCGACCTGGTGAGCGCGTCTCGTTTCGCTGCTGGTGGATCAATGCAAGATAAAGCGCACTATTTCAGCAGCTTTGTTTTCAATCTGTGGGTTCGAATTCTGCTCGGCACTCAAATTCAGGACAACTTGGCGGGATTTTTTGTAGTTCGGCGTTCGGTTCTTAACAAACTGCCCCAAGAAAAGATCTTCTTTGGATACGGCGATTACTTCATTAGGTTGCTTTATTTTGCCCAGCGTTCGGGTGCCTCTGTTGTCGAGATACCGACCCATTACACACTTAGGACATCGGGCAGTTCAAAGTCGAACTATTTGAAGATGGTATGGACCTACTCCTCTGCAGCGGTAAGGGTTTTGTTAGGTGAAAAGCGAATTTTACGGAAATAGCCGTTTTCGCAGTTAGCCCAGTTGGTAAGCCCAAACCACCCCGCTAGCCTGACCGATCTACATAACAACACTCACCACCAGTGAGAGTTGCTCGCCATAGACATCTGGTTCACAAGCATTTGCGAAGTGAGTAAATATCCAGACGAGGTGAATGCTTCCAGAGCGCGACCGCCATTAAAGCGGGTCGCGGCGCTTGAAGGGTTCGTTTCGAGTCTCAACGAACACTCGCGCTTTTCATAACAATCTCTAGGAAACAAGGTCAACATGGCAACAACACCAAATGCCGCAAAGGCAGCAGTCGTTACTGAAGTTAAGCAGATGCTTTCGGGCGTCGATGCAGCACTGATCACCGAATACCGCGGCTTGTCCGTAGGATCGCTCGCCACATTGCGTCGCGCATTGCGCCCGCTTGGCGCCGAATACAAGGTGTACAAGAACACGCTTGCAAGCCGCGCAGCACAAGAAGCCGGTTTCGAAGGCTTGTCTCAGTTCCTCGTTGGCCCAACGGCCATCACGTTTGTTAAGGGCGATGCTTCGGCAGCCGCCAAGGCCTTGCGCGATCACGCCAAGACCAACCCATTGTTGGTGCTCAAAGGCGGCGTTGTCGGCGGAAAGACGGTTAGCGCCGTCGAGCTGAAGGCACTTGCCGACTTGCCACCACGCGAAGTGCTGCTTGCCCAGTTCGCAGGCATGTTGCAGGCGCCGCTCAACAAGACGGCCAACTTGCTCCAAGCACCAATGCGCAAGGTTGCCTACGGCATCAAGGCGCTCATCGAATCGAAGGATGCGGCGTAATTGCCACGTTCAAGAAACCATTAATCACATCAACCCACTAATCACGATCAATACAGAAAAATAGGAGAAAAGACATGGCACTCACCAAAGACCAGATTCTTGACGGAATCGCAGAATTGACAGTTCTTGAATTGAAGGACTTGCTCGATGCATTCGAAGAGAAGTTCGGCGTTACCGCAGCCGCTCCAGCAGCAGTTGCAGTGGCAGGCGGCGGAGCAGCAGCACCAGAAGCCGCAGCAGAAAAAGACGAGTTCACCGTTGTCCTCAAAGAGGGCGGCGCTCAGAAGATTCAGGTCATCAAGGTCGTGCGCGAGCTCACCAGCCTGGGCCTCAAAGAAGCCAAAGACTTGGTCGATGGCGCTCCAAAGCCAGTCCTCGAGAAGGTCAGCAAGGACGATGCCGCCAAGGCAAAGGCCAAGCTGGAAGAGGCCGGCGCAGTCGTCGAACTGCAATAACACCACTTATCAGGTCTGTGGGTTCGAGGTATTTGGCCCCGAGCCGCAGAACTGCATAACGGGCAAGGCGCAAACCGCAAAAACGGCGGTAGCCTAGTCCGTTGCCGTGCGTCGCCCCCTGAACTTCCCCCCAAGGTCGTTCATCTGGCGCGTCGAATCGTATTCATCGCTTCTCGATCAGGAGTAACTCAGTGGCCTCACGTGCGTCTGCACGCGAACGATATTCGTTCGCGACCCTTCCAGAAACCCTCGAACTTCCCGACCTCATCGCCGTACAACGCGAGAGTTTCGAGTGGTTCCTTAAAGAAGGATTGAAGGAAGCGTTCGACGACATTTCCCCAATCAAGGGATTCTCCGACGATCTGCAACTCGAACTCGAGTTCGACCCAGACGACGAAGATCTTTGCCCGAAACCAAAGTTCACTGTTGCCGAATGCCGCGAACGCGACATGACGTATGCGTCGCCAGTGTTTGTGCGCGCACGATTCCTCAACAAGCCAACCGGTGAAATCAAAGAGCAGACCGTGTTCATGGGCGACTTCCCGAAGATGACCGAAAAGGGAACCTTCGTTATTAACGGCACCGAGCGTGTTGTCGTATCGCAGCTTGTTCGTTCACCTGGCGTCATTTTCGAACCAGGCGAGCGTTACCGCCTCCGTAACTTGTCCAAGCACCAGTTGGTAAAGGGCACCATTCACCCATACCGCGGCGAATGGCTCGAGTTCGACGTCGAGCACAAGCCAGGTAAGGGCGTTACAGCCGGTACCCGCGTTGCTCGCAAGCGTCGTCTTGGCATCTTCACCTTGCTTCGTGCATTGGGTTACGACGAAGAGAACGCACCAGGCTTCCTCGATCGTTTTGTTAACTACTTCGACTTCCTTGAGGGCCAGTGGGAAAAGGAGCGCCCAATCGCGCCAACCCGCGAAGAGGCACTCGTCGAAATTTACAAGCGCGCTCGTCCGGGCGAACCACCAAACGTCGAGTCGGCTCGCGCTTACTTCGAAACTGCTTTCTTCGAGAACCGCCGTTACGACTTGTCGCGCGTAGGTCGCTACAAGCTCAACCGCAAGTTGGGCGCCGAGATTGAAAAGGTTGGCCAGCTGTTTGGTTTGAAGAACGGCACCGAACTTGGTCAGCTCGATGTTCCGACCGAAGGTCAAGACGTACTCAGCCGTTGCGAAGTGCTTGCAACGATTACGTACTTGTTGCACCTCGTGAAGCAAGAACCTGGCTACCGCTTGGATGACCAGGACCACTTCGCAAACCGCCGCATCCGCTCGGTTGGCGAATTGATTCAGAACCAGGTTCGCATTGGTCTGTCACGTATGGAGCGAGTGGTGCGCGAGCGCATGACCACCCAAGACGTGGAAGCCATTTCGCCACAGACACTTATTAACGTGCGTCCAGTTGTTGCTTCGATCAAAGAGTTCTTCGGAACTTCGCAGTTGTCGCAATTTATGGACCAGGTGAACCCATTGTCGGGCCTTACGCACCGTCGTCGTTTGTCGGCACTTGGGCCTGGTGGCCTCAGCCGTGAGCGCGCAGGTTTCGAAGTCCGCGACGTCCACTTTTCTCACTACGGCCGTATGTGCCCAATTGAGACACCAGAAGGTCCAAACATTGGTCTGATTGGTGCGTTGTCCACGTACGCGCGCGTCAACCCATTTGGTTTCATCGAGAGCCCATACCGTCGCGTTCGCAACGGCAAGGTCACCGATGAAATCGTGTACATGCCAGCTGACGAAGAAGAGAACTACGTCGTTGCTCAGGCCAACACGCCACTGAACGCCGACAACACCTTCAAGGGTGATCGCGTTCTTGTACGTCGTTCGCCGCAGGCAGCCAGCTTGGACGACTTGAAGAAGATGTTGGAAGCCGAGAGCTTCTTCGGTTCCACCACCGACATCGCTTACGTTCCAGGCACCGAAGTCGACTTCATCGACGTTTCGGCCAAGCAAATCATTTCGGTTGCAACCGCATTGATTCCGTTCCTTGAGCACGACGACGCCAACCGCGCGTTGATGGGTGCCAACATGCAACGTCAGGCTGTTCCACTGTTGCGCGCAGAAGCGCCATACATCGGAACCGGCATGGAATTGCGTGCAGCACGCGACGGCGCCGACTTGATTCTTGCAAAAGACTCGGGCACGGTCACGTCTGTTTCCGGCGATGCAATTGTGATTGCGTACGACAACTTGAAGAAAGCGGAAGGCGAGCACAAGCTGTTCAAGTTCCGTCGTTCCAACCAAGACACGTGCATCAACCACATCGTTCGTGTTAAAGAAGGCCAGACAGTCAAGAAGGGCGACTTGCTTGCAGACGGCCCTTCAACCGACATGGGCGAACTTGCACTTGGCAAAAACTTGCTCGTGGCATTTATGCCATGGGAGGGCTACAACTTCGAAGACGCCATCATCTTGAGCGAGCGTTTAGTTAAAGAAGACGTGCTTACATCCATCCACATCAAGGAATACGAAGTGGATGCTCGTGACACCAAGCTTGGGCCAGAAGAAATCACTCGCGACATTCCAAACTTGTCCGACGACATTTTGGCTGACTTGGACGATCGCGGAATCATTCGCGTCGGTGCCGAAGTGGGCCCTGGCGACGTATTGGTTGGCAAAGTTACGCCGAAGGGCGAAACCGAACTGACACCAGAAGAGCGCCTCTTGCGCGCCATCTTCGGTGAGAAGGCTCGTGAAGTTCGCGACACCAGCCTCAAAGTTCCGCACGGTGAAAACGGAAAAGTCATCGACGTCAAAGTGCTCTCCCGCGACCCGGGCGACCGCGAAGCAGGCGACGAATTGCCACCAGGTGTAAACCAACTTGTTCGCATTTATGTTGCGCAAAAGCGCAAGATCAGTGTTGGCGACAAGTTGGCAGGACGCCACGGCAACAAGGGTGTTATCTCCAAGATTCTTCCAATCGAAGACATGCCATACATGGAAGACGGCACCCCAGTCGACATCATTCTCAACCCACTTGGCGTACCAAGCCGTATGAACATCGGCCAGGTATTGGAAGCCCACCTTGGCTACTGCGCACGATGGGGTTGGAACGACACCAAGAACAGCAAGACCGTCGGTGCTTCACCAATTCGCGGCACCGAAACCAAGACACGCATTAACACCAAGCCTGCAACATTTGTTGCAACGCCGGTGTTCGACGGCGCTCACTGGGACGAAGAAGAGGCTGCAGGACCGCACCCAACTATTCAGTCGATCTTGCGTAACCTCAACCCAGAATCGTCCGACGGCAAGCGTCTGATTGGCGAAGACGGCAAGATGCAGTTGCGTAACGGCCGAACAGGCGAGTACTACGACAACCCAACAATGGTTGGCTACATGTACATCATCAAGTTGTCGCACATGGTCGACGACAAGATTCACGCCCGTTCAACTGGCCCGTACAGCATGATCACTCAGCAACCTTTGGGTGGTAAAGCACAGTTCGGTGGTCAGCGCTTCGGCGAAATGGAAGTGTGGGCACTCGAGGCTTATGGTGCGGCTTACTGCTTGCAGGAATTGCTCACCATCAAGTCCGACGACGTGCTTGGTCGCGTTCGCGTGTACGAAGCAATTGTGAAGGGCGAGAACATTCCAGAGCCAGGCATCCCAGAAAGCTTCAAGGTGCTGATGAAGGAAATGCAGGCCCTGTGTCTCGACGTAGAAGTCATCTCCAATGAAGGTAAGAACATTGAACTTACCGACATGGACGAAGACGTCTTCCGCGCCACTCAAGAACTCGGTGTCGACATCTCACGCCCAGAGCGTGGTTCAGATGCAGACGACCGTGATCGTGAGCGCCGTCGCGAGAAGGCCTACTAACCCACACAAGCAGTTTTGTAAATCGAAGAATTGACGCTGACAAGAATTAGGAAGAAGGAAAACTATGTCCGACTTAGCAACCGACATCAAGAACAAAGTTGACGTCAATAGCTTTGAACAGCTGCGCATTGGTTTGGCCACGGCCGACGACATTCGCGACTGGTCGCGAGGTGAAGTAAAGAAGCCCGAGACCATCAACTACCGCACCTTGCGCCCAGAGCGCGACGGTTTGTTCTGCGAAAAGACATTCGGACCAACACGCGACTGGGAGTGCTACTGCGGTAAGTACAAGCGTGTCCGTTTTAAGGGCATCATCTGCGAAAAGTGTGGCGTTGAAGTAACCCGTTCTAAGGTCCGTCGCGAGCGCATGGGCCACATCGAGTTGGCTGCACCGGTTGTACACATTTGGTACCTACGCGGAACCCGTTCATGGTTGGCATATTTGTTGGGCGGCCTCGAGCCACGCGACGAAATCAAGGCCAAGCAGTTGGAGAAGGTCATTTACTTCGCTGCATGGTTGGTCAGCAGTGTGGACGCCGACAAGCGCCACGCCGACATGACCGAACTGGAAGAAGTGCTCCGCGAGGACACCGAACAGTTGATCAAGAACCGCGAAAAGGATCTGAAGCAGCGTCAAAAGGATGCCGAAGCAGAGCTGAAGGAACTCGAGAAGTCTGGCGCCAAAGACGCCGACATTCGCGCGCGCCAGAAGTTGATCGACAAAGACCTCTCGATGATTGCCGATCGTTACGGCAAAGAGGTGGACTTAATCCAGCGCGCACACGACACGTTCGGCAAGATGCACTCGCGCATGATTGTTGAAGACGAAGAATTGTGGCGCGAAATTAAGGATCGCTACGGCGAATACTTCGTTGGCGGCACCGGTGCAGAAGCGATCAAGTCGCTTATCGACACCATCGACTTCGACGCAGAAGAGTTGTTGTTGCGCGATGCCATCACTAATGGCTTCAAGGGCAAAGTACTCAGCACGCAGCGTAAGCAGAAGGCAATCAAGCGCTTGAAGATCATTGCGTCGTTCAACCGTCGCGACGACTCAGGCCGCCTTGTCAACAATCCAAAAGCAATGGTGCTCGACGTCATTCCAGTTATTCCTCCCGACCTGCGCCCAATGGTGCAGCTCGATGGTGGCCGTTTCGCAACGTCCGACTTGAACGACTTGTACCGTCGCGTGATCAACCGCAACAACCGTTTGCGTCGCTTGCTCGACTTGGGTGCACCAGAGATCATCGTCAACAACGAAAAGCGCATGCTGCAAGAAGCATCCGACGCGTTGTTCGACAACGGTCGTCGTGGTCGTCCAGTAACGGGCCCAGGCAACCGTCCATTGAAGTCGTTGTCCGACATGCTCAAGGGTAAGCAAGGACGTTTCCGTCAGAACTTGCTCGGCAAGCGCGTCGACTACTCCGGTCGTTCAGTAATCGTTGCCGGCCCAACGCTGCGTTTGCAGCAGTGTGGTCTGCCGAAGCTGATGGCACTCGAGTTGTTCAAGCCTTTCGTAATGAAGCGCTTGGTCGATCAGCAGTTGGCGCAAAACATCAAGAGCGCAAAGCGCATGGTGGAGCGTCGTAGGCCACAAGTGTGGGACGTGTTGGAAGACGTCATTAAGGAGCATCCAGTTCTGTTGAACCGCGCTCCGACGTTGCACCGACTTGGAATTCAGGCGTTCGAACCGTTGCTGGTAGAGGGCAAGGCAATTCAGTTGCACCCACTCGTTTGCACCGCGTTTAACGCCGACTTCGACGGCGACCAGATGGCAGTTCACTTGCCGTTGTCGGTTGAAGCACAAGCAGAAGCACGCGTGCTGATGCTGAGCGCCAACAACATCTTGAGCCCAGCCTCGGGTCGTCCAATCGTGACCCCGCAGCAGGACTTGGTCATCGGTGGCTATTACCTCACCGATGCTCGTGAAGGCGAAAAGGGTGAAGGCCGTGTGTTCCGTCAGTTGTTTGAAGTGATTCAGGCAGTAGACGAAGGCACTGTCAACTTGCACGCCAAGATCAAGATTGCCGAGCGCGATGCAAATGGCAAGACGATTTACGTGGACACCACGCCAGGTCGTTTGTTATTTGAAGAGCGTTTGCCAGCAGGCTTCGTCGAGCGCTTCGGCCACATCAACGAGACATTGCGCAAGCGTGAATTCGGTGTGATCGTAGAACGACTCAGCGATCACTTCGCCAAGTCCGAAATTGCTCTCGCACTCGACGGCATTAAAGACCTCTGCTACCGCTACGCAACCCAGTCGGGTCTCACCGTTTCAGTAGACGACGTCAAGACACCGAAGGCAAAGCGCGGCATCTTGGATGATTACGAAAAGCAGGCAGAAAAGGTCGAAGGCCAATTCCGTCGCGGCATCATCACCGACGGCGAACGCCGTCAGCAAGAAGTGCGCATTTGGACAGACGCAACAGCCGATGTTCAAAAGGCCATGGAAGCCGAGTTCAAGGCACTGAAGTTCAACCCAGTCGACATGATGATCGGTTCTGGTGCTCGTGGAAACATGACCCAGATGCGTCAGATTGCCGGTATGCGCGGACTGGTAGCCAACCCTCGCGGTGACATGATTCCTCGCCCTATCAAGAGCAACTTCCGTGAAGGTCTGGAAACACTCGAGTACTTCATTGCCACCCCTGGTGCGCGAAAAGGTCTCGTCGACACAGCACTTCGTACCGCCGACTCTGGTTACCTCACCCGTCGTTTGCACGACGTGGCGCAGGAATTGATTGTTCGCGAAGACGACTGCGGTACAACGCTTGGTGTCTGGATTGACAACGTACAAAAAGACACTGCAAACACTCGTGCATACTTGGAAACCAAGTTGTTCGGTCGCGCATTGTTGAACGACGTCACCCTCGGCACCGGCCGCGTGATCGAGAAGAACACCATCATCGGCGACGCCGACATGGACGAACTTCGCGATGACGCAACCGTCAACCGCATCCGCGTGCGTTCAGTACTTACATGCGACGCCGAAGTCGGTGTGTGTGCATTGTGCTACGGCCGTTCGTTGGCAACAGGGCAGTCCATCGAGTTGGGTGAGGCAGTAGGAGTTATTGCTGCTCAGTCAATTGGTGAGCCTGGTACTCAGCTGACCATGCGTACTTTCCACACTGGTGGTGTTGCAGGTAAGGACATCGCAGGTGGTTTGCCACGCGTCGTTGAATTGTTCGAAGCTCGTAACCCACGTGGTTCGGCTCGCTTGGCACTTGCCACCGGTGTCGTTCGCATCTTGGAAGACGAGGGCAAGGGCATTCCAATCAAGGTCATCGACGATCAAGGTGTCGAACACGAAGTGATGTTGCCAACAGGCAGCCGCCCAATCGTGAAAGACGGCCAAGAGATCAACGCCGGAGATCGCATCACCGAAGGTCCACTCGACCCGAAGGAACTGATGCAGATCAAGGGCCCTCGCGAGACGCAGGTTTATCTCGTGGAAGAAGTGCAGAAGGTGTATCGCGACCAAGGTGTTTCGATTCACGACAAGCACATCGAGTTGATTGTTCGTCAGATGACACGTCGCGTTGGTGTGCAAGAACCAGGCGACACAACGTTCCTTCCAGGCGAGCGCGCCGATGCCAAAATCTTCCGTGACACCAACCGTGCCATGGTCGAGCAGGGCAAGCGTCCAGCCGAAGGTCGTCCCGAGTTGATGGGTATCACCAAGGCATCGTTGGCCACCGAATCGTGGCTCTCGGCAGCATCATTCCAAGAAACCACCCGCGTTCTCACCGAAGCCGCAATCGACGGCAAGGCAGACAACCTGGTTGGCCTCAAGGAAAACATCATCATTGGCAAGTTGATCCCAGCCGGTTCGGGCATGGATCGTTACAACGCCTTTGATGTGAGCGCCCCGGATTATGTGCCAATGGCCTATTACTCCAGCGATGACGAAGAGGATCCAGCAGCATTTTTGGCCGGTTTGCACGGCAATTATGTTTCGGCTGAGTCGGAGTCTGGCGAAGAACAAGCTCAATAGCGGCCCTCCCGCAGGGGAGACCGTGCACCTCATGGCTGGCAGGTTGCCGTATGGCGGCCTGCAGCCGTAGGATTTCCAGTCCGTTGTCTAGCGCCTCGGCTTGTCCGAAGCGCCAGATTCCATCAGTACTTCAGCAACAGCAAAGGTAAACGCGTGCCCACTATTCAACAGTTGATTCGGCAAGGTCGAAGCACCAAGTCGACAAAGACCAAGACACCCGCGCTCAAGGGTTCACCTCAGCGCCGTGGTGTTTGCACGCGCGTATTTACCACCACACCAAAGAAGCCGAACTCGGCATTGCGCAAGGTTGCGCGTGTGCGTCTCACGAGTGGTGTCGAAATCACTGCATACATTCCTGGTGAAGGCCACAACTTGCAAGAGCACTCCATTGTGTTGGTTCGCGGCGGTCGTGTTCGCGACTTGCCAGGTGTTCGTTACAAAGTTATTCGCGGCGCACTCGATGCTGCCGGCGTAAAAGATCGCAAGCAAGCACGTAGTCGTTACGGCGCGAAGAAGAAGTAGGCGGAAGAACTATGTCACGTAAAGGTCCAGCAATTCGTCGCGAGATGACACCAGATCCGGTGTATCGCTCACTACTCATTACACAGCTCGTCAACAAAGTGATGTTGCACGGCAAGAAGAGCACCGCTCAGTCCATCGTCTACGACGCGATGAAAGCAATCGAAGTTAAAACAGGCGGCGAGTCATTGGCAGCAGTAAAGCGCGCCATCGACAACGTCAAGCCCCCACTTGAAGTGCGCAGCCGCCGTGTTGGTGGCGCCACCTATCAGGTGCCGGTAGAAGTACGCCCACGTCGCGCCACAACATTGGCAATTCGTTGGATCGTAGAAAATGCTCGCTCACGTCGTGAAAAGACCATGGCCGAGTGTCTGTCTGCCGAACTTATGGACGCATCCAATGGCTTGGGCGCATCGATGAAGAAGCGTGATGATATGCAAAAGATGGCCGAGTCGAACAAGGCCTTTGCTCACTACCGCTGGTAGTCGGCAACGAAGTTTGAGGAACAACCCCCATGGCAAAGCGTGATCTTCCGTTAGAGCGTTACCGCAACATTGGCATTATGGCCCACATCGATGCAGGCAAAACCACCACCACCGAGCGCGTGTTGTATTACACGGGTAAGACATACAAGATCGGTGAAGTGCACGAAGGTGGCGCCGTGATGGACCACATGGTGCAGGAACAAGAGCGCGGCATCACCATTACCTCGGCTGCAACTACAGCGTTCTGGCGTGATCATCGCATCAACATCATCGACACCCCAGGCCACGTGGACTTCACCATTGAAGTAGAGCGCTCGTTGCGCGTACTCGACGGTGCAGTTGCCGTATTCGACTCGGTTGCCGGCGTTGAGCCACAAACCGAAACTGTGTGGCGCCAAGCAAACAAGTACAAAGTTCCTCGTATGTGCTTCATCAACAAGATGGACCGCACCGGTGCCAACTTCTATCGCACCCTCGACATGATCAAGGATCGCCTGCAGGCTGTTCCAGCAGTTCTGCAATTGCCATACGGCGGCGAAGCCAACTACCAGGGCATCATCGACATCGTCAAGATGAAGGCCATCGTGTGGGACGGCGACGAAAAAGACTCCAAGTATTCCGACGTCGAGATTCCTGCAGAGTATGTAGATAAGGCAAAGGAATACCGTGCCGAGTTGCTCGATATTGTTGCCAGCGAAGACGAAGAGTTGATGGAGAAGTACCTCGAGAACGGCGATCTTTCCGATGCCGATTTGCGCATGGGTATCCGCAAGGGAACGCTTTCCTTTTCTTTCGTACCCATCTTGTGCGGTTCTGCATTCAAGAACAAGGGCGTACAGCAAATGCTCGACGCCATTGTCGACTACATGCCAAGCCCGCTCGACATTCCAGACACCCCAGGTTTGAAGCCAGACAGCGACGAAGCACTCACACGCAAACCATCCGACGATGCACCGTTCTCGGCTTTGGCTTTCAAAATTGTTGCCGACCCATTCGGTCGTCTCACCTACTTCCGCGTGTACTCGGGCGTCATCAATAAGGGCGACGAGGTATACAACTCGACCAAAGAAAAGCGCGAGCGCATTGGTCGCTTGTTGTTGATGCACGCAAACCAGCGCGAAGACATCGATGCCGCAATGACTGGCGACATCGTTGCCGGCCTCGGCTTCAAGGAGGTCACCACTGGTGACACCCTGTGCGATCGTGGCAACCCAATCATTCTCGAGCGCATGGAATTTCCAGAACCGGTTATTCACGTGGCCATCGAGCCAAAGACAAAAGTCGACCAAGACAAGCTTGGTAAAGCACTGAAGTCGTTGTCCGATGAAGACCCAACCTTCCGCGTACGTACCGACGAAGAAACCGCGCAAACAGTTATTTCAGGAATGGGCGAGTTGCACCTCGAAATTCTTGTCGACCGTATGCAGCGCGAATTCGGTGTCGATGCAACCGTTGGTAAGCCACAAGTGGCGTACCGCGAGACCATCACCAAAAAAGTCGAGTCGGTCGAATATCGCCACATCAAGCAGTCGGGTGGTTCTGGTCAGTTCGCTGTTGTCAAGATCACTGTCGAGCCAAGCGGCGTCGGCGGCGGTTACGTCTTCGAAGACGACATCACCGGTGGACGCATTCCTCGCGAATACATTCAGCCAACCAACCAAGGTATTCAGTCGGCTCTCGACAACGGCGTGCTTGCTGGTTACCCAACGGTGGACGTCAAGGTGTCGCTCGTCGACGGTCAGTACCACGACGTTGACTCCAGCGAAATGGCGTTCAAAATTGCGGGCCAGATGGCTTTCCGTAAGGCAGCGCAAATGGCCGGCCCCATCATTTTGGAGCCAATCATGGGTGTTGAAGTAGTGACCCCAGACGACTACATGGGCGACGTAATGGGCGACTTGTCCAGCCGCCGTGGCCGTATCGAGGGCATGGAAGCTAACGGCAACGCCCAGAACATCAAGGCGCAAGTGCCGCTTTCCGAAATGTTCGGATACAGTACAGACCTGCGTTCGCGCACTCAGGGTCGTGCTACCTACACGATGCAGTTCCATAGTTACCAGCAGGTCCCTGAAGTAATTGCACAGGAAATCATCAAGCGAGTACGTGGCGAATAGCCCGCACTCACTTCCAAGATCTATTCATTTTAAAAACAAAGAGAAAAGCAACAAGGAGTAGCAATGTCTAAGGCAAAGTTCGAGCGCAATAAGCCACACGTCAACATCGGCACCATGGGTCACATTGACCACGGCAAAACCACGTTGACCGCTGCAATCTCCGCCACCTTGGCAACCAAGGGTCTGGCCGAGGTCACCGCTTTCGACCAGATCGACAAGGCGCCAGAAGAGAAGGCTCGTGGTATCACGATCTCCATCGCGCACATCGAATACGAGTCAGAGAAGCGCCACTACGCACACGTCGACATGCCAGGTCACGCCGACTACATCAAGAACATGATCACCGGTGCTGCACAGGTCGACGGCGCAATCCTCGTGGTTGCTGCAACCGACGGCCCAATGCCACAGACGCGTGAGCACGTGTTGCTCGCTCGCCAAGTAGGCGTTCCGTACATCGTTGTTGCTTTGAACAAGGCAGACATGGTGGAAGACGAAGAGCTCCTTGAACTCGTCGAAATCGAAGTTCGCGACTTGCTCAACGCATACGAGTTCCCAGGCGACACCGCACCAGTCGTGCGCGTTTCCGCGTTGAAGGCACTGCAGGGCGACGCCGATGCACAAGAGCAGGTCATGAACCTGATCCGCGCATGCGACGAAGCAATCCCAGAGCCAAAGCGTGAACTCGACAAGCCATTCCTCATGCCAATCGAAGACGTGTTCACCATCACTGGTCGCGGCACCGTCGTCACCGGCAAGGTAGAGCAGGGCAAGGTTCACACTGGCGACGACATCGAAATCGTTGGTCT
>CAMDJX010000007.1 GCA_945900735.1 Acidimicrobium ferrooxidans DSM 10331 | reverse complement strand
CCGGGTGTAACCGAAATCCATGTGCAGCCATGCATTGACACGCCAGAAATTAGGGCGCTTGGCAGCGTGGCTTCTGGATGGATTGACGACTACGAACTTGTTGTGAATGACGCTTCGTTGCGCGACGCCATTGCGTCTAGCGGCGCAGTAATGATTGGCTATCGCGCGCTGCGCGACGCCATGCGCGCATAACTATTTGCTTGCGCGAATACCGCGAAAGAAATCGTCTTCGTATTGCCCGGCTTCAAGCGGCGCGCCACGAACAAGCGACTTTGCCAGCACCCAGTCGTCGAACGGGTAAACCTGGGCAAGTTCGTCATCGCTGAGGCCAAACCAGAATGGCTCGTTTTCATCTACTTGGGTTTTGTGCGCGCGAAGTGCGCCCGAACGCGCGTACATAAATTGCGCAACAGGAATGCGGGTGGTGATCTGGCTGTCTAGATCGAGGCGATCGAACCACGTTTCGTCGAACGGCGACTTGCCACGCAGGCGCAACTGCGCTTCGTGAATTGCGGTTAAT
Source organism: Acidimicrobium ferrooxidans DSM 10331 (assembly GCA_945900735.1). Classification (GTDB taxonomy): domain Bacteria; phylum Actinomycetota; class Acidimicrobiia; order Acidimicrobiales; family Ilumatobacteraceae; genus UBA3006. The sequence goes on along the minus strand of CAMDJX010000007.1, from coordinate 34,184 downwards.
CGCATGCGCGACCACGTGGAGTAATACATCTTCACTGGCTGCCATGGCTCGCCTGCTTCTGGATACCACTCGTCGTCTGCGGCGCGATCGAATGCGAGCACGCTGATGTCGTGCACCTTTAAGTGATCGGGGTGCGGATAGCCGCGTTGATCTTCGTTGTACGTGACTAACACCTGCGGGCGTTCGCGGCGAATGACTGCAACCAACTTGCCAACCGCTTCGTCGATGTCGGCCATGTGAAAACAGGCGGGGTTGTTATTGGTAGGGCTGTCGGCCATGCCCGAATCGCGGTAGCCCAACATTTCTACGTGATGGAAACCAATTACTTTTGCCGCGGCATCCAACTCGGCTGGGCGAAGACGTGCGAGCAACGCTTTTTCCTCTGCGGCGTCGAGGCCGTGAAATGGTTGGCCCGGTTCTTTCAGTGCAGGGTTGTTGACATCGCCCTCTTCGCCGCCCGTGCAACACACCAGCACGGTGCGCACGCCTTGCTGCGCGTACATGGCCATGGTTGGCGCACCCTTTGATGCTTCGTCGTCGGGGTGTGCATGCACAGTAAGCACGCACAACGGAGTATTCGACAAATTCACGCTCAGCACTGTAGTGCTCCATGTCGTAACCTTTGCTGGTGCAGATGAATCGAATTGCCCGAAACCTTGCAACGTTGGTCGCGCTGAGCGCACTCGTTACTGCCTGTTCGCGAGATGGCCGCGACATGAGCGCGCCTTCGCCAGACCAAACACAATCCATTGCGATCGTCACCACAATTGCCGAAACCGTTGGCACGGGTTTTTCCATCACTACGCCGTGGGCCGACGGCGGCGCCATCGACGCCATGTTCACGTGCACCGGCGGCAGCATTTCGCCGTCCATCACGTTTTCCAATATTGCGCCCGACGTTGTCTCGCTTGCCGTCAGTTTGGTGGACGAAACGGCCGGCTCGGCCATGCACTGGATCGTTGCCAACATCGATGTGACTCAACCCACGTTGAGCGAAAACGCCGTGCCTGCTGGCGCCATTCAGGCAATCAATGTGGCCGGCACCACTGGCTACCACGCGCCATGCGCGCCAGCCGGCGAAACTCACACGTTTCGTCTTACTGGATATGGGCTTCCACAACAGCTGGATCTGCCCGACGGAACCGACAGCATCACACTGATTAATGCCATCGAACTTGCCGCCCTCGACACTGTTTCGAACACTTTCGTCGTTACCGGCTGAACACGCCAGTTAGCCATTCCTGCATGGGTCAACCTGTCACAATAGGGATATTGACCAATCAGCCGCGTCCCTCCCAATTGGGGTATTTCAGACCGACAACCATGGTCGACTGACCGCCGCTAACGACGCTTTTCGAACACTCGCTCTGGGTGGCGCTGGTTTCACTCCTGGTGTGGCGCCGTGGTCGAACGCTCAACCATCGGATCGTGCATATGCGGAAGAAGCATGGCAGCGCTCGCGCGAAAGCGGCCAACCGTTCAGCGTGGAGTTTCGTTTGTGGAAACCAACTGGCGAAGCATTTTGGGTTGGCGTCTCGACGCAGCCACTTCCCGACAACACAGGGTTCATTGGCACTGCGCACGACGTAACCGATTCGGTGAACCGTCGAGTGTTGAGCAACCAACTGATTGGTTTGCTCGACTCGTCGGTAGACGCTGTCATTGTTTTCGACCCACGCGGCGAGTTCTTGTTTGTTAACGACGGTGCGCGAACACTGATTGGTGTTTCGGAGCACTCTGCCACCACCGATGCTGCGACACAGTTGTTCATTCAAGCAATTCGCGATCAGGTGCCGCGTGAAGTTGTTGCCAACTCGGCCAACAACACGTGGGAAGGCGAACTTGGTTTCCGCAGCCCCGACGGCATCATGCGCACGCTTGCGTTAACGCTGCACATTGTTCGCGAGGCAGACGGCGCGGTGCAGCACTTCTCGGTAATTGCCCGCGACATAACGGAAGCGAAGCAAGTGCAAGACGAACTTGCCTTCCAAGCAACGCATGATGCGCTGACAGGTTTGCCAAACCGTGTGTTGTTCTTGCGCAAACTGAGCGAGGCGCTAGAGCGCAGCATCACATTGAAGCGCGGCGTTGGCGTGTTGTTCGTGGACTTAGACAAACTGAAAGATGTCAACGACAACATAGGCCACAACGTTGGCGACCAGTTGCTGAACACCATTGCCAAACGATTGGCAAGCGCCACTCGCCCATCCGACATTGTTGCCCGCATCGGCGGCGACGAATTTGTGGTGTTGTGCGACGGCCTGGGCGACGAGCACGTTGCAATGGATGTTGCCGAGCGCGTGCGTCAAGCGATGACGGGGCAAGTGATTTTGCAAGGCATCGAGATATTTACGAGCGCCAGCATTGGTATTGCGCTGGCAACGCCGGCACTGCTGGCCGAGCAGGCGCCGAAGGATGCGGCAGTAACGCTGTTGAATAACGCCGACACGGCCATGTACCGCGCCAAGCAACGAGGCCGCGGCCGCTGCGAGTTGTACAGCGAAGAAATGCGCAAGAACGCCAAGGAGCGTTCGTCGCTTTCGGCCGAGCTAGAGCGCGCGCTGGCAACGAAAGAATTGTTCTTGATGTATCAGCCAGTTGTTTCCACACTCACGGGCCGCATTGCGGGTGCCGAGGCGTTGTTGCGCTGGAACCATGCCGAACGCGGCCTACTGACGCCGCCAATGTTTCTCGACCTCGCCGAAGAGTCGGGCGCTATCGGGCCCATTGGCGACTGGTCAATTCGCACAGCGTGCGCCGATGCACGCGCATGGATTGATGCCGGCGTTGTCGACCGCTCGTTTGTGATGCACGTCAATGTTTCGACACGACAATTGAACGACGCCGCATTTGTAGAGCGTGTCATGGGTTCGTTGCGCGACGCGCAACTTGATGCGCAACACCTCACCATTGAAATTACGGAAAAGACGATGCTCAGCGACAACCCCGCCGTGATGCGCACGATCAACGCGTTGAAGCGGCTTGGCGTAAAACTTGCGCTCGACAATTTTGGAACCGGCTACTCCTCGCTCGCATACCTGCGCGACTGCCCGGCCGACTATTTGAAGTTGGACGGCAGCATGGTGCGCGACATTGGGCAACAAGGCGGAGACGACCCAATCGTGCGCTCTATCGTGCAGTTGGCGCACTCACTGAACATGAGCGTGGTGGCCGAATGGGTGACAACAGAGGATCAGATGCAACGGTTGCGCCTGCTGGGTTGCGACTTGATGCAGGGCAATCGTGTTGGACAAGCAGCAACCGCCGATGATTTTGCGGCGCGAGCAAAAACCCTGACTAAGGGTTAAGTACAGGCCGCGGGCCGGTGCCCGCAAAAAATGCCAACAGTTCGGCTGCGTCCTCGCCTAATTGCAACACCGAGTTACCGCCGATGGTGTCGCCGTAGACGGCAAGTGGAAACGATGCAATCTTGCCGCTGGCAGCCGGGCGCATTTTCTTGCCGAACTCGATGAGATTCAGTTGTTCGTCGACCATCACTGCGCCGAGCGCGCCTTCGATAACGCTGCCGACGCTGAACGGGTTGTCGGAAACGCCGAGCACCGCGCTTTTTGCAAGCGCCTGCACAAACAGGCGTTGACGTGCGGTGCGGCCAATGTCGGAAGATCCATCCACCTGCCAATCGCCATCGATCTTTTGCTCGAAGAATCGGCTTCGCGCAAACGCAAGCGCCTCTACCCCGTCGAGCGTGGAACAGCCGGGCTTCATGAACAGGCCCGTGTGTTTGTCGCGCGATGCGTGATCGACACACACAGAGACACCACCAACCGAATCGACAATGGTTTTGAAACCCTGGAAATCGATTTCGACATAGTGATGAATGGGAATGTTCAGCGCGCGTTGCACGGTGCGCACCAGCACGTCGGTACCCAACTGATAGGCGGTATTTACGCGCTGGCTCTCGTCGCCATCGCCGATGTACACCCACAAGTCGCGCGGTATCGACAGCAACGAAACCGTTCCTGTCGCTTTCACGTAGTGCATCACCATCAAGGTGTCGCTTCGCTGCCCGCCGATGTCGCCCTCGGCGCCAACATTGTTGTAGTCCGGATCCGACGGGTCGGAGCCAGCGCGCGAATCGGAACCAACAAACAAATAGTTTTCAAAGTCGGGATGCGCGGGCGACAGCGCGGTGGTGGCAACGCTTTCGCGTTTCACGCCATCTAGTTCGCTGCGCAATGCGCGGACCAAACCATTGGTGCCGGCGATGGTGGTAACGAGTGCGGCAATGACCAGCGTGAGCAACGCATTCAACCACGAATTCTTTCGCCGCCGCGGAGTTTCGTTCGTTGTCACCATCTTTGACGGTAGTCGTTAGGCCGAACGCAGATGGACCACGTCGCCCGTATCAACATGATGCTCAGCGCCGTTGTCTTCGCGCACCAACAACCTGCCATCGGTGTGCACCGCAACCGCAATTCCCTCCAACACAGCACCGCCATGTTGTTCCACGCGTACGCGCTGGCCAATGGTGGAGAGTTCGTCTTGGTACAGCTGGTGAAGTTGCTGCGGTGTAAGCGACTCGAACGAAGCAATATGCGGAAGCATTGCGCGCAACACGTCGGTTGGCTTTGCCGCGCATGCAGGTGCTTCGTGCACAAGTGAGGTTGCCCCCTCGGGCGCCCAACCAACATTGACACCGATGCCCACCACCACAAACTGCGGCGCGCCTTGCGCAAGAATGCCAGAAAACTTTTTGTTGTTTACCAACAAATCGTTTGGCCATTTCATGTTTGGTGTTACGCCCGCAACCTGGGTGCACGCGCGCGCTGCAGCCATGCCCACCATTTGCGTAAATTGATGCAGCGGTCGTTGCGCACCGGCGTCCAGGCGAAAGAGCAGCGACACCAAAAGGTTGGTACCGGGCTCGGCTACCCACGTGCGGTCTAGCCTGCCCTTACCTGACGACTGGAAATCGGCCATCAGCACGCTGTGATGTGGGGCACCGCCCTCCCCCGCAAGCAGTAAATCGGCGTTAGTGCTGCCCGTTTCGGCCACCCTGCGAACCTGCCACCCATTGGGCCAATCGGCGTCTGCCCCAAGTGAGTTGGCATTGATATGGCTCATTAGGCAAAGATAGTCACTCGTGTTGAAAAAAATCCTGATAGCCAACCGCGGCGAAATTGCCGTACGCGTCATCCGCACCGCTCGCGAGATGGGCATTGCCACCGTTGCCGTGTATTCCGAGTTGGATCGCAACGCCTTGCATGTGCGCCTCGCCGACGAAGCCTTTGCGCTTGGCGGCCAAACGGCAGCAGAAAGTTATTTGAACACCGAAGCAATTCTTGATGCCATTCGCAAGTGCGGCGCCGACGGCGTGCACCCTGGTTACGGATTCTTCAGCGAGAACGCCGACTTCGCCCGCGCCATCACCGACATGGGTGTGGCATTCATCGGGCCTCCACCAGAAGCCATCGTTGAAATGGGCGACAAAGTTTCTTCGCGCAAGGCAGCCTTGCGCGGTGGCGCACCAATCGTGCCTGGCACTACCGAGTTTGTAACCAGCGCAAAAGAGATCACTGATTTCGGAAATGAATTTGGTTGGCCAATAGCAATCAAAGCTGCATTCGGTGGCGGTGGCCGCGGAATGAAAGTGGTGCAATCGGCCGACCAAGTGCAAGAAGCAATGGACTCGGCACAACGCGAGTCGAAAGCATTCTTCGGCCGCGACGAAATTTATGTCGAGCGCTACCTCACATGGCCGCGACACATTGAAGTACAACTTGTTGGTGACAAGCACGGCAACGTGGTGTGGGTCTCCACCCGCGACTGCTCGGCACAACGTCGACACCAAAAACTGATTGAAGAAGCACCAGCACCTGGCCTGCCAGACGGCATGGAAGAAGCAATGGGTGCAGCCGCCGTGAAAGCAGCCAAAGCAGTTGGCTATTACAACGCCGGCACCGTGGAATTCATCTACCAAGACGACGACTTCTTCTTCTTGGAAATGAACACCCGCCTGCAAGTAGAACACCCAGTGACCGAAGTGATCACTGGCATCGACTTGGTGGAATGGCAGATTCGCGTTGCATCGGGCGAAAAACTTCCGATGACACAAAAGCAAGTTGCTGCATTGCGCAACGGCCACGGCATCGAAGTGCGCATCAACGCCGAGAACCCAACCGCCGGAAAGTTTTTGCCGTCGCCAGGAACGATCACCAAGCTGACTACACCAGACGGTTTCGGCACACGCTTCGACGGCGGCTACGAAGCCGGCGACACCGTGAGCCAGTATTACGACAACCTTGTTGGCAAATTGATTGTGTGGGGCAAAGACCGCGCCACCGCGATTGCCCGAACCATTCGCGCACTTGAAGAAATGGTGATCGAGGGCGTGCACACCACCATCCCTGCCGACCTGGCCATTTTGCGCCACCCCGATTTCAGTGCAGTAACGCACAGCACGAAGTGGGTGGAAGAAACACTCGACCTTTCCAAACTGGTTTCCAGCGCGGGTGGCGGCGAGGCACCAGAAGACGGGCTGATCGAACGTTCCACCACGGTGGAAGTGAACGGCAAACGCTTCGACGTAAAAATGTGGGTGCCCGAATTTACGGCTGGCGTTGCCAAGAAGTCGAAGAAGCCAACCCGCGGTTCGGGAAGCTCCGGCGGCGCTTTGGCAACCGGCGACGTTGCCGCACCAATGCAGGGAACCATCGTCAAGGTCAATGTTGAAGTTGGCCAAACCGTTGCGGTAGGCGACTCGATCGTTGTGCTCGAGGCAATGAAGATGGAAAACCAGATCACTGCCGAGAAGGCAGGCAAGATTGCCAAGATCAACGTCAAAGCCGGCGACACCGTCGGCTCGGGCGATGTACTTGCCGTAATTGAATAAGCGGGGGCGCGCGCCGCGCGACTAGTTTTACTGCGTGACTTCAGCCGACGAAACACCCGAAGAGCTGACGCCCGAACAAGCCGCCCACGGCCTTGCCGCCGAACGCGAACGCCGACTTGGGCACATTGATTCGTTACGCCAGGCCGGCACAAACCCCTACCCCTACCGCTTCGACCGCACGCACACGCTTGGCGAAGTGCGCGAAGCATTTGGGCAATTAGAGGCAGGCAACGAAACAACACAATCGGTCACGGTTGCGGGCCGCATCTTGTTAAAGCGCGACCAGGGCAAACTTATATTCTGCACGTTGCGCGACCGCGGCAACGAGATTCAGTTGTTCATTAGCAAGTCGGTAGTTGGCGACGAACAGTTTGATGCAATCAACGATTTCGACTTGGGTGACTGGGTTGGTGTTACTGGCTTAGTGATGACCACGCGTAAAGGCGAGCTATCGGTGAAAGTTGAGACAGCAATGCTGCTTTCGAAAGCCGTTCGCCCACTGCCCGACAAATGGCATGGGCTTACCGATGTAGATACCCGTTACCGCCAGCGCTACGCCGACCTGATCATCAACGAAGAAGCGCGCCGCACATTCGAGGTTCGTCACGCAACTATTGCAAGCTTCAGAAAAACCCTGCACGATCAAAAATTCATTGAAGTAGAAACGCCAGTGCTGCATATGGAAGTGGGCGGTGCCCATGCTCGCCCATTCATCACGCACCACAACACGCTCGACATGCAATTGTTTTTGCGCATCGCACTCGAACTGCACTTGAAGCGCCTCATCGTTGGCGGCATGGAGCGCGTGTTTGAAATTGGCCGCGTGTTTCGCAACGAAGGCATTTCAACGCGCCACAACCCCGAGTTCACCATGATGGAGAGCTACCAGGCCTATGGCGACTACACCGAAGTTATGGCGCTTACCGAACTGCTGATTACCAACGCCGCGCGCGAATCGCTTGGCACAACCACCGTCACTATTAATGACGAACAGTTCGACTTGGCCCAGCCGTGGCGCAAAGTGCGCATGATTGATTTGGCAAGCGAAGCCACTGGCGAAACGTTGCACCCGAGCATGCCTGTTGACGCAGTGCGCAAGATTGCGGCGCAACACAAAGTAAAAACCGAAGGCCACTGGGGTTCCGGCCGAATTATTGAAGAGATCTTTGCCGAACTGGCTGAAGGCACGCTGCAACAACCAACTTTTGTTACTGGCCACCCGGTAGAGATTTCGCCGCTTGCCCGAGCCGACCGCAACGACCCGCACCTGACGGAGCGGTTCGAGCTGTTCATTGGTGCACGCGAAATTGCCAACGGCTACAGCGAGTTGAACGACCCGATCGAGCAGCGCGTGCGCTTCGAGGACGAGCAGAAGTCCAAAGCCGCGGGCGACCACGAGGCCGGCAGCATGGACGAGGATTACCTGCGCGCACTGGAATTTGGCATGCCACCAACCGCAGGCCTCGGAATTGGTATCGACCGACTTGTCATGTTGCTCTCGGCAGCAGGTTCAATTAAGGACGTGATCCTGTTCCCCACCCTTCGTCCAGAGGCCAAGTAGCCATGGCATCAGCATGGGGTGTTGGCCTGGCAACTATCGCTGCAGACGGCACAACACTCGACACCTTTTTCCGTCACCTTGGCTTGGGCTCCGAAGTGCCCGCCAACACGCCAACAGAAAATCAGTCGACGACTGATGAGAACCGCGGCGTTGCCATCATGCCGACCACACTCGTGATCGATACCGATGCCGCGCCAACCAGCGCCACCGATGTGTACTTGCGCCTGCACTTGTTGTCGCATCGCATTTGCCTGCCGCGCACCATCAACTTGGACGGCGCATTTGGTTTGCTTACCAATGTTGCCTGGACGAGTATCGGCCCAGTTGCACTGAACACGCTCGACGATGTTCGCTACAACATGCTTCGCCAAGGCCAACACCTTGTTGTTCACGGCGTCGACAAGTTTCCTCGCATGACCGACTACGTAGTACCAAGCGGCGTTCGTATTGCCGACGCCAGCCGCGTTCGGCTTGGCGCACACCTTGCAAGCGGCACCACCGTGATGCACGAAGGTTTCTGCAACTTCAACGCAGGCACACTTGGCGCATCCATGGTGGAAGGCCGCATCTCTGCTGGTGTCATTGTGGGCGACGGCTCCGACGTTGGCGGCGGCGCATCCATCATGGGCACGTTGTCTGGCGGCGGCAAAGAAATGGTGACCGTTGGCGAGAAGTGTTTGCTTGGCGCAAATAGCGGCCTTGGCATCTCGCTTGGCAACGAGTGCATCATCGAAGCCGGCTTGTATGTCACTGCGGGAACGCAAGTGAAACTTCCAGACGGCACTGTTGTCAAAGCACGCGAACTCTCTGGCGCCAACGGCCTGCTCTTCCGTCGCAACAGCCAAACCGGTGCGGTCGAAGCAACGCAGCGCACAGGTAATTGGGGCGGCCTTAACGCTGCCCTGCACAAAAACTAAGTCATGACCTTCGAAGAGTTTTCCCAACTCGTTCGCGCGCGCCGAACGCAATTGGTGATGGACCAAGAACGCGGCGTAGACATCTCTCTCATTAATCAGCTGTGCACCGAGGCTTCTTATGCGCCGAACCACCAGCAAACATGGCCGTGGTTGTTTGGCGTGTTCACTGGCGAAGCACGACACGGCCTGGGCAACGTAACGGCCGACGCCATGCAGCGAAACGGCGACACCGAAATGAAAGTGACAAAGACGCGCACCAAGTACATGCGCTCGCCAGTGTTGCTTGTTGTTGGCACCGCCCCAGGCGAGACCGAACTGCAACAAGAAGAGAACCGTGACGCTGTGGCTGCTGGCGTGCAAACGCTGTTGCTTGGTGCGACGGCAATGGGCCTAGGCAGTTTTTGGTCGAGTTGCCCGAAGGGCGCAAACGACGACGTGGCAAAGCACTGCGGCTGGCCACAAGGCACGCACATCACTGCAATGGTGTATTTGGGTTGGCCAACGCGCACGCTGCCCGATCGCGAGCGCCCGGCGCCCGCCATCACCTACTTTTCTTAACGAAAATTACTTGCGCTTATAACCAGCAGGGCACACCGGCTTCACGCCAGTCACCTTCTTTACGGTCTTGCCCTTTACGCACGTAATCGTTGCTTTCGTTGCCTTCGTTGTTGTCGTGCTCTTGGCTGGGACACTCGCGCTTGTGCTCTTCGTAAGTTTGACTGCACCGATGTAGCCACCAAACGAATGGTCGAAGCCTCCGGCCCACAAGATCATTTCGCCAGCCTTATTCAAAAACACATCTGGGTCGTTGCCGAAACCCGCGCCGAATGCACTTGGGAACGAAACTTTGTACTCATTTGAAAATGTAAGACCACCGTCTTTGCTGGTGGAATACCAGAGACCTTGATCGTTAGGAGCCATGTTTTGCTTGCCTGAAGAATCAACGCCAGGACGAGCACCGTTGTCGTAATAGAAGAGGGTTACCGAACCGTCTGCATGAGCAATTGCAGCAGGGTGCTCTGCGCTTCGCGTGAGTGATGCTGCTCCCGTACCGATGCGAAATCCACTATCTGCTGTCCAAGTAAGCCCATCCGCAGAGGTTGCCGAGTACACCTGATGCGGGTCTGGGCCAGTACCCGCCTTCACCATGTCGGAGAAATATGCGCGGTAGCGACCGTCTGCCAACTTGATGAATGCTGCTCCACTCAAACCATTTTTTGCGGAAGGAAAAGAACTGCTTGGAATGCACGAATCTTTCTCGACAGAGAAATTCAATCCATCAGAAGAAATGGAACACGAAACGCCATAACTCGTCATGTTGTACATGCGGAATCGACCATCACTCAGTTTCACTACGCGAGGCATACCTTGGCCTCGGTCGGAACCGAAGGCGTTGCCTACTTGAGTGAAATTGATGCCATCCTGCGAATCGGCGATGACAATGCCCTTGTTCTGCGCAAAGACATAAGCGCGAGTGGTGCCATTGGATAGCTGCACGCCCGATACGTCGGCGACCGGCAGGCCCGCGGCAACACCAAAGAGTGATGGATATAAAATTTTTGCGCTGATCAACGTTGCCGTATAGGGGCCAGATGGAAAAACATCGGCCGGGTCTGCCGAAACTGCACTGGGCGCTGAGACTGCTAATCCAAAAGCAATCATGAGCGATGTGACCAGCCGAATGTAAATGTTTTTCATGCCAAACTTCCCTTCGTTCCTATTCAGTAGGGTCTATTCAATTCTTATTTGCACACCGTATCATATACAATAGAAATGATTATTAAGAGCCCATGACAACACAGCCCGCACCAGTAGTCCGCCGAGCCACTTCCGAGCGCTCCACCCGCAATGCGGCCGCGGTCATGAAGGCACTTACCCAAGAAGCAATCGATCGAGGCCTTGATGGCATTACCACCAGCTCGATTGCCAAGCGTGCCGGGCTCACTACTGGCGCCGTCTACAGCCGCTACGAAAACAACGACGAGATGCTGATCGCGCTGTGGGAGAGCGTGATTGCACCGGCGCTCGCGGCACATGTGCGCGAAACGATTGATGCAATTATTTCTCCGAGCACACAACCCTCTACCGAACTGATCACACAGATTGAGAAGCCTTCGCGACTATTGAGCCTTGGAGCCGAGTTTGTCGTGATGGCTCAACGAAATGAAGTGGTCGGAGAAGTGGTTATTGCCGAAGTCAGCAAGTGGCTACACGATGCAGGCCTAAACCCCAAAAGCACTTCGATCACACGAGCAGGTGTCGCGCTTGGCGCATCCATTGCCATCGGCTCTATCTTGCGATCGTATGTAACGGGCTCTAACCCCGGCATGAGAATGATCGTTGATGGCATCCATAACGCGTACCTTGCGGCCAAACCAACATCAAAGCCAAGAAAGACGGTTGCGCCGAAACCAATCAGGTCGGCTACTGGCAGCCCACTGCGTGACGCGCTGATTGATGCAACGGCCGAAGTGATGAGCAAGACGGGCTTCACCGGCGCAACTATCTCTCGAATTGCGCGCAAGTCGGGTGTTACCAGCGGCTCTATCTACAACTTCTACCCCGACAAAGAAGCGTTAATGAACGATGCCGTAAGCGAACTGATGCGTACGACTCAACGACAGAATCTCGATTCGAAACGTACGGCTTCTTCGGCCAAGGAGCCCAACTTCGGACTGACCGACAGTTTCGATTTCGGCCTAATCCCCGACCGCCGAACATGGTTGCGCTTCCGACAAGAATGCCTGATTGCCACTCGACATCACAAAAAGACACACAGCGAAATGAAAAAAGTTGTACTGGAGCTTGATGCGGCAATGAAGGCATCATTTCCGAAAGTAGACCAAGCCATCATCACGCTCGTCAGCATGGGCGAACAGGCAATTGGATACGGGTACAGCTCGCTTTTTGGTTACACCGACTTGTTTTCCAAGTGCGACTTTGACGCCATCATGGTGCAAGTCGCCAAACAAAACAGCTTGTAAACCCGCGATCAGCCTGGGCGATAGACGCCAAACACATCGCGCAGCGCGTCGCTCACTTCGCCGAGTGTGGCGTTTGCACGCAACGCATCTTTCATCGGGTGCAAGATGTTGCCTGTTCCCTTTGCGGCTTCGCGCAACGCTTCGAGTGTTGAGGCAACTTTGGCCATGTCGCGGTTTGCCTTGTATGCAGACAGGCGGTCTACCTGGCCCTTTTCCAAGCCGGGTATTGCTGGCGTGATTTTGGGCTCTGGCTCGTTATCAACGGTGAACTTGTTGACGCCAACTAGCACGCGAGTCTGATCATCGATGGACTTGGTGTAGCTGTACGCAGCCTCTTCAATCTCGTCCATTTGGAAGCCGGCCTCGATCGCCTGCACCGCTCCACCCATCTCGTCGATGCGCGCAATGTATTCGTATGCCAGGCGCTCTACTTCGTTCGTCAGCGACTCGACGAAGTACGAGCCAGCGAGTGGGTCGGGCGTGTCGATAATGCCGCTCTCGTAGCCAATGATTTGCTGCGTGCGAAGCGCAATGCGCGCGGCTTCTTCGGTTGGCAGGCTGAGCGCCTCGTCGTAGCCGTTGGTGTGCAGGCTTTGCGTGCCACCCAAAACTGCGGCCATGCTTTGCACGGCAACACGCACCACATTGTTGAGGGGTTGCTGCGCGGTCAGTGTGGATCCGCCGGTTTGTGTGTGGAAGCGCATCAGTTTGCTTGCTTCCTTCTTCGCGCCAAATCGGTTGGTCATGATGTCGTGCCACATGCGGCGACTTGCACGGAACTTTGCAATCTCTTCGAAGAAATTGTTGTGTCCGTTCCAAAAGAAACTGAGACGCGATGCAATGTCGTCTACATCCAGCCCCGCATCGATTGCTGCCTGCACATAGGCAATGGCATTAGACAAGGTAAAGGCAAGTTCCTGCACCGCGGTAGAGCCGGCTTCACGAATGTGATAACCGGAAATGGAAATGGTGTTCCACTTTGGAACGTTTTGCGCGCAGTACTCAAAAATGTTGGTGATGATGCGCATTGAAGGCTTTGGCGGATACACGTAGGTGCCGCGCGCAATGTATTCCTTCAACAAATCGTTTTGAATGGTGCCGCTAATGGCGGTGCTTGGTACGCCGCGCTCTTCTGCAACCAACTCGTACATCAACAACAAAATTGCTGCTGTGGAGTTGATAGTCATGGATGTGGTGACTTTGTCCAGAGGCAAGTCGGCAAGCAACGTGCGCATGTCGTCGAGCGAGTCGATTGCTACGCCAACTTTTCCTACTTCGCCTGCAGCGCGAGGATGATCGCTGTCGTAACCCATTTGCGTTGGCAAGTCGAACGCACAACTAAGGCCTGTCTGGCCGGCCTCGAGCAAAAACTTGAATCGTTGATTGGTGTCGGCTGCGCTGCCGAAGCCCGCATACTGGCGCATTGTCCACAGACGATCGCGGTGCATTGTTGGATAAATGCCGCGGGTGTATGGCGCCTTGCCGGGGGCACCCAGCTGGCTTTGGGTATCGAAGCCGGCCAACGATTGGTCGTTGTACAGCGGCTCGACGGTGATCCCAGAGTCGGTTTGGCGGGGTGAGGGTGTTTCGGCCATTGGTACAGGCTACGAGATATGGGCCGCTTGGACGCATGGCTAGCCTTGCCATATGGCCATCACTGAACAGCACACCAAGATGATTGACGGCGTTGAACTGACGCCAAAAGCCGTTGCCGCAATTGGCAGGCCCACCTACGACAACGTTGAAGACGAGCGAAGGGCGCGCAAGGTTGGCCTTGCAGCTGCACTGCGCGTGTTTGGACGACTGGGATACGGCGAAGGCGTTGCCGGGCACATCACGGCGCGCGACCCTGAATTTACCGATCACTTTTGGGTGAACCCATTCGGCAAAAGTTTCCGCCACATGAAGACAAGCGACTTGATCTTGGTTAATCACGCAGGCGAAGTGGTGTACGGCAGCCAACCGGTGAACCGTGCCGCATTTGTTTTGCATGATGCAATCCACAAGGCGCGCCCCGACGTGATTGGTGCGGCACACGCGCACTCCACCTACGGCAAGGCGTGGTCCACACTTGGGCGCAAGCTCGACCCAATTACGCAAGACTCGTGCATCTTTTATGACGACCACGTGCTGATTGCCGAGCAAGGCGGCGCTGTTGTTTTCGAGGAAACTGCAGCAGAGGAAATCATCTCCAAGTTCCCAACAGGCAAAGCAGCCATTCACCAAAACCACGGTCTGTTTACTGTTGGCACAACGGTGGAGGCTGCAGCATTTTGGTTCATCACAATGGACCGCAGCTGCCAAGCACAACTGTTGGCCGAGGCCGCTGGCACGCCGAAACTAATCCCCCACGACATGGCGCTGTACACGCAGCAACTGACAGGCTTCGCCGATGCTGGTTGGTTTCAGTTTCAACCACTGTTCCAAGAAATTTGTGCGTCAGACCCCGACTTGTTCGAGTGAGTAGCGCAACAACAAAGAGTTCCGCCAAAAAACAGATTGGCAATTTGCCGCCGGAAGTATTTTTCATCTTCTCTGCATCCGCGCAATACCTTGGCGCGATAATCGCAGTCAATTTGTTCGATCAATTAGCCCCCGCAAGTGTTGCGTGGTTGCGTGTCATTGCGGCTGCGCTCATTTTGCTGGCGTTTTCTGCGCCGCGCCTGCTCAAACACGGCAGATGGACGCGCGCAGAGTTGTTGTCGGCCGCAACGTTTGGCATTGCCGTTGCATTTATGAACCTCACGTTTTATCTTGCGATCGACAGGCTGGATTTAGGCAAGGGCGTAGCAATCGAGTTCATCGGCCCAATCTGCATTGCCGCATGGCAGACAAAAACGCGGCGCAATGCCGCAGCACTCGGCCTTGCAACGTTGGGCGTTGTGGTCTTGTCGGGGCTCGAGCTTGGCAGCGAACCGCTTGGGCTTCTCTACATATTCCTTGCTTCGGCGTGCTGGGCTGCATACATCGTGATTGGTTCCAAAGTTGCGCAGCTCGACCGCGGCGTTGCTGGCCTTGGCGTTGGCTTAGCAATTGGCGCCGTAGTTATTGCACCTTTCGGCGCTGCGCAAAGCGGCCCTGCATGGTCGTCGCCTTCAATTCTTGGATTGTGTCTGCTTGTTGGGCTTTTTTCCAATGCACTTGGTTACGGCATCGAGCAATCGATCATGCGCAAAATACCTGTGCGACGATTTTCGGTTTTGCTTGCATTGCTGCCCGTAACTGCAGTGGTGTTCGGTTTCTTTTTTCTTGATCAAAAACCAACACTCATCGAATACATGGGGATTTCCCTCGTGCTACTTGGCGTTGTCGTGCAACAACGCGATGTATTACCAAGTGTGAGCGAGACGGCCTAAAGCCTGCCCTCTTCCTGCCGATTGTTATCGGTAGACTGTTGTCTAAGCGGGCGAGGAGACCAACTTCAGCATGCGCATACCCCCCAAAATTTCTGCCGCTATTGGCATTGTCGTCATCAGCATGGTGGCGGCGCTTGTGCCAAGTGCGGTGGTGCGCGCAGACGACGGAATGTTGCCGAACGCCATTGTGGTGAATGGTCGTGGTTACGGCCACGGCCGTGGCATGAGCCAATACGGTTCGTACGGGTGGGCAACCACTTACGGCTGGTCGTGGCAGCAAATTCTCGACTTCTATTACGGCGGCCCAACTGGCAACGTCATTGCCCCACTCTCTAACCCCGGCCAAGAAATGACGGTGTGGCTGAGTGCAATGAATGATGCCCAGACCGCGGTAGTAGCCGATGCGGGTAATGCAATTTTTGTGCAAGACCCAGCACCCGGCCGCACCTGGGTGTCGCTCGTTGCGCGCGAGATTTCGCAGCGCGTGTATCGCGTGTGGGGCTCGATGGAACGCAAATGCCCAACCAGCACAACCGACCCAGGCAGTGAGGGTTTCACCGTTGTTGCCGACGTGGCAACTGTTGCATCGTTCACCACTATCACCAGTGCCGACCCGGCCTCTGCAGCTTCAACTGCCATTGGTTTGTGCGAACCGCGCACCAACGGACGAAACAAAATTAGGTATTACCGCGGCGAAATTAGAGCGGTGAATAACACCAAGGGCGAAAACCGAACTATCAATGCCCTGCCGATCGAAACGTATTTGCGTGGTGTTGTGCCGCGCGAATCGCCTGCCGAGTGGGGCGCTGCTGCGGGCGGCGCTGGCATGAACGCGCTTCGAGCACAGGCTGTGGCGGCGCGCTCGTATTCGGCAACAGAAAACCGTTACGCGGGCCTTGCCCGCACGTGCGACTCGCAAGACTGCCAGGTGTACGGCGGCGCAATGCTGCGCGAGTCGCTGAACTCCACACCTATTTCGCTCGAACACCCATACACCGATCAGGCAATAGCCGAGACCGCAAGTTTGGTGATGATGACGCCGAAGGGCACGCCTTCGCGAACCGAATTCACCAGCAGCAACGGCGGCCGAACTGCGGGCGGAACATTCCCCGCGCAAGTTGACGCGGGCGACTTGGCAAGCGACCCCGTGAATTCGTTGTTGGTATGGACACGAGTTATTTCTGCTGCGCAGTTGGTGGCCAAGTACCCAAAAATTGGCACGCTCACTTCGGTTGTCACCACACACGACGGCCTTGGCGCCGACTGGAACGGATACGCCACCAGCGTTGCAATCAATGGCACCGCATCCACAGTGAATGTGAGCGGCTGGACATTTAAGACAACATTCGACATTCCGGCTCCATGGTTTGAAACCACCGGTGTATCTGGCGCGCCATACGACGCGGCGCCAGTGGGTTCGTTCCTCTTCGTTGGCGACTCGGTTGGCGAAAGTATTGCCAGCGCATTTACCGCCGTCATTACCCCCGCATACCCCACCATGAATTATCAGGCGCTTTCAAACCGATGCATGGTTGGCCCAAGCTGTGTTGCGGCATCGGTTGGCCAGCCCGACGCGCTTGGCGTAATCAATGCGCTTGCACCCGACAAATATCCGAACATTGCCATCGTGCAACTTGGCTACAACGACGACCCAAACACGTTGCAACAAGACGTAGACCAAGTGGTGAATGCACTCAACGCGCGAGGCGTGCAACGCATTGTGTTCATCAACCTCTCTACCCGCCGCACCTCGCGCGACTACAGCCTGTCTAATGCCGTCTTAGCAAACGCCGCCAACGCATACCCCAACGTGACCGTGCTCGACTGGAACACCGCAAGTTCGGCACCAACACAATCGCGCTGGTTCAGCGACGATGTGCACCTCACCAACACCGGCAAAGCCGAATTTACGTTGTTCATTCGCGCACAGTTGGATGCATTGCGCGCGCAAGGCATCATCACCAGTGGCGTCGCAACCATTTTGCCGCTTGGCACCCCAATGGCCCCGGGCGACCGCGGCGACAACGTGAAAGCCCTGCAAACTGCGCTGAACACCTATCTCAACTTGCCAAAGAAGAAACGCATTGCCGTTGACGGCGTTTACGGCAAGGGAACAGTTGCCGCTGTGCGAACCGTCGAGACCAATAACGTGTTTGCAGTAGACGGCGCGGCAGACGATGTTGTCCTTACATTGCTGGGCATCAATAGCTCGACCATCGTGCTGAAGCAAGGCACCAAGCACGCAAGCATCAAGACTGCGCAAACCGCACTTGGCCGCGTGATGAACGTGAAACTACGAGCAGACGGCAACTTTGGCCCAGCCACAACCAGGCTGGTGAAGCGCTTCCAGAAATCAGTTGGCTTCAAACAAACTGGTGCAATTAATTACCAAACGTGGATTGCGATACTTAGCGCTTCAGCGCAGCGCTAAACCGCTCTTCCCACGCAGCATCGCTGACCATTAACGGATACGCCGCGCGGTACTCGCGCTTCAAACGGTTGTACGAAGACGCAATATGCACGATCGAGCCAGCAACCTCGCCAAGTAGTTTCCAGAATCGTTTGGTGTCGCGCTGCACCACGTAGCCATCTGCAATGCGATCGTGACGGTACAAAATGCTATTGCGCAAGGTGGCAACGCCTACCGCCCGTGCATCAATTGGGCCAATGCCGTGACGACGCAGGCGCAGTGGCCGAGGAATGAGGTAGCCGCCCACAAGCAACAGTGCAAACAAGAAGCCAAACGCACGCAGCACTTTGTGGCGCGGTTGGCGTGGCGCAATCAGCAACAAATCGCCAGACAATGGTTGCGGGCGCTCTTCTGCGCAAACACGCAACTCGTCGTGCAATGCGGCGTGGTTGATCTTCATCCATGCATCTGGCCCAGCAAGAAACGCGTTCAGCCCCTTCAGCATGTATTCAGTTGAGGCGTAACGCATGGAGAACAAGTTGCGGAAACCGAACGACATGAAACGGTACGCAAGGTTCCACCAGTGATGCTTGTCAAACACCAGCGTGTCGACAAGCGCCAAGTTGCGCGACTCGTAATAGAGCGAAGACGGGTTGTTCTTTAGGCCGAAATCGGCGTGCCAAACAATGACGCCGTTCAGCGTGATGGAGTGCTTTCCGGTGTGCATCAAGCCGAAGCCAACGTCGTCGCCACGCACAAACACGGGCAGTGGGTTGTCTTTGGTGATGTTGATAGGAAACGCGGTGTACCACCACGCTGTGTAATCAAACGGAATTTCTGGCGCGTCTGTGATGGCAAGCTCGCGCGTGCGCAAGTCGTCTTCGCGGCCCAGGGCCTGCAGCGGGTAGATAGACCTAAAAGAATATTCCGAGCCGGCCTCGAACTGCAGCCATGGGCGCTCTTCGCTCAGCATTGCGCCGTGCACGCACAACTTCGGGTCGCGCGCAAATGCAAACAACGCCATGGTTCGCACCAGCGCCTCGGGCTCGAGCGTGATGTCGTCATCCATAAACAACACGTGCGTTGCCCAACCCTGCTTGCGCAGTTCCATCAGGCCGCGGGCGAAGCCGCCAGCGCCGCCCAAGTTGCCGTTTGGCACCACTTGCAGCGGCGCATTTGGTGCGGCGTCAAACGTGACGTTCTGTGCGTTGTCCACCACGAACACGCGCAAGCGCCCCGTAAGCGCGGCAAGTTCGGACTCCAGCTGCAGCACGTTGTGCACAGTTTTTCGCACGTACTCCTGCCTGTTGAACGTGGTGATGGAGAGCGATAGGCGCACATCATGCGCGGGCGCATCGCCAGTAATCCACTGCCCGCCCGTCATGCACACCTCGCCACCGTCAGCGCGAACACGAACGAAATAGGTGCCGTGTTTGGATGTTTGCAGTGGCTCTAGCGACAGCACAACGCTGGTTGGTGCGCCCTCGCCGCGCGGCAGCGACGCATGCGCCACCACTTCCTCGCGCGCGCCGGTAACCGCAACCACTTCAACAACGCCAATGCCCGACGCACGAACCTCTACCGACAGTTGATTAACCGTGGAGACGCGGCGCCAGCGGCCGGCAGCGAACACACCGAACGAAGTGTCGAACGAAACCTGTGCGCCGCTTGCCAGCACCACGCCGTCGGGAACAACGCGCGATTCGCCAACCAGGCGCGCATACAACAGCGGTTCTGCGGTTTCCGGCTTGGGCAACGTAAGCCGTTGCAACATTTGCGTCATGCCACGCCAATTGGGTCGGTGAAGAACGAAGGGATGTCGCTGCCGTCGGCCATTGCCGAAAGCATGCCGCTCGCGGCCTGCAGCGCCTCGTGAATAGTGACGTCCATGTCGAGATAACGATAGGTGCCAAGCCTGCCCAGGAACGTGACATTGCGTTCGTCACGTGCGCGTTGCACGTAGTTGAGCAACTGATCTTTTTCTTCCACCAACCGAATTGGGTAATACGGCGTGTCGTTTTCCTCGCACAACCGCGAATACTCGCGATACGTCACGGTTTGTTCGTGTGTTTCCCACGGAGCAAAATGTTTGTGCTCGGTAATTCGTGTGTACGGAACTTCCACGTCGCAATAGTTGAGCACTGGGCAGCCTTGGAAATCGCCATCGTGTACTTCTTTAACAAAATCAAGTGTGCGATAACCCAAACGGCCATGCTCGAAATTGAAATATGCATCGATGGGGCCAGTCCAGACCACGTGATCGAACGAACCGGATTGCGATTTGTTGAAACGCGTGTTCAGGTGCACCGTGATGTTCGGGTGATCCAGGATTGCTTGCACGATTGGCGTGTAGCCGTTGCGCGGTATTGCCTGAAACGGATGATTGAAATACGAATCATCTGCGGTGAAGCGCAGTGGCAACCGGGCCAAGATGCTGGCCGGCAATTCGGTTGGGTCGACGCCCCACTGCTTTTTTGTGTAGCCGGCAAAAAATGCTTCGTACAATTCGCGTCCAACAAAACGAAGCGCCTGATCCTCAAACGAAACAGGGTTCGTAATTGTTGCGTCGGCCTTTGACGTAACAAACGCTTCAGCCTCTTCGGGGGTGAACTGGGTGCCGAAAAAGTCGTTGATCAGCGTCAGGTTCATGGGCATTCGATACATGGTGTCGCCCACCATTGCGCGAACCGTGTGTCGGTACGGCATCATTTCGCCAAAGCGGTTGATGTAGTCCCACACGTGTTGGTGCTGCGTATGAAAGATGTGCGGGCCGTATACGTGCACCATCACATCGGTTTCGTCGCGGGCGGTGAAGCAGTTGCCGGCCACATGGGGCCTGGTGTCATACACGGTTGCGGTATGCCCAGCCTCGGCCATCTGGCGGGCCACCACAGCGCCTGAAAATCCTGCGCCAACGATGGCAAACGACCGTGACACCACGGCTAAATACTAGTTACTTAGTGGGAAAGCCAAGGGGCGCAGGCACCCTCAAGATCACGTACTTCGATGCGGTCGCGGTTGGCATACGTCACGTGATTGTTTGGATCCGGACGCAATTTGAAGGTGCGGAACGTCATTTCCGTGGTGTCGATGGCAAGGATTCGGCCACTGAGTGAATCGCCAAGACCCAACAACACCTTGATGGTTTCGAGCGCCTGAATCGACCCAACGATTCCTGGCAGCACGCCCAACACGCCGGCTTCTGCACAGCTTGGTGCAAGCTCTGCTGGCGGCGGCTCGGGCACCATGTCGCGATAGGTGGGGCCCGACTTTGGATCGAACACCGTCACCATTCCTTCAAAGCGGAAGATGGAACCGTGCACCACTGGAATGCCAAGTTTGATACTTGCATCGTTGAGCAAGTAACGGCTTGGGAAGTTGTCGGCGCCGTCCACGATGATGTCGTAGCCCTTAATGATTTCCATGATGTTGCTGGCATCCAAACGCGTGTCGTACGTAATCACTTTGACGTCGGGGTTCAGCAAGTTGAGCGTCTTTTTTGCCGACTCAACTTTGCGGTCGCCAATGCGATCCATGTTGTGCAAAATTTGGCGCTGCAAGTTTGATGCATCCACTTCGTCCATGTCGACAATGCCAATCGTGCCAACGCCTGCTGCAGCCAAGTACATCGCTGAAGGCGAACCAAGGCCGCCCGCGCCAAGCATCAATACTTTGCTTCCCAACAATTTGGCCTGGCCCTCTACCCCAACTTCGGGCAACAAGATGTGTCGTTGATAACGATTGCGTTGTTCGGCGCTCAGCAATGTTGGTGTGCGCCACTCGCGGCCTTCGTCTTTCCATTTGCCGAAACCGCCGGCCATGGACAACACGTTGGTGTAACCAAGTTCTTGCAAAGTCTTTGCTGCAAATGCGCTTCGCACGCCACCCGCGCAATACACAATGACTGGCGCATTCTTGTCGACGATCTTGCCCTCAATTTGGGCTTCAAGGTGTCCGCGCGGAATGTGCAATGCGCCAACAAGTGTGCCCTGTTCGTGTTCGTCTGGCTCGCGAACGTCGAGCATGATGACCCCGCCCGCGGAAACGCGCGCGGCCGATTCGTTGGTATCGATCTCGGTGATTTGTGCTTTTGCTTGTGCAAGCAAGTCGCGGAAACTGGCCATGTTGGGGGGACCTCCGGCTAATACCCTACCGTTTAAGTCGGGATTATACGCCTACCCAATAACGGCGGGAAGTACATCGCCAATCTTGCCCACGAGCAACACGTCGGCGTACTGATCCATCTTGGTTGGCTCACCATTAATGAT
Source organism: Acidimicrobium ferrooxidans DSM 10331 (assembly GCA_945900735.1). GTDB lineage: Bacteria > Actinomycetota > Acidimicrobiia > Acidimicrobiales > Ilumatobacteraceae > UBA3006. The sequence goes on along the minus strand of CAMDJX010000007.1, from coordinate 11,835 downwards.
GATCACCCGCGCACCAGCGGCCTTCGCCCGCGGCACCACGTTGGCAGCAGGAAACACCGACAAGCTCGAGCCAACGGCAAGCAACACATCGCAGTTCTCACTCGCCCACATGGCACGCTCGATTACTTCTGGCACCAACGACTGACCGAAGCTGATGGTGTCGCTTTTCAAAATGCCAGAACATAACAAACACGCCGGGTCAATTTCGCCGTCGCGCACGCGTTGCAACGTTTCTTGCATTGGTCGACGGTCGGCACAACTCCAGCACCGCGAATAACGCATGGTGCCATGCACTTCCACAACGTTGTTCGGTTGATGCCCTGCTTGCTGATGCAACTCGTCAATGTTTTGCGTCACCAACGCAACCAACACGCCGCGCTCCTCCAGCTTCACCAGTGCGCGATGCCCGTCGTTTGGTTGCGCATCCCACGCCGGCGAACGCACGCGGTTTTGCCACGCCAACTGGCGCACCTCCGGATCTTCCAAATAGTGGCTGAGCGACGACATTTTTTCGGCCTTCGGGTTACGTGTCCACAAACCATTGGGGCCGCGATAATCGGGGATTCCCGAATCGGTAGAAATGCCCGCGCCGGTAAACACGGTGACGCGCAGAGATTGCGCCAACAACGTGCGCGCTTCGCTCAGCGCTTGCGACGACACATCTTCCACCGCACCATCTTCGCGCACACATCACGGGTATGGACGAACCGAACCAACAATCTGTGCACGAACCACACACGGTGCGACATTTGCCAAAAGCGCGCGAGTTGCTGATTGAACAAACTTTGGTGGTGGTGCCATGGCACGACCCGGTGGTGGACACCAACGGCCATTGCGTGTTGTCTCGGTACGTCGAACACTTTTGGTTGCCCGTGCTTGGCCCAAGCGCGCTCTGGATTTTGCGGCGCATCGTCATCGGGTTTGAAGAGTTTCCCGGCGGGTTCGAAATCGACGTGCCCTACATGGCTTCGGCCGTTGGGCTCAGTTTCAACGCCGGCGCCAACAGTTCGTTCACTCGCTCGTTGCAACGCTGCACCATGTTTGGCGCGGCACAAGCGTTGCAGGGCGGTTTAGCGGTGCGTCAGTTTCTTCCAACCCTGAGCAACCGGCAACTACAGCGGCTTCCCCTCACGCTGCGCCAGGCGCACCCGACAGCCATGGCACAAAGTTCTCCATAAACGCCCACGACGTGCGATGAATGGCGGAAGGGCCGTACCCCTGCAACGCCAGCCGGTGTTTCGCACACGGGTAGCCCTTGTTGGTCTCAAAACTCCAGAACGAATAATCCTTCGCATAGTCGCGCATCAATCGATCTCGACTTACCTTTGCCAATACCGAAGCCGCAGAAACGGAAAGGCACGATGCGTCGGCCTTCACTTCGGTCATCACATTTGCGATGTGTGGCGAAACAAAATCCCACTTGCCGTCGATGACCGCACATGCTTTTCGCAAGTCGATACTTTCGCCAAGCTGTAAAAGAGCGCGTTTGGTGGCCAGTCTTTGCGCAGCATTCATGCCCAGCTCATCGCACTCTGCGTGTGATGCAGCGCCAGTAGCCCACCCCGCACACGTTGCCGCTACGTGATCAAACATTGCTTCGCGCTTTGTTTCCGACAATTGTTTCGAGTCGCGCGCGCCGCCCATCAGTGCGCCTGGGTCTTTCGATTGGATGACGTCGTTCGTGAGTACCGCAACGCCAATGACAAGCGGCCCGGCCCATGCGCCTTTGCCCACCTCGTCTATTCCCACAACGTAGTGATGCCCTCTAGACAGCAACCTTTGCTCGGTTGCCGTGGTGGGCAGGGTTGTCACGGCAAAAACCCAGCCAACAATGTTTCTCCGCTGGTGGCTGTGCTCGACCACGTTGGGTCGGTTGCCCCGGCATCGAGCGCGATGCTTGCGCCTTGCACTTCCCACAACAACGCGGGGCGTTCGGCATGCCAGCGCACGCCATACGAAACCGCCTGATTGTGAGAGACAACAATGTCGTGGCATTCGAAGTTGACACCAAGCCACATGCGCGGAATGCCGTAACGCAACAGCGCCACCGTTCCGTCGCGTCGGGCCGAAACCAACTGTTCGTCTAGCCAACCAATAACGCGAATATCGGTGGGCGCCTCGTTGGGCAACGCACCAACATCTGCCAGGCGGGTGCGCGACAACAGCACATCGCTTGCAGCCCGCGTCTCGCCCATCGCGCCAAACACACACTGCGCGGCAAACAATGCGCGCTCTGCATCCCACGCAACGCTTGCTGCCTTGCGTTGCGCCTTCAACACATTTTCCACCGCTTGCACCACTGCAAAAATGTGCTGCTCTACGCGCTCACCCATTCGCACCAATTCGTGCACGGTGAGCAAGAACGCAACATCGTCGGCCTCAATGTTGTCGGCCCATTGCGAGACGGGGTGCGCACTCAACACCAACGCATCGCTGCGCAATCGGTTGATGATCGGCGAAAGCGACTTGTCGGGAACAATCGACCAGCCCGCCTTTTCTACGCTGGTGAGCCAACCGCGCTGCAGTTGTTCGGCGTTAGGCAACCTGTCGAGATTGATAGCTGGCTGCGAGCCGTTCACGCACAACGCAACGCGCAACGTAGAGCCGTGCGCAACTGGAAAGACCACGCTTCCCTCTGGCAACTCGATGCCTTGCGGGCCAACTGGGCTTGGCGAGCGCATCGAAATGATGTCTGGCCGGGTGAGCGCAATAGCAATAGGCAATGTGGATTCGTTGCTGAACTCCATGACAAAAAGCCCGCCATGATCGGGCACTGCATACACGCGCTGCACCGCGTCACCGCCCGGAATGCGAACGCGGGTTTCCACAACTGGCACGCCTGCGCGTCGTTGCTGACGAACACCGGGCTCTTTTGCCGGGTCGTGCCAACGGTCGTCGGCCGCAACATGCCACAACAATGTGGGCGAACCATCGTCGAGCGTGACCGAGCCGCGCTCGTTCACAACCGCGCTCCATCCGCCGCCGCGCACCCCCAACACGTGTCGCGCCTTGCGCACGCTGGCGCTTAAGGAGATAGATGAAATGACGCCGGGCGAATTACTCACCGCTTCAGTATTGCCGATGAGGCAATGCTGCGTTCAGTCGAATTCGCTGCGCGAGGAACGACTCATCAGCGAACGCAGGGCCTGCTCGGCTGTTTGCGAACCGTCACATACGGCAGCCACCTGCTCGGCAATTGGCATTTCGACACCGCGGGATCGGGCCAATTGCACAACCGACGACGAGCTCTTCACGCCTTCGGCAACCATGTTCATCGACTGCACAATGTCAGTAATCAATTCGCCTTTGCCAAGGCGCATACCCACCTGCGTGTTGCGGCTTTGCTCAGAGGCGCACGTGGCCATGATGTCGCCCATTCCGGCCAGGCCGGCAAACGTGAGGGCGTTTGCACCAAGCGCCACGCCCAACCGGCTCATCTCGGCCAGGCCGCGTGTCACCAGCGTTGCTTTGGTGTTGTCACCAAAACCAAAACCTTGCGCAATTCCTGCCGCAATCGCAATGACATTCTTTACGACTCCACCAATTTCGCAACCAACAATGTCGTTGTTGGTATACAAACGAAACGTCGGTCGTGCAATGAGGTCTGCAATTTCTCGCGCAACACCTTCGTCGGTGCACGCAACAACACTTGCCGCCGGCTGCCCCACCAAAATTTCTCGTGCCAAGTTTGGCCCGCTCAACGCAGCAATTGGGCTGCCAGGTATAGCTTCTTGCAGCACTTCGCTCATACGCAAAAACGATGCGCTTTCCAAACCTTTCGACAGGCTGATAATTGGCACTCCGGCACGAATATGTCGCTGCACTTCTGTTGCCACTGAGCGAAACCCTTGCGACGGAACCGCCATTGCAACAATGTCTGCCTCGCCAATCAACTTGCCCATGTCGTGCGATGCATGCAACGAACTTGGCAACAGATGATCGCCAAGGTAAGCCGAGTTGGTGTGTCGATCGTTTATTTCATCTGCCAACGCTTGGCGACGCGACCACAATGTTGTGCTGGTGTTCTGTGCAATCAGTGCAGCAACGGTTGTACCCCACGAACCCGCGCCCACCACACATACCGTTGTCCCCACCCAACTCACGCTACGAGATTTGATCGCCCGTAGGCTACGGCCGTGGCTTCTCCCGTTTCCTCATTACATGGCGGCGCTGTTGTACTGCCCATTAAGGGCTTCACAGACGCCAAGGCCAGGTTGGAGTCGGTGCTGTCAAAAGAGAACCGAGCCTCACTTGCCGAATTCACAGCAAGCGGGCTGTTGGAAGCGGCGCTCGGTGTCGACACGTTTGTGGTGTGCGACAACGATGACATTGCTCAGTGGGCGCGCCAACGAGGCGCTCTCGTTATTCGCCAAACCTCCCCCGGCCTCAATGCCGCGGTTGCGTGCGGGGTGGATGCAGCACAGTTCAAACGCGACTGGGTTTTAGTTGCGCACAGCGACTTGCCCTTCGCCGAACAACTGCTTTCGGTTGTCGACAGCCAGTTGGCCGCCACAACCGTGACCATCGTTCCCGATCGCCACGAGGACGGCACCAATGTGCTCGTGATCCCCGCCCGCAGCGGGTTTACGTTTCATTACGGGCCAGGCAGTTTTGCCGCCCATCAGGCTGAGGCAGCCCGCTTGGGCTTACCAGTGCGCATTGTGCGCAACGAACAACTTGCTCTCGACATTGATACCCCAGATGACTTGGCGCAATTGCCTGCAAGCTGGCTCAACGGAGACTTCGCTTAAAACATTATTGGACATAAAAAAAATCGGGGGGCCGAAGCCCCCCGATTTACAGTGTTCCGAACCGAATTATTTTCGGCTAAGGCCTTATTTCTTTTTTGCAGCCTTCTTGCGACGCTTCTTGGCAGGAGCTTTCTTCGCTGCCTTCTTCGTTGCCTTCTTAGCTGTCTTCTTTGCTGCCTTACGCTTCTTTGCTGGGGCCTTCTTAGCGGCCTTCTTGCGCTTTTTTGCTGCCATGATATTTCTCCTTGATAGGTATTACTTACGGTTTGGGTTTAATTCACTCTTCAGCGTTGAGCTTGAAGTGAACTTCATTGCTGTAGATGCTGGTACCTGAACCGGTGCACCCGTTTGTGGGTTACGGCCGGTACGAGCTTTGCGGTTTGAAGTGCTGAACGAACCGAAGCCCGGCCATGCAACTTTCTCACCTTTAATCGCTGAGGCTACGACCAGTTCAAAGAAGCTTGCGATAGTGCGTTCGGCATCTGCCTTCGACACTCCGGACTTCTGAGCAACTGCATCTATGAGCTCTGCTTTTGTCATTTGCTTACCTAACTTTCTCGGAATCGGAAACTGATTCATTCACTATCTGAATAGGTCTGAAATCAAATTGCAAGCATTGAAAACGTTTTGCGTCCTTTCAGCACTTGCTGCGAAGTCCGTTGTCACCAATTTTCTTCATCGATTTTTGTTCAGAAAGAGAAGAATTTTGAGCAAACTTTTGATAAAAAAATGTTGTGTTGTTTTGAGTGTTTTTCCTGGGTTGAAATCGGGCAAAAACCCAATGAATTTGCTAAAATCCATACTGGTATTGGGTTTCGCGGGGCCTCAATTTTGAGATTTTGGGCCATTTCCTTATCCAGTAAGGGCTTCAAGCGTGCGAAAATCCACTCCAATACGGGTAAGGATTTGAGCCTCGCCACCCCCGTAAACAGTGGGTTTGAGAGGGTCGAAAACCGGCGAAAAAGACCGGAAAAATATTTTAAAAATATTTCCCAAAATTGCCCTTTTTCACCCCCCAAAACCAAAAAATTACAAAAAACTTGCTCGGTATCCACCATTGCAATTTTCCGTTCGGCAACACTAAGCACTGTTGCGTACTCACGACTCATCATCTGACCAGCACACAGACATCGCTGGCGAAACACTCGCTCTTCACGTCGACGCCACACCAACACTTCGCCCCACTCGCGTCGTTCTCGATACATCGGTATTAGTTGCCGACCCAGCCTGCTTGTTTACGTACGTTGGTTGCGACGTGGTCATCCCGCTCACTGTTGTTGAAGAGCTTGATGGATTGAAAACACGAATGGATGATGTTGGTCGTTCCGCACGTACAGCGTTGCGAACGATTGAAGAGTTGCGACGCAAAGCAGGCGGTTCGCTTGCAACGCCTGTTGCAGTGCACGACACCCCCGAGGGCGGGACGGTGCAAATAGAAGTGAACGGCATTCAGCGCCACTTGCTGATCGAGCACGGGCTCGACCCAGAGATTCCCGACAACCGGATTATTGGCGCAGCGCTTGGGCAAATGCGCACATCGCCCACGCGCATGATTTCCAACGATGCGGCGCTGCGCATTAAGGCAGCCCACATGGGCCTCATCGCAGAAGAACACCAGCCAGTTGGTGCGGCGGTTTCCAGCAGGCCAATGGGCTGGACTTCTATCGATACCACCGTCGAGCACATCGACGCGCTGTACAAAAGTGGCGGCGTCGAGATGGTTTCGGTTGTTGGCACAACCGCGCTGGTCGACAACAACTTTGCGGTCTTGCGTTCCGGTTCGCAGTCGGCGCTCACCCGCTGCACCGACAACGAACTGAAACTGCTTTCGCAAGCACCACCCGAGGCATGGGGCTTGCGCGCGCGAAGCAAAGAACAGCGCTTTGCGCTCGAACTATTGCTCGATCCAGAAATCACCGTGATCGCCCTCGACGGGCGCGCGGGCACGGGCAAGACGCTGATGGCAATTGCGTGCGGGCTTGAGCAAGTGGTGGAACAACGCCGCTACGAACGGCTGGCTGTGTACCGACCGCTCGTGCCAGTTGGCCGAGCAGACGTTGGTTTCCTGCCGGGCAACTTGGACGAAAAACTCGACCCGTGGATGTCGGCAATTCATGATGCGATCGTGGCGCTCACCGATCAGCGTTCCAGTCGCGATGCGCGCAGCCTCATCGACGACCTCACCGATCGCGGTCAACTGACACTGGAGTCGGTGACGTTTCTTCGCGGCCGATCGCTGCAGCAGCAATTTGTTGTGGTGGACGAAGCCCAAAACTTGGAGCCCACCACGCTGAAGACCATCCTCACCCGCATCGGCGAAGGTACCAAGGTTGTCTTCACCGGCGACACCAGCCAGATCGATGCCCCCTACATGGGCGAGTCGAACAACGCCCTCGCGGTCCTCATCCATGCCTTTGCAGGCCAGCGCTGCTTTGGGCACATCACGCTGGCCGCCTGCGAGCGCAGCGAGGTAGCCAGCCTGGCTGCCGAACTGCTGTAACCAAGAGCCACACGCCACAGGTTATTTCCTTGCAATTTCAGCCTTCAGCGACTTAGTGTTAAATACACCCAGTAGTGAAAGGCATCGAAAATGTCGCTCAACTCGTCCATCAAAATGGTCACCGCCGAGCATCGTTTTGGCGTCTCCGATTCGGTTGATTTGCTCACGCCCATTACTCAGGAATCCGACTGGACTCGCGAAGCAAATTGCAAGGGCAAGATGAAGTTGTTCTTCGCACCAAAAGTAGAGCGTCCTCAGGCACGCGATCGTCGCGAAGCAAAGGCGCGTTCGTTGTGCGACGCATGCAACGTGCAGTCAATTTGCAAAGAGTACGCACGAAACAATCACGAGTACGGTTTTTGGGGCGGCGAAAACGAAGAACAGCGGCACATGGCCGGCTACACCGTTGCTGCACCGATTGGCATCCGTGCCCGCGTTGCACACTCTGCTTAATTAGGTTGGCCATACACACTCGATAAGCGCAATTGCGCGTGGTGCGCCTGTCAAACTAGAGGCATGGCATCAGCAAGCATCAGCACCATTACCGATCCGGGCGAATTCGTCACACGGTTCATCGAGAACATCGAACAAAGCCACTTCACTGCGGCAATGGACATGGTCAGTGACGACTGCGAATACGACAACGTGCCCATCACCAAGGTGTTTGGCAAAGATGCAATGATCGCAATTTTGAGCGAGTTCATGGCCGAAGCAACCAAGATTGAATGGCTCATTCACCACCAAGTAAGCAGCGGCGACATGGAACACGGCGTTGTCATGAACGAACGCACCGACCGCTTCGAAATGGATGGCCGCTGGATCGAGCTAGATATTGCAGGCCTATTTGTGGTCAGCGAAGGCAAAATTGCGCTGTGGCGCGACTACTTCGACCGCGAAAGCTTCACCAAGGCACTCGCCTCCAAATAACTATTTGCCATAGCGCTGCAGCACGTTGCGTGCCGTGCGCTGGCTTAAGTCGGCGAAGTTGGCGGGCTCTACAACCTGCACATCGCTTCCTGCCCGTAACAACAATCTGCCCAGCCAGTGCTCGCTACTGACCGCCATCTGCACCACGCTGCTGCCATCGGCTTCCTGCACTCGCGACACGTAGGGGTACGACTCCACAACCCACCGCGCCCGCGGGGCAACGCGCAACGTCACGTGTTGCACTGCGTCGCCAAACCATTCGGGGCCGTCGCTGTCCATTTCATCTGGCTCGCCAAACTTTGGCGCCAGTACGCCGGTGCGAGTGAGTGCCTCGATGCGATCGACACGAAACACGCGGCGCTCGCCAGACAAGTTGTCGTCGGCCGACACATACCAATTGCCCGCGTCTTCAAACACTGCACGCGGCGTGATGGTGCGCTCGGTGCGTGTGGCGGTAGACGGCGCGAAGTAGGTAATCGTCACTTGCTCGGCGGGGTTCAGGGCCTGGCGCAACTCGGGCAGAAACTTGATGTTGGCAATGTCCACCACCACCATCGAGTCGTCGGGCAACAGCGGCCGCACTTTGGCTAGTGCGGTTGCAAGAGGGCCCGATGTGTCGGCGCCGGCCAATTTCATTGCGGCCTGGCCCATGGTGACAAGGGCAAACACTTCTGCCGTGTTCAGTTGCAACGGTCGGGAAAATACGGAAGGCACTTCGGCCACCACTTCGTCTTCGTCTACAAACACATCGATCAACGCATCTGGCGAATATGGCGGCACGCCGCACATTGCAGCCATCATGATGTCGGCCATCAATTCGGCCTCGGTCAATTTGAATTGTTTGGCCATGTCGGCAAGCTTCACTCGTTTGCGCTCGAGCACCCACGGCAACATCACGAGCAAACCAGACACACGCTCCGCCGCGCTGCGAGGGCCGCGGCGCGCTTTGCGCCCAGACAACAAATTGGCTACTCCCTTACGCACAACTTTTCGCGAAGCCATCAGTTGCCCCGCGCCTGTTGTGTAAGCCACTCGATGACTTTGGCCCTAATTGCCGGCGGCGACAGCACCTCGGCCCGGTCGACCATGGCAAACAACCACAACCGAAAGGCGTCCAAGTTGGCGCACGGAATAACAAACTCGATCGAACCATCTGCGCGTTCTTTGGCTACCGAACCATCGCCAAACTCGCGGCGCACTCGGCTGGCAAGTGTTTTGTCTACCAACACCACGGCAGTTGGGCTTTGGCTGTCGCCTTCTGCCAACATCTCTTGCTCGGTTGGCACGGCCTTCGCCAAATCGAAACCATCGGGGCGCTGAAACGAACCTTTGTCGCCCGCTTCCAGTTTCCCTTCGATGCGATCTACACGGAACACTCGCTGCGCGCCACGCAGGTGGTCGAAACCAACGATGTACCAAAAACCATTTCGCGCCAACAACCCGTATGGGTCTACGCGTCGCTTCTCACCTTTATATGTGAAGTTGAACGTGCGATGCTCCACCACGCCCGCGGCAAGTGCCGGCAAGATGCTGTCGTCCAGTTGCACGTTCACACTGGTGGAAGGCGTATTCAGTGCGCGCTCGCCACCCAACTTCCACAGCGCTTCGTCGCCGTGGCTTGCGCCCAAGCGAATGGTCGCAACAGCCATCTGCAACGCTTCCCTTTCACTTTCGGTGAGCCGCAAATCGCTTAACTCAAACTTGCGGCGATCTACTTTGTAGGCGCCTTCGCCGGCCGCATCGCCGCCCAACGTGATCATCTCGATGGGTATTCCCATCTGTCGCAAATCATTCTTGTCGCGCTCGAATGCGGCCCTGGCTGCGGTGTCACTCGGCGAATACTGGTTGCCCAATTCTTGGCGAATCTGTTTGAGCGTCAGTGGTTGCGAGCGTTGCACCAACAACGCCAGCAAGTTCATCATCCGTTCTGCTTGCGAAATCTGCACGGCCACGCCGAAAGACTACGTGGCTTATCGGTGCTTCAAGTACCAATCAAGCAGCGATTTTGTTGAAGAATCGTGGCCGGCACTTGCCGAACCTTCGGCAATATCTGCAGCCACCGTGGCGGCAAGTTGTTTACCGTGCTCCACGCCCCACTGATCGAACGAGTTGATATCCCAAATGCAGCCCTGCACAAACGTGCTGTGCTCGTAAAGGGCAATCAGTGCCCCAAGGGTTGCAGCCGACAGTTGGCTAGCAATGATGGTGGTGCTTGGGCGGTTGCCTGGCATTGCGCGATGCTCGGCCAATGAAGCGTCACCCGCGCCATCTGCTGTGCGACCGAATGCAAGTGCTTGCGACTGCGCCAACATATTTGCAACCAACGCGTCGTGTTCTTCTGAGCCCTGCGCAAGCACTTTGGCAAAGCCAATGAAATCCACAGGGATCACAGAGGTTCCCTGATGCAGTAACTGCATGTAAGCGTGCTGAGAGTTGGTGCCCACACCACCCCAAATGACCGGCGCCGTTTCAACCGAAACCGGCGTGCCGTCTGTGCGCACGCGCTTGCCATTGCTTTCCATCTCTAGCTGCTGAACGTACGGCGCAAACGAGGCCAGCGCGTCGGAGTACGAAATGAGCGCATGCGTTGCGCGGCCAAGCACCGACCTATTCCAAACGCCAATAGCACCCAACACCATTGGAATGTTTTGTTGCAACGGTGCAGACGCGAAATGCTCGTCGATGGCACGCATGCCATCCAACATTTGGTCGTGCACTTCTGGCCCGAAGGCAACCACGTTGCACAAATTGACAGCCGAAGAAACCGAATACCGCCCACCAACCCACTGCCACATGGCAAACGAATGAGCGAACGCGATGTTCTGTGCGCGCGCCTTCTGCGCGTCTACTGCAACTACCACGCAGTGTTGAGCAACCGCATCGGCGCCCAACGCACTTTCTAACCAGGCAGCAATCGCGCGGCTGTTAGCCAGTGTTTCGCTTGTCGAAAAAGTCTTGGAGCACATCACTACCAACGTGCGCTCGGCATCCAGGCCCTGCAGCGCTTGTTGCACGCCGAGTGGGTCGATGTTGGAAACGAAACGACACTGCAGATCGGCTTTCACCACCGGGCTCAGCGCTTCCCACACCAAGCGTGGCCCCAAGTCACTTCCGCCAATGCCCACGTTGACAACATGTGTAAATGTTTTGCCGGTTGCTCCACAAATCGTGCCGTTGCGCACGCCGTTGGCAAACTCGGTCATCTTTTTTCGCTCGGCCGCAACCGCCGCCGACACGTCTGAGGTTGCCTTCGAGCGCAATGCAATATGCAAGGCGGGCTGCTGCTCGGTGTTGTTTACTACTGCGCCGCTGAACATCACGTCGCGTCGTTGCTCTACGCCCGCCTCGCGCACAACATCAAGGAGTGCGCTCAGTATTTCGGAAGAAATGTTCTGCTTCGAAACATCCACAAGCAGCGATTGTGCGCCAACGTTTGCCTGCATCGTCATTGTGCTTGCGCGCTTGGCGTCGGCGGCAAACATCTGAGCAAGGGTGTGCTGTTGGCTAGATGCCGCGAGCGAAAGCACTTGCTTCCACGGGGTCGAGGTGGTGATATCCACTTGTTTCAGGCTATCGGCACACGGCAAGTAGCGTGAACCGTCGTGATGACGCAATGAGTACAACACCAAGCGATGCGTCGCGCACCGACGCCGACAA